>NZ_BAAAUV010000001.1:253503-647346 GCF_039534125.1 Actinocorallia longicatena | reverse complement strand
AGCGGCATGAGCAGGTCGTGCGGGGACGGCCGCTGCGCGGGCCCCTTGCCGAGGGCGTCCGCGACCTGGTCGCGGACGGGCGCGGCGAGCGAGCCGAGGTTCGGATCGGCGTGCAGGATCCGGCCGACCACGGTGGGGATGCTGTCGGTGCCGAAGGGCGGCACGCCCGTCGCGGCGAACACGATCGTCGACGCCCAGGCCCAGACGTCGGCGGGGGTGCCGAGCGCCATCCCCCTGATCTGCTCGGGGGCCATGTAGGCAGGGGTACCGATCACTCCGCTCGGCACGGTGCTGGAGGCGGCCGTGTCGAGGGCCTTGGCGATCCCGAAGTCGATCACCCGGGGGCCGTCCGGGCCGAGGATCACGTTGTGCGGCTTGAAGTCCCGGTGGACGACCCCGGCGGTGTGGATCGCCGCGAGGGCCGTCAGGGTGCCGATGGCCAGGCGTTCCAGCGCTCCGCCGCTCATCACCCCGTCGGCCGTCACGTACTCGGCGAGCGACGGCCCCGGGATGTACTCGCTGACGATGTAGGGCCGGTCGCCCTCGAGGTCGGCGTCGAGGACCTGCACGGTGCAGAACCGGGCGACCCGCTTGGTGGCCGCCGCCTCGCGGACGAAGCGCTGCCGCGCCATCCCGTCGAGATGGGCGCTCAGCAGCTTGACGGCCACCGTCTCGAGGTTCGGGCCCGTACCGAGGTACACCACCCCCTGGCCGCCCTCGCCCAGGCGGCCCGTCAGCCGGTACCCGCCGATCGAGGCGGGATCTCCTGGCTGCAGCGGTGCGACCTCAGGCATGCGACGGCTCCTTCCCGTTCACTCTGCCCGGTTCGACGCGCTCGTAAGGCCTCCGGTTGGACCCGTGACCCGACGGTTATCGGAAATCGATCAGTAGCGTGCCCCGGAGACCGCGTCGGCGAGGGTGGCGAGGCGGGCCAGGTCGTCCCCGGTGAGCTTGAGCTCCGCCGCGGCGGCGTTCTGCTCCAGGTAGGTGCTGCGCTTGGTGCCGGGGATCGGGACGATGTCGTCGCCGCGCGAGTGGACCCAGGCGAGGGCGACCTGGCCGGGGAGGACCTCGTGGGCGGCGGCGACCTCGCGGATCACCTCGACCAGCGACTGGTTGGCGTCGGCGTTCTCGGCCCTGAAGCGCGGGTTGCTCGCCCGGAAGTCGCCCTTGCCGAAGGTGGCGTCCGCGCCGAGCGATCCGGTCAGGAAGCCCCGGCCGAGCGGGGAGAACGGCACGATCCCGATGCCGAGGCGGCGCGCGGCGGGCAGCACCTCGTCCTCGATGCCGCGCGTCCACAGCGAGTACTCCGACTGGATCGCGCTGATCGGGTGCACCGCGTGGGCCCGCTCGAGCTGCTCGGCGGTGGTCTCCGAGACGCCCAGGTAGCGGACCTTGCCCTCGGCCACCAGCTCGGCCATGGCCCCGATCGTGTCCTCGATCGGGGTGGCCGGGTCGACCCGGTGCAGGTAATAGAGGTCGATGTGGTCGGTCCGCAGCCGCTTCAGCGAGGCCTCGCAGGCCTGCTTCACATAGGCGGGGGCGGCGCCGAGGGTGAACTTCGAGCTCTGCTCCGGGTTGATGTCCTGGATGCCGCACTTCGTGGCGATCTGCACCTCGTCGCGCCGGCCGTCGAGCGCGTACCCGAGCAGCTTCTCGTTCGCCCCGAACCCGTAGATCCCGGTCGCCCCGTAGATGTCGGCGGTGTCCAGCAGTGTCACCCCCAGCTCGATCGCCCGGTGCAGCGTGGCGATCGAGGTCGTGTCATCCGCCGGCCCGTAGGACTGGCTCATCCCCATACAGCCGAGGCCCTGAGCGGAAACGGTGAGGCCCTGGCTTCCCAGCGTGACCTTGTGCATGACTGAACCCCCAGATATCGGTCGGACTCGCGGGACCAGCCTAGATCTTGGAGCGCACTCCCAGTCCAGCGGTCATCTGGCCGAAGGTGACGCCCGCCGCGAGGGCCAGGCCGACGGTGACGGCCTGGCCGATGGCCTGGACGCCCGGAGCGGTGTCGCCGTGGCTGAGGTGCAGCATCCCCTGGTAGATCACGTAGCCGGGGGCCATCGGCGCGATCCCGGCGACGACCGTCAGGGGGCCGGGGAGACCGGCGAACCGGTCGAGGAGGCGGGCGTAGATCCCGATGACGACCGAGGCCAGCGCCGCCGCGATCGTCATGGGGACGTCCAGGTGCTGCCAGAGCACGAGGAACAGGCCCCAGCCGAGCGCCCCGGAGCCGAACGCGGTGACCAGGCCCGAGGCCCTGGCCTGGAAGCACAGGGCCAGGCAGGCGCAGACCATCCCGGCGGCGGCGAGCTGGAGCGGGAGCTGGGACCAGCCGCCGAGGTCGAGCCCGCCCGGCTGGACCTGGGGGACCCGCAGCCCCATCCGGACGGCCGGGTAGAGCACCGCGCCGACCCCCGCCACCAGGGCGGCGGTGACGAGTGCGGCGTCGAAGGTGCGGGCGGCGGCCGTCACGAGGTAGCCCTCGATGGCGTCCTGGACGCCGCCGGTGAAGGCGAGCCCCGGCAGCATCACCGCGATGCCCCCCGCGACGATCAGGGCCGCCTGGCCGGTCACCCCGGCCAGGAACAGCCCGGTCGCCATGGCCGTGGCCGCGGCCCCGCTGAGGACGGCCCGGTGGAAGACCGGGACCCCGCGGGCCGACAGCCACCGGTTGGCCCGGTCGACCACGGCGGCGGCGAGGCAGGCCGCGACGAAGACGACCCAGCCGCCGCGCAGGATCACGGTGAAGAATCCCGAGAGGGCCGCCCACGCGACGGTCTCGGTCCAGGCGGGGTAGAGCGGGCCCTCGCGGTCGAGGTCGTCGAGCCTGCGCAGCGCGGACCCGAGCGGGACCCGGCCGGCCTCGACGTCGTCCAGGAAGCCGTGCACCCGCTGGATCCGGTCGTAGGAGACCGAGGCGCCCCGGATGATCCGCAGTTCGGTCATCGGCGCGGACCTGGGCCCGCTGCGGTGGGAGAGGTACAGGGCCGTGAGGGTCACGTCGACGAGGCAGTCGCGCAGGCCCAGCGCCTCGGTGATCCTGCGGGTGGTCGCGACGGTGTCGGCGGCCGACGCGCCGCTGCGCAACAGCATCTCCCCGGCACGCGAGGCGACCAGCAGGATCTGGGCGACGTCCGCCTCGGTCGTCCTGCCGCGGAACTTTCGCAGGTTACCCGCCGGTGCCGGTTGCGCCCGCGAGGCGGGACCTTGACCATGCACATTGTGCCGCGACAAGAACACTCCGTAATGAAATACTGGTCGGAATCAGCTTTTGGAACGCCCGATTTTAGTCCGTACCCGGACGAGCTCATCGCGCTGCGACGTGATCTCCACGCCGAACCCGAGATCGGGCTGGCGCTCCCCAGGACGCAGGAGAAGGTCCTCGCCGCCCTGGAGGGCCTGCCCCTGCGGATCACCACCGGCAGGGCGCTGAGCTCGGTCGTGGCCGTCCTGGAGGGCGGTCCGGGACCGGTCGTGCTCCTGCGCGCGGAC
The DNA here is from genome assembly GCF_039534125.1 of Actinocorallia longicatena. Lineage (NCBI taxonomy): Bacteria > Bacillati > Actinomycetota > Actinomycetes > Streptosporangiales > Thermomonosporaceae > Actinocorallia > Actinocorallia longicatena. The sequence continues at coordinate 643,848 of NZ_BAAAUV010000001.1, read as the reverse complement.
ATGGACGCCCTTCCGGTCACCGAGACGGCCGAGATCCCCTTCGCCTCCCGCTTCCACGGGATCATGCACGCCTGCGGGCACGATCTGCACACCGCGATGCTCGTGGGCGCGGCCCGGCTGCTGAGCGCCCGCGATCTGCCCGGGACGGTCGTGTTCATGTTCCAGCCGGGCGAGGAGCAGGACCACGGGGCCCGGCTGATGCTGGCCGAGGGGGTCCTGGACGCCGCGGGGCGCCGCCCGGTCGCCGCCTACGCCCTCCACGTGTTCGGCTCGCTGCTCCCCGCGGGCCGGGTGACGACCAGGGGCGGGCCGATGCTGGCGGCCTCGGATTCCCTCTCGGTGACCGTCCGCGGGCGGGGCGGCCATGGCTCGATGCCCCACCACGCCCTCGATCCCGTGCCGGCGGCCTGCGAGATGGTGACCGCCCTGCAGACCTTCGTCACCCGCTCCTTCGACGTCTTCGATCCGGTGGTCGTGACCGTCGGGCGCTTCAACGCAGGGACGGCCGTCAACGTCATCCCGGCCGAGGCCCGCTTCGAGGCGACGATCCGGAGCTTCTCCCCGCGGGCCAGGGCCAGGGCGACGGCGGGCGTGGTCCATCTGCTGGAGAACATCGCCGCCGCCCACCACCTGACGGTCGACGCGAGGATCGCCCCCGGCTACCCCGTCACGGAGAACGACCCGGCGGAGGCCGCCCTGCTCGGCGAGACCGTCGAGCGGACCCTGGGCGACGGCCGGTTCGAGACCCTGGCCAGGCCCTATCCGGGGTCGGAGGACTTCTCCTACGTGCTGGGAGACGTGCCCGGCGCCCTGGCGGCGATCGGCGGCTGCCCGCCCGGCAGGGACCCGCTGACGGCCCCCGCCAACCACAGCGCCGACGTGGCCTACGACGAGGACGTCATCGCCGACGGCGCCGCCCTCTACACGGCCCTGGCGCTCAGGCGGATGTCCGCGCGGTCTCCCGCCGCATCCGCAGCCCGTCCAGGATGAGGCCGGCCGCCAGGCACGCCCCGACCCCCTCACCGGCCCGCAACCGCAGGTCCAGCAGCGGTTCCAGGCCCAGTTCGCGCAGGACGAGCCCGTGGGCGCGCTCGCGGCTGCGCTGACCGGCGACCAGATGGGCGACCACCCCGGGCGAGCGCCGGACGGCCGCCAGCGCCGCCACCGACGTGGCCAGGCCGTCCAGGACCACGATCCCGCCGGCCTCGGCGGTGCCGAGGACCACCCCGGCCAGGAAGGCGAACTCGGGCCCCCCGCAGACCGCGAGGGGATCGGCCCGGCCGTCCAGCCGGGCCAGGGCGGCCTCGACGACCTCGCGCTTGCGGTCGAGCATCGCCGAGTCCGCGCCCGCGCCGAGGCCCACGGTGTCGGCGGCGGGCAGGCCCAGGAGGGCGGCGGCCAGGGCCGCGGCCGGGGTGGTGTTGCCGATGCCGACCTCGCCGAGGGCCACCAGGCCCGCCGGGGCCAGGCCGAGGCCCGTCGCCCGGCCGCGCTCCACGAGGGCGGCGGCGGAGGCGGGCGTCAGGGCGTCGCGGGTGAGCAGGTCGCCGTCGCCGGTGCCGGTGTCGACCGCGTGGAGGTCCAGCCCCGCGGCGCGGGCGGCCGTCGCCGACTGGGAGGTCCCCTCGCGGGCGGCGGCCAGGACGTCCCCGGTGACCGAGGGCGGGTAGGCCGAGACGCCGTGCCGGGTGACCGGGTGCGCGGCGGCGGCCAGCACCAGGGTGCCTCCGGCCGCCCCCTCGGGCCGGACGGCGAGGATCCGGTCCAGCACGGTGTCCAGGACCCCGAGCGAGGTCGGGACGGTCAGCAGGTCGTCACCGGAGTCGCGGGCGGTCACCACGGCCCGCTGGTCGGGGGCCGCCAGCCGTGAGGGCGGCGGGGGAGGGGCGCTCCCCGGCCAGGAGTCGGTGAAGACGACCTCGCTGAGCGGGGCCCGCCGGGACCAGCCGCGCCGCTGGAGGCCGGGCTCGGGCGGCCGCTCGTCGGGCCAGCCCAGGCAGAGCCAGCCGAGGGTCACCACCCCGTCGGGCAGGCCGAGCAGGGCGGCCAGCTCCTCGGGCCGGAACAGGGTGACCCAGCCCAGGCCGAGTCCCTCCGCCCGGGCCGCCAGCCACAGGTTCTGGATGGCGCACGCGCACGACCAGAGATCGGCGTCGGGGAAGGTGGCCCGGCCCAGCACCCCGGTCGCCGGGGTCCTGCGGTCGCAGCAGACCACCACGCCCAGCGGGGCGGCCCGGATCCCCTCCAGGCTGAGATCGCGGAGCTGGCGGCCGGACTCCTCGTCCATCAGGTCGGCCTGGGCCAGCTTCTCCCGCTCGGCCATCAGCGCCGCGGCGTCGCGCCGGGCGGCGTCCCGGACGACGAGGAACCGCCACGGCTGGCTGTGCCCGACGGACGGGGCGGCGTGCGCGGCGGCCAGGACCCGCTCGAGGGTCTCGGGCGGTACCGGGTCGGGGCGGAAGCGGCGGATGTCGCGCCGGGCCCCGACGACGTCGTAGAAGGCCTCGCGGGCGGGGCCGGGGAAGGCCCACGCGGCCGGGTCGGCCGCCCGTTCAGCGGCGGCCGAGGCGTCCCCGATCAGGGGGACCGGCCGGGGATAGGGGCTGCTGAGAGGCGACACCATACGAACATAAGCCCACCGGGGTACGGACCGGACAGGCGTGAGGGCCCGGCGCACCGCGCGGCACCGGGCCCCTCAGGGGAGACGGATCCTCAGGGAGGACGGTTCAGAAGAACCGGCCGCGCCTGCGTCGGGTCGTGGTGCGGCCCGAGGCGGTCCGCGGCTGCACGCCCGTGAGCACCGCCACACCGACCGCGGCGATGATCAGCGCGAAAACGAACGCCACGGCCCTTCCGGAGCCCATGGCGTCGGCGATGAACCCGCCGAGCAGGGCACCGGCGATGCCGACCAGGACGGTCATGATCACGCCGATGGGGTTGCGGCCGGGAACGATCAGCCGGGCGAGGACGCCGATCACGGCGCCGATGAGGATGAACCAGACGACGGTTGCGAGTGTCATTGCGACGACCACCCCTCTCAAGTCGTCTCGGATGTGCCCGATGTACGGGAACTAAACATCATGAACATGGATCCGGTGGGGCTGGGCACCGTTCCGTACATGACGAAGCGCATTTTGATCGTTGGCGGCGGATATGTCGGTCTCTATACGGCCCTGAAGCTCCAGCGGAAGCTCAGAGGCCCGCTCAAGCGCGGTGAATACAAGATCACAGTGGTCGAACCCGAGTCCTACATGACCTACCAGCCGTTCCTGCCGGAGGCCGCGGCCGGGAACCTGGAGCCCCGCCACGTGGTCGTGCCGCTGCGGAAGGTCCTGAAGCGCTGCGAGGTGATCACCGGCCGGGTGACCGGCATCGAACAGGCCGCGAAGACGGCCACGGTCCAGGTGACGGCCACGGAGTTCCGCGAGATCTCCTACGAGGTCCTCGTGGTGGCCGTCGGCTCGATCTCCCGGACCCTGCCGATCCCGGGCCTGGCCGAGCACGGGGTGGGGTTCAAGACCGTCGAAGAGGCCATTCTGCTGCGCAACCAGGTGCTCGGCCATCTCGACCGGGCCGCGGCCACCCTTGATCCCGAGGAGCGGCGGCGCTCCCTGACCTTCGTGGTCGTCGGCGGCGGTTTCGCGGGCGTCGAGGCGCTCGCCGAGATGGAGGACATGACCAAGGACGCCCTCAAGCTCTATCCGGAGCTGACGGACAAGCCCCGCTGGGTCATGGTCGAGGCCACGGAGAAGATCCTGCCCGAGGTGGGCCCCGAACTGGGCGTCTACACCGTGGAACGGCTGCGCGAGCGCGGCATCGAGGTCTACCTGAACACCCGGCTCGAATCCGCCGAGAAGTGCCACATCGTGCTGAGCAACGGCGAGTCCTTCGACGCCGCCACCCTCGTCTGGACCGCGGGCGTCAAGCCCCACCCCCTGCTCCAGAAGACCGATCTCCCCCTGGACGACAAGGGCCGCCTCAAGGCGACCGCCGAGCTGACCGTCGAGGGCCACCCTCTGGTCTTCGCGGCGGGGGACAACGCCGCCGTGCCCGATCTCACCAAGCCGGGCGAGTTCACCGCGCCCAACGCCCAGCACGCCGTCCGGCAGGCGAGCACCCTGGCCGGCAATGTGCACGCCGCCCTCCACGGCAAGGGGCTGAAGCCCTACAAGCACGCCTACGCGGGCTCCGTGGCCAGCCTGGGGCTGCACAAGGGCGTCGCCCAGATCTACGGGGTCAAGCTGCGCGGGCTGCCCGCCTGGCTGATGCACCGGACCTACCACCTGTCGCGGGTGCCGACCTTCAACCGCAAGGTCAGGGTCGCCCTTGACTGGACCCTCGCGCTGTTCTTCCGGCGCGATCTCGTCGCTCTGGGCGCCCTCCAGCATCCCTACGAGGAGTTCGAACTCGCCACGGGTCAGAGAAAAGCCTCATGATCGGCGAATAGGTTCGGGGGAGCGGGTACCGCGGATACCGTGGACCCCGTGCTTTCCGATGAGATCGCGGTCGAGGTCGTCCGGCTCGGCCTGGTACGCGAGTGGTCGACGGCCCGCGCGCTGCGGCGGCTCACCGAGCTGTCGGCCCGCGCGGTCCCCGGCTGCGCCGGAGCCACCTGCTCCCGCTGGAGCCTCGACGGCCATCTGGACACCGAGCAGCGCGCCGCGAGCCATCCCGAGCTGGCCGAGCTCATCGACGTCCAGCTCGACCACGCCGAGGGCCCGCTGCTGGACGCCGTCCGCACCCGCAGGACCGTCCGCTCGGAGGACACGCTCACCGAGACCCGCTGGCCGCGCTACTGCGCCGCGATGCTCCGGCGGGGGGTCCGGTCGTTCCACACCACGGTCTACGAGCGCGACGACACGATCATCACCCTGACGCTCTACGCCGTCCAGCCGGGCGTCCTCGACCCGGCGGAGACCTCGATGGGCGCCCTGCTGGCGGCGATCGGCGGCACCGCGATCGCCAACACCGAGCACTACGGCGGCGTCCAGAGGACCGTCGTCCAGTTGCAGAACGCAGTAGAGTCAAGGGCGATCGTCGACCAGGCCAAGGGCATCCTGATGAACCGTTTCGGCTACGACGCCGACCGGGCGTTCCAGGAACTGCGCCGGATCTCCCAGACCCGGCACGTGAAGCTCACCGTCCTGGCCCGGCGTATCGTTGCGGGACAGACACCGGCGTCTGATTAGCTCCGGGCAGTCCCCCCGTAAGACCCGCAGAACAGCCGACGCACCACCGGAGCCCGTATTGCCAGAACCGTCCGCGCAGGATTCCGTCCTGCGTGAGATCATCGAGCTCGAGACCCGGATCGGCGAGCTGCGCCAGGCCGCCGCGGTGCCCGCGACCGACCTCAAGGCCACGCTCGACGCCGCGCTCCTCGAGCTCGATCTCGCGCTCACCTCGCTGCGCCTGCTGGGCGGCGGCCGGGCGACGGGTGACGGCGGCGTCGCCTCCGACGAGGAGCGCCGCGTCCTGCGGACCCTGTTCCAGGCGGCCCCGGTTCCGCTGTTCCTGCTCGACAGGGAGGGCGACGTCCGGCGGGTCAACGCCCAGGCGGCCCAGCTCCTGGGCACCTCCTCGGGGTACGTCGCGGGCCGTCCCTTCTCGGTGTTCTGCGACCTGAAGACCAGGGCCGCGCTCCGCTCCCAGCTGGCCGCCGTGGTCAGGACCGGTGAGCGCGCCGAGGTCGAGGTGCGGTTCCTGTCGGGCAAGAAGCCGGTCGACGCCGTGGTGACCCTGGTCTCGGCCGAGGCCAAGGACGGCATGGACGCCCTGGTCGTGGCCGCCGCGCTGCCCAAGGGCGGCAAGCTGCCGGTGCCGGGCTACACCGAGGAGGGCGACGCCGCCGTCGCGGCCGTCCTGCACCGGATGGACGTCCTGGCCATGGCCACCGAGCTCCTGCTGGACGAGCCGGTGTTCAACGAGGCCGTCGCGGTCCGGCGCTGCGCCCGGCTGCTGGCCAACGAGCTGGCCGACTGGGCGTTCGTGGACGTCCTCGACGGGACGGAGCTCCGCCGCCAGGTGGCGTTCGGGCCGCCCGCCGACCGTCCCGTGGCCCATCTCGTCGAGGGGCTGGAGCCGGGCCCGGTGGCCCGTGAGGTCCATCAGAGCCGGCAGTCGACGCTCCACCCGCACGTCGAGGACCTGAGCCTGCTGGGCAAGACCGCCGAGGGGATCTCGGTCTGCGCGATGCTCGGGGCGACCTCCGTGCTGTGCGTGCCGATCGAGGACGGCCAGAACTGCCTGGGCGTGATCACCCTGGCGTCCGGGGCGGACTCGGGCTACTTCGACCTCACCGACCTGGGCGTCGTCCAGCGCGTCGCCCGGCATCTCGCGCTGGTGATCCGCGCCGCCCGGATGTACCGGCGCAGCGCGGAGGTCAACCAGGCCCTCCAGACCAGCCTGCTGCCCCGGGCGCTGCCCGAGGTGCCCGGCGCCAGGGTCGCCGCCAAGTACGTGGCGGCCACGCGGGGCGTCGAGGTCGGCGGCGACTTCTACGACGTGTTCAAGGCCAAGGACGGCTGGGGCCTCGTGCTCGGCGACGTCTGCGGCAAGGGCGAGGAGGCCGCGGCCGTCACGGCGGCGGCCCGGCACGGGATCCGGCAGCTCGGCCGCTGGAAGGCCGAGCCCGGCGAGGTCCTCAGCATGATCAACGAGACCCTTCTCGAAGAGGAGCGGTACGTCACCGGGGTTTACGCGGTGCTGACCGAGGCCAACGAGCTCCGGGTGGCCACGGCGGGTCATCCGCCGATCATCGTGATCAAGGCCGACGGCATGGTCCGCACCACCGAGGGCGGCGGCGTCCCGCTCGGCCTGTTCGAGGACTTCGAACCCGCGGCCGAGTCGGTGCTCCTCGAGGAGGGCGACACCCTCCTGCTCCACTCCGACGGCGTCCTCGACGCCTGCGACGACATGCGCCAGCGCTTCGGCGAGGAACGGCTCATGGAGGTCCTCGCCGGCCAGGCCACCGCCCCCCTCCCCGAACTCCTCGCCGCCATCGAGCGCGCCCTCCTGGACTTCTGCGGCGACGACATGGGCGACGACGTCTCGATGCTCGCCCTCCGCGTCCTGCCCCAGACCCTCGACTAGGGGCTGTTTCAAAGTCAACTGCCCTACTGCGCGGCGCCCAGGCACGCACCTCGCGAGGTTGTCGTCGGTCGCCGACCCAACCAGGTCGACTCCCTCCTCCGCCCCCGCGAGGCACGCACCTGGACGCCGCTCGCCACGGGCGCCGACTTTGAAACAGCCCCTAGCTCCCGCCCGGCCTGACAGAGCCGTCAGACCTGACATAGTCCGGCGGAGGTGACGAGGTGCCGTCGCCGCGCTGTCGCCTTCCGCCGCCCTGAGGGACCGTGTGATCGCGACCTCCCCAGGACGAAGGGCAAGAAGATGAGCGTTCTCACCATCGGCGGCGACCTCAAGGTCAACCGGATCGGCTTCGGCGCGATGCGCCTGGGCGACGGGGAGGTCTGGCGGGGCCCCGCGGACCGGGACCGGGCGATCGCGCTGCTGCGCCGGGCCGTGGACCTCGGCGTCAACCTGATCGACACCGCCGACGCCTACGCGCTCGGCGCCAACGAGGAGCTGATCGCCGAGGCGCTCCACCCGTACGCCGGCGACCTCGTGATCGTCACCAAGGCGGGAGTGGCCAGGCCGGGACCGTCGGCGGCCGAATGGATCCCGCTCGGCCGTCCCGAGTACCTGCGCCAGCAGGCCGAGCTCAGTCTCCGCCGGCTGCGCCTCGACCGGATCGACCTGTTCCTGCTGCACCGCATCGATCCGGCCGTCCCGCTCGAGGACCAGATCGGCGCCCTGGAGCAGCTGCGGGCCGAGGGGAAGGTGCGGCACATCGGGCTGTCGGAGGCGACCGAGGCGGACCTGGCCAGGGCCCGGGAGGTCGCTCCGATCAGCGCCGTGCAGAACCTGTACAACCTGTCGGCCCGCCACCACGAGCCCGTCCTGGACGCGGCCGACGCCGCCGGGATCGCGTTCATGCCGTTCTTCCCCATCGCCACAGGTGAGCACGCCAGGGCCGGGGGAGCGCTCGCGGAGGTCGCGGCGGAGCTCGGAGCCACCCCGGCGCAGACCGCGCTGGCCTGGCTGCTGCGCCGCTCCGCCGGATACCCGGCCAGCGAAACGAGATCGGCGCGGCCGGCGGCGAGGTCGGTGAGCCACACCTGCGGCGGCGCGCCGGGGTCCGCCCAGATCGTCAGGAGATCCATGGGGAGCGGGCCCAGGAGGACGGGGATCCGCAGCACCGGAACGCCACCGGCCGGACGGCTCAGCCCACGCAGCAGGGCGGCGAGCCGCTCGGCCGGGCGGGGCCCGGAGCCGAACCGGGCCGCGGTCTCGCCCGTGGGGTGGACCCGGAGGCCGCCGCCCGCCCTGACCAAGAACGGGATCCCCCGGCGGGCGAGCGCGCCGAGCAGGACGGGAACGTCGAGATGGGGCGCGGAGGCGACGACGGGCCGTTCGGGACGGGCCTCCTCGACGAGGGCGATCGCGCAGTCGGTGATGCTCTCCCGGCCGAGATGGCCGGGCACCCCGACCTTGCGGCGCAGCTCCGGATCGTCCTCCCACCGGTCTGGCAGGGCGAGCCGCCAGCCGATGGGGAAGCCGCGGGTGCCGTCGGCCGTCCACAGAGACATCGCGTGCTGGTGGTTGAGGCCCCGTCCAGGCACGGGACGACGTCGGAGACGACCCCCACCGACTGGTCGCCCTCCTTCTCGACGACCATCGGCGCCAGCACCAGGGCGGACGGCCCGAGCTCGCTCTCCACCCGCCGCGCCAGCGCCTTCATCAGCGGCCGCCAGTCCCAGGTGGACTTGGCCACGAAGTGGTGCAGGCTCTGCTCCACCGCCGAGCCGCCGGTCAGCGCGGCGATGTTCCGGATCGACCGGCGGCCCTCGACCTCGAGGAGCCCCTGGACGTAGAGCGCCGCCGCCCTGCGCTGGTCACTGCGCGGCAGCAGGGCGAACAGCGGTGCGCACAGATCGGCGGCGGCGGTGCCGAACACGGGCCTCAGCCGAGGGCCGCGGAGACGACGGCCCTGGCCTCCTCCTGGACCTGGGCGAGGTGCTGGTCGCCGAGGAAGGACTCGGCGTAGATCTTGTAGACGTCCTCGGTGCCCGAGGGACGGGCGGCGAACCAGGCGTTCTCGGTGGTGACCTTGAGGCCGCCGATCGCGGCGTGGTTGCCGGGGGCCTCGGTGAGGATCGCGGTGATCGGCTCGCCCGCCAGCTCCTTGGCCGTGACCTGCTCGGGGGAGAGGGCGCCGAGGACGGCCTTCTGCTCCCGTGTCGCGGCGGCGTCGACCCGGGCGTAGCTGGGCGCTCCGTAGCGCTCGGTCAGCCCGGCGTACCGGACGCTGGGGGAGTCCCCGGTGACCGCGATGATCTCGGCGGCCAGGAGGGCGAGGATGATGCCGTCCTTGTCGGTCGTCCAGACCGAGCCGTCGCGGCGCAGGAAGGAGGCTCCCGCGCTCTCCTCGCCGCCGAAGCCGAGCGCCCCGTCGAGCAGGCCGGGAACGAACCACTTGAACCCGACCGGGACCTCGACCAGTTCGCGGCCGAGCCCGTCGGCCACCCGGTCGATCATGCTGCTGCTCACCAGGGTCTTGCCGACCCCCGCGAGACCGGGCCAGCCGGGACGGTTGGCGTACAGGTAGGAGATGGCCGTGGCCAGGTAGTGGTTGGGGTTCATCAGCCCGGCGTCGGGGGTGACGATGCCGTGCCGGTCGGAGTCGGCGTCGTTGCCGGTGGACACGTCGAAGGCGCTCCGCCTGGCGATCAGCGAGGCCATCGCGTGCGGCGACGAGCAGTCCATCCGGATCTTGCCGTCCCAGTCGAGGGTCATGAACCGCCAGGTGGGGTCGGCGACCGGGTTGACGACCGTCAGGTCGAGGCGGTGGCGCTCGGCGATCGCGCCCCAGTACTCGAGGCTGGCCCCGCCCAGGGGGTCGGCGCCGATCCGGACGCCCGCCTCGCGGATGGCGTCGATGTCGAGGACGTTCGGCAGGTCGGCCACGTAGGTGCCGAGGAAGTCGTACCGTTCGGCCGAGGCCAGCGCCCGCTCGTAGGGGATCCGCTTCACCTCGCGCAGGCCGCCCGCGATGATCGCGTTGGCGCGGTCCTGGATCCACCGGGTGGCGTCGGTGTCGGCGGGGCCGCCGTGCGGCGGGTTGTACTTGAAGCCGCCGTCGCCGGGCGGGTTGTGCGACGGCGTCACGACGATGCCGTCCGCCAGATGATCGGTGCGGTCCTTGTTGAAGGCCAGGATCGCGTGCGAGACCGCCGGGGTCGGGGTGTAGCCGTCCTGGAGGCGGACGGTCACGTCGTTGGCGACGCAGACCTCCAGCGCGGTGACCCGGGCGGGCTCGGACAGCGCGTGGGTGTCGGCCCCCAGGTAGAGCGGCCCGTCGGTGCCCTGGCCCGCGCGGTACTCGCAGATCGCCTGGGTCGTGGCCAGGATGTGCGCCTCGTTGAAGGAGGACTTCAGCGCCGACCCGCGGTGCCCCGAGGTCCCGAACGCCACCCGCTGGGCCACGTCCTCGGGATCGGGCACCAGCGCGTAGTAGGCCGTCACGAGACGGGCGACGTCGACGAGGTCGGAAGGCCGCGCGGGCTGGCCGGCACGCTCATGAAGCATGTACTTGATCCTATCGAGGGGCCTGGCACTCCGGGCACCAGAACAGGTTCCGGGCCACCAGGGACTCCGTCCTTACCTCTGAGCCGCAGACCAAACACGGCATTCCGGCCCGGCGGTAGACGTAGACCTCGCCGCCGTGGTCGTCGTCGCGCGGCGGGCGTCCCATGGCCTCGGGGGTGTGCTCGGGCCGGACGGTGTCGATCCGCCCCAGCCGGACGCCCTCGGCCATCAGGTCGATCAGGTCGCTCCAGACGGCCTTCCACTCGAGCTCGGTCAGGGCCGTGCCGGGCAGCCGCGGGTCGATGCCGTGCCGGAACAGGACCTCGGCCCGGTAGACGTTCCCGACCCCGGCCAGCACCTTCTGGTCCATCAGCAGGGCCGCGATCGAGGTCCTGCTGCGGGAGATCCGCTTCCAGGCGAGGTCGCCGTCGGCGCCCGGCCGCAGCGGATCGGGGCCGAGGCGGGCGTGGATCAGGGCCTTCTCGCCCTCGGACAGGAGCTCGCACGTGGTCGGCCCGCGCAGGTCGGCGTAGTGCCCGGCGTTCGCCAGCCGCAGCCGGATCTGGCCGACCGGGGCGGGCACCGGCGGCACGCCCCACCACACGCCCCCGTACAGGCCGAGATGGACGTGCAGCCATCCGGCGGGGAAGGCGAGGAAGAGGTGCTTGCCGTGGGCGTCGTGGCCCGTCACGGGCTGGCCGTCGATCAGGGCGGCACCCTCGGCGAACCGGCCCTGCGGGCTGGAGGCGGCGACCGGACGGCCGCCGAAGGCCCGGTCGTACTCCCGCGCGAGACGATGGATGACATGACCTTCGGGCACGGGACGACCCTACCGCCGCCGCCGGAAGCCGGTGGCCGTACGGTGGTCGGTGTGAACGAGACCCGGACCCACCAGAGGGACCCCGACCGTCGCCGCGCGCTGCTCGAGGCCGCCGACGCGGTGATCCTCAGGGAGGGCCCGGGGGCGTCGATGGCGGAGATCGCCGCCGAGGCCGGGGTCAGCAAGCCGATCCTCTACCGGCACTTCGGCGACAAGAGCGGGCTCTACCAGACGCTCGCGGAGCGCCACACCCGGAAGCTCGCCAAGGTCATCAGGGAGCGGTTCCAGGCCGAGGGGAGCATCCGCGGCAGGGTGTACGGCAGCATCGACACCTACCTGGCGACGATCTCGGCCAACCTGAACCTCTACCGGTTCCTCATGCACCGGGCCAGCGCGGAGGACACCGCGACGCACAGCGCCATGGGCACGATGATCCACGGTCTGGGCAAGGAGATCGCCGCGCTGATGATCGACGAGGGGCGGCTCCACGACGAGGCGCGCGGCCAGGTGTGGGGGCACGCCATCGTCGGGATGGTCCAGAACGCCGGTGACTGGTGGCTCGACAACCAGGACGTCCCGCGCGAGACCGTGGTGGAGAGCCTGACCGACCTGCTGCTCAGCGGCCTGCCGGCCGCGGCGGGTGCGGTGTCGACCTGACCGGCTTCCCGGCCGTGCCCGCCCTCGGTGTGAGGTGGGCGTAGACGATGACGTTGTCGCTGAAGTGGCGGCGGTCCTTGTTGAACTTGCCGCCGCAGGTGATCAGGCGGAGCCCGGCGTAGCCGACCCGGCCGTAGACCCGGCGGGTCGGGAACATGGACTTGTTGATCTGCTCCATGGCGTCGACGGCGAAGGTCGCCACGGTGCCGTCGGCCCGGTCGACCATGACCTTGTCGTTCTTCTTGATCTTGTAGGCGTTGTAGAAGACCGCGCCGCCCTTGTCGTCGTCGTAGTGGCCGACGATGATCGACGACCCCCGGGTTCCGGGGGTCGGGCTGCTGCGGAACCAGGCGGCCTCGCGGGCCTTCGCCGCCGCGGGCACGGCGATGCCGCCGTCGGCGTTCTCACCGATCTCACCGATCCTGGCGTTGACGCCCGCGGTCGGGATCCGCAGCCTGACCGGCGCCGACGACCCCATCGAGCGGCCGTCGGGGATGTTCCAGATGGCCTCGGGGCCGCCGAAGACCCGGTACTTGGGCGGCTCCTTGTGCTCCCAGCCGCGTGAGACCGCCGCGAGGCCGACGACCGCGAGGCCGCCCGCGACGAGCAGCGTCCTAGACACGGCCGCGGCGCATCCACGCCGTGGCGGCGACGATCGAGGCGGTGCCGAGCAGCCCGAACCCGGCCAGCGCCATGGGCGTCGGGCCGTCGGTCAGCGATCCGCCGAAGCCGGTCTCGGGGCCGCGGTGGTAGCACTTGCCGTGCCACTTGCCGTAGCTGTCCTGCCAGCAGCGCTTGGGCGTCGCCTTCTTGACGGTCACCGCGCCGCTGATCTTGCGGTTGGACGGATGGCAGGTCAGGGTGATCGAGTACACGTCGTACTCGACGTTGGACCGGATCGTGACCGAGACGTCCGCCTCGCCCTCCCGCACGGTCGTCTGGACCTTGCCGAAGGCCTTGCTGTAGACCGTCGCGGTGCCGTCGTTGTCCCGGCAGTTGTCGCCGGTCGAGATGCCGATGGTCTGCCCACGGTAGGCCGTGCTGGGGTTCACCTCCAGACCGCCGTCCGCCAGTGCGGGACCGGCCGTCGCGAGGAGAACCCCTCCGACCGCCATGATCAGGGCAACGCCGCGCATGAACACCTCCGCAATCCGACGGGACTGCTTCGGGTCATTCCCCGGCTACGGAGCGTGACTCCTGACTTTAGCTACCCTTGACCACCGGTGATGTCGGCCGCGATGTCGCGGGCGCCGTAGCCCTCGGGCGCGGCCACCTCGACGATCGGATCGTCGCGGTCGTCGAACTCGACGCGCAGCGCCTTGGACATCGTCGCGTGCATCTCGTACAGGCACGTCGTGTAGGTCAGTTCGAGGATCTGCTCGTCCGGCAGATGCTTCTTCAGGGCCGCGAAGACTCCGTCATGGACCCGGCCGCCGCCCAGGACCAGGGCGTCGGTGTAGGCGAGGACGGCGCGCTCGACCTCGCTGAAGCAGTCCGCCACCTCCCAGCTCGCGACGGCCTCGATCTTCTCCTCCGGCACGCCCAGCGCCCGCATCTGCTTGCAGTGCTGGGAGTAGACGAACTGGCTGCCGCGCGCCCACCCGGCCCTGATCTGGCCGAGCTCGCGCAGCACCGGGTCGACCGAGGTCTCGCGGTAGACCTGGAAGCCCTGCACGCAGTGCTTGAAGATCTTCGGGTCGAGCGCGAAGACGGTCCACCAGGTACCGGGGGAGCCGGTGGCCGTGCCGGGCGAGTCGACGGGGTCGACGTCCTCGCCGAACAGCTTGTCGTAGAAGAACCTGACGAGTTTGTCCTGGGTTTCCTTGCGGCGGACCTGGCGGAGACGGGGCACTTAGATCGTCCTATCGGCGGCGGTCTTGGGGGTGTGGCGGACGTCCTCGGGCCGGTCCAGCTCGCGGGTCCAGCCCGCGAACTCGACCAGGATCCCGTCGGGGTCCTTGAAGTACAGCGAGCGCACGAAGACGCCGCGCCTGTTCTCCTCGGAGACCCAGTCGCGGGCGACGCCGAACTCGCTGTCGTCGTGGTTGAGGATCATGCCGACCTCGACGCCCTTGGCGACGAGCTTGTCGCGGTACTCCTCGATCTTCTCCGGGGCTATGTCGAAGGCGATGTGGTTCATCGAGCCCACCGCCGACACCAGCTCTCCGCGCTCGGGCAGTTCCTTCGGGGCGCTGACGCCCGGCACCGCCTCGGGGGCATCGGGGAACCAGAAGAAGGCGAGCGCGTTGCCCCCTCCCGCGTCGAAGAAGAAGTGCTGGCCCCAGCCCATGGGCAGCTCGATCGTCTTGATCAGCGGCATGCCGAGCACGCCCTGGTAGAAGTCGACCGTCCGTGCCATGTCGGAGCAGACGAGCGCCAGGTGGTTGACGCCGCGCAGCTCGAACTCGCTGTTGATCCTTTCCACGGCCTTCACCTCGGAGAGTAAGTGATCGCTTTCATCCCATCTTGTCGTGTTTCGGTATCTAACGGAACCCTTACGGCGCCGCAGGTTGCTTGGCGTTACCCGCGGCGAACGGTTAACCTGTCGCCATCATGCGAATTCGTACGAACGCCCAGTGGTGGTGGCGTCGCTGAGGCGGCGCGGGTTCAGCATGTGATCTGACCAGCGACCGTCCTCGGGGCGGTCGTTTCGCGTTTCCGCTCTGAGCGACGAACCATGTGGGCCGAAGGAGATCAGGGTGGACACGCAGTACCAGACGGCGGGCGGCATCACCGTCACCCGCACCGCCACGGCCGTCGCCGCCGAGAGCGAGGCCGAGCTCCTGGCCAGGCTCGTCACGGCCGTCGAAACGCGCCGCGGCGGGGTGCTCAGCTCGGGCATGGAGTATCCGGGCCGGTACAGCCGCTGGGCGATGGGCTACGTCGACCCGGCCATCGAGCTGGTCGCGCGGGGCCGGCGGATCGAGGCCAGGGCGCTGAACGGGCGCGGCCTGGTGCTGCTGCCCGCGGTCGCCGCGGTGATGCGGGGGACCGGTGAGGTCAGGGCCGACGAGCCCGGCCGGATCGTGGTCCTCGTCCCGCAGGGCGAGGCCGTCTTCGCCGAGGAGGACCGCAGCCGCCAGCCCACCGTCTTCACCGCGCTGCGGGCCGTCGCCGGCCTGTTCAAGCCCGCCTCGCCCGAGGACGCCGATCCCCATCTCGGCCTGTACGGGGCGTTCGGCTACGACCTGTCGTTCCAGTTCGAGCCGATCAGGCTGGCCATCCCGCGCGAGGACGACCAGCGCGACCTCGTGCTGCACCTGGCCGACGAGGTCCTGGTCATCGACCGCAAGCGCGAGTCCTCCACCCGTTTCACCTACGAGTTCGCCGTCGACGGCGCCTCCACCGAGGGGCTGCCGCGGGCGACCGAGCCGACCCCGGTGCCGGTGCCGCGCGAGGTCCCCGCCCAGCCCGTGCCCGGACGGTACGCCGAGGTGGTCCACAAGGCCAAGGAGAAGTTCGTCCGCGGCGACCTGTTCGAGGTCGTGCCGGGCCACGTGATGTACGGGCCGTGCGCGTCGCCCGCCCGCTTCTTCGACCGGCTGCGCGACACCAACCCCGCGCCGTACGAGTTCTTCTTCAACCTCGGCGACGGTGAGTACCTGGTCGGGGCGTCACCGGAGATGTTCGTCCGGGTGACCGGCGACCGCGTCGAGACCTGCCCGATCTCCGGCACGATCAAGCGCGGCGGCGACCCCCTCGAGGACGCCGAGAACATCCGCACGCTCCTCACCTCCCTCAAGGAGGAGTCGGAGCTGACCATGTGCACCGACGTCGACCGCAACGACAAGTCGCGGGTCTGCGTCCCCGGGACCGTCAAGGTCATCGGACGCCGGCAGATCGAGATGTACTCCCGCCTGATCCACACCGTCGACCACATCGAGGGGCGGCTGCGCCCCGGCATGGACGCCCTCGACGCCTTCCTCACCCACATGTGGGCCGTGACCGTCACCGGCGCGCCCAAGACCTGGGCGATGCAGTTCATCGAGGACCACGAGGAGACCCCGCGCCGCTGGTACGGCGGGGCCGTCGGCTACGTCGGCTTCGACGGCTCGATGAACACCGGTCTCACCCTGCGCACCGCGCAGATCTCCGACGGCGTCGCGGCCGTCCGGGCGGGCGCGACCCTCCTGTACGACAGCGACCCCGACGCCGAGGAGAGCGAGACGCTCCTCAAGGCGCGCGCCCTGCTGGAGGCCCTGTCCTCCTCGCAGTCCACCGCTCCGCCGGCCGTCCCCGAGCCGGAGCCCGAGATGGTGGGCGCGGGCATGAAGGTCCTGGTCGTCGACCATCAGGACTCCTTCGTCAACACCCTCGCCGACTACTTCCGCCAGCAGGGCGCCGAGGTCACCACGCTGCGCTTCGGCTTCCCCGAGACGGTCCTCGACGAGCTCCGCCCCGACCTCGTGGTCCTGTCGCCTGGCCCCGGCCGTCCTGCGGACTTCGACACGACCTCGCTGCTCAAGGCGCTCGACATCAGGGAGACCGCCGCGTTCGGCGTCTGCCTGGGTCTCCAGGCGATGGTGGAGCACGCGGGCGGCGAGCTGGCCACGCTGTCCTACCCGCAGCACGGCAAGCCGGGCCAGGTCACCACGAGCGGCGGCGAGGTCCTGGCGGGCCTGCCCGAGACCTTCACCGCGGCGCGCTACCACTCCCTGCACACCACCCGGGAGCTGCTGGGCGACAACGGCTTCACGATCACGGCCGTCACCGAGGACGGTGTGGCGATGGCCATCGAGGACCCCGAGCGCAGGCGATGGGCCGTCCAGTTCCACCCCGAGTCGATCCTCACGGCGAAGGGCGGCCACGGACACCGGATCGTCACCAATATCCTGCGGCTGGCAAGGCGCTGACCGGCGGATTAGGCACTTTGGGGTAAATGGCGAGTTAAACCCCTGATGTGCCGGGCATCCGGTTCGACATGTACACCATTCTCTGGCTCATCGCGGTGGTCCTCGTGATCGCCGGTATCTACACCATCCTGGCCCGCCGGGACCTGCTCTGGGGCATCGTCCTCATCGTCGTCGGCCTCCTGGTCGGCCCCGGTGGCGTCAGCATCTTCCATTGACATCCCCGACTCGGCGCCGCCCCGCCACCCAGGCGCGGGCGGCGTCGATTGCTCTATCCTGATCATCGACGACGGCCGGAAGGAGGCGAGTCCCATCACCGCTGTACGGTTCCGGGCGCTCTCCTCGAACCGGTCGCTCCCCGCGTAGGCGACCCGAGAGCCCCTTCTGATCTTCCGGAAGGCTTTCCATGCTCACCCACGCCACCATCACCACGACCCTGCGCGCAGCCGGCTGCGTCTTCGCCGAGGACGAGGCCGATCTCCTCATCGCCGCCGCGGGCTCTCCCGCCGCCCTGACCGCGATGGTCGCCCGCAGGGCCGGCGGGCACCCGCTGGAGCAGGTCCTGGGCTGGGCCGGCTTTCTCGGCCACCGCATCGCGCTCGCACCCGGCGTCTTCGTCCCCCGCAGGCGCACCGAGTTCCTCGCCGCGACGGCCATCTCCCTGACGCCCCCCGGCGCGACGGTCCTCGACCTGTGCTGCGGCTCGGGCGCGGTGGCCGTGGCCCTCGCCGCGGCCGTCCCCGGGCTGGAGGTCCACGCCTGCGACCTCGACCCCGCCGCCACGGCCTGCGCCCGCGGCAACCTCCCCGGCGCCACGATCCACACCGGCGACCTCTTCGCCCCGCTCCCGGCCTCGCTGAGGGGACGCCTGGCCACCCTCATCGCGAACACGCCCTACGTGCCGACGGGTGAGATCCCCTTCCTGCCGCCCGAGGCCCGCGACCACGAACCGCGCTCCGCCCTCGACGGCGGCCCCGACGGCCTCGACCTCCAGCGCAGGGTCGCCGCCGAGGCCCCGGTGTGGCTGGCCCCCGGCGGTCATCTCCTGGTCGAGACCAGCCTCGCCCAGGCCCCCGTGACCGCGGCCTTCTTCGCCGGAAACGGCCTGACCTCGCGGATCATGGAGGACGAGGCCCTCGGCGCCACCATCGTCGTCGGCACGCGCCCGGGTCGCGATCCGCGTTCCCAGCTGGTTTCCTAGGACCCGCAATCCAGCACCGATCTCAGGGGGAAACCACGTGACCGAGACCGAACCGCGGTTCCGCAGCGACGTCACCGTCGAACTGGTCAAGCACAACGCCTCGGACCGCGACGTCCTGTGGGCCGCCCGGGTCTCGACGGCGGGGGAGCAGTCCCTGGACGAGCTCCAGAAGGATCCCGAGCGCTCCAAGGGCCTCATCAACTACCTGATGCGCGACCGGCACGGCAGCCCCTTCGAGCACAACTCGATGACCTTCTTCGTCAGCGCCCCGATCTTCGTCTTCCGCGAGTTCCACCGGCACCGCGTGTGGAGCTACAACGAGGAGAGCGGCCGCTACCGGCAGCTGGAGCCGGTCTTCTACGTGCCGGGCACCGACCGGAACCTCGTGCAGGAGGGGCGGCCCGGCCAGTACAACTTCCTGCCGGGCACGCCCGAGCAGCACAAGCTGGTCACCGAGTCGATGGAGCAGTCCTACCGGCAGTCCTACGCCTCCTACCTGGAGATGCTGGAGGCCGGGGTCGCCCGCGAGGTGGCCCGGGCCGTCCTGCCGGTCGGGCTGTTCTCCTCCATGTACGCCACCTGCAACTCCCGTGCGCTGATGCACTTCCTGTCGCTGCGCACGAAGAACGAGGACGCGGCCGTCCCGTCGTTCCCGCAGCGCGAGATCGAGATGGTCGCCGAGAAGCTCGAGGCGGCCTGGGCGGAGCTCATGCCGCTGACCCACGCGGCGTTCGTCGCCAACGGCCGCGTCTCGCCCTGAGCCTCCTATGCCAGAATTACCGAATCTCATTCTAGTCTTGGGGGTTCGGATGATCGAGGTGACCGGGGTCGTTCAGAAGCAGGCGTGGCTGGACAAGGTGCTGCCGCCGGTGGAGCGGGTCAGGGACGGCCTGTGGTCGGTGCCCGTCCCGCTGCCGGACAATCCCCTGCGCTACGTGCTCGTCTACGTGCTCGAGGCGCCGGGCGGGGTCGTGCTGGTCGACGCCGGGTGGGACACCGCGGAGGCCTGGGCGGCCCTGAACGACGGCCTCGCGGTCGCCGGCTACGCGATCACCGATGTGCTCGGGGTGCTGGTCACGCATCTGCATCCCGACCACTACGGGCTCGCCGGGCGGGTGCGGGAGGCGTCAGGGGCCTGGGTGGCGTTGCACAGCGCCGACGCCCGGCTGCTGCGCGACCGGTACCGGGACTACACGGGCCTGATCGAGGCCATCCGGCGGCAGATGCGCGAGCACGGGGTGCCGGAGGAGGACGCGGGGCAGCTCGCGGACGCCTCGAAGTCGATCCTGCCGCTGGTGCGCCACACCGAGCCCGAGGTGATCCTCGAGGATGGGAAGCTCGCGCCCGTCCCGGGATGGGAGCTGCGGACGGTCTGGACGCCGGGGCACTCACCCGGCCACGTCTGCTTCCACGACGTGCGGGGCGGGCTGCTGCTGTCGGGGGACCACGTGCTGCCGAGGATCAGCCCGGCGGTCGTGGTGCACCCGCAGCAGCCGGGCGACGCGCTCGGCGACTTCTTCGCCTCCCTGGAGAAGGTGCGCGGCCTGCGGGTCGAGGAGGTGCTGCCGGCCCATGAGTACAGGTTCGCCGGCCTGGACGCCCGGGTCGCGGAGCTGCTGGACCACCACGAGGAGCGCCTGACGGAGATCGAGGGCGCGGTCGGGCGGGCCGCCGAGGGCCCGACGGCGTGGGAGCTGGCCACCCGGCTGACCTGGTCGAGGCCGTGGGAGCAGATCCAGCCGTTCATGCGCAGGACCGCCATGCTGGAGACGCTCGCCCACCTGGTCATGCTGGAGGCCGCCGGACGGGTCGCGAAACACGATGGTGGCGCGCGGCGGGGACCGGTCCGGTGGGTTCCGGGTCCGGCTGCGCAGGGGAGTGCTCGACCGGTCCCGCGTTGATGTATCCGGGGTTGTGCGGGCAGCCCCGCCGCAGCTCGGCGTGGAGCGCGTCATGGTGCACCCGGTCGGGCGGAACCCCGAGGCGGCCCAGCCGGGAGACGGTCTCGGCGATCATCCCGGTGGGTCCGGCGACGTAGGCGTCGTGGTCGCTCCAGTCGCGGAGCCTGCCGAGAACCTCCGAGACCATCCCCTGGACGCCCTCGAAGTCGGGCTCCTCCGAGACGACGGGGATCACCCGCAGCCAGGGGTAGGTGGACTCCAGCAGGCGGAGGTCGTCCAGGTCGTAGAGGTCGCGCCGGGTCCGCGCGCCCACGACCAGATGGATGTGGCGCCGCTGCCGCATCGAGATGACCTGCTCGATGATGGCCTTGAGCGGCGCGAGCCCGGTGCCGCCGGCCACGCAGAGGATGTCGCGGTCGGAATCGGGGTCCAGGCCCATGGTCCCCAGCGCGGGACCGAGCAGGACCGAGTGGCCGACCTCGGTGTGCCGGACGAGCGAACCGCTCACCCAGCCGCCGGGGGTCGCCCGGACGTGGAACCGCAGCAGGCCGTCCTCACGCGGGGCGTTGGCGATCGAGTACGGGCGCCAGACCCGCGGCCAGCGCGAGGTCTGCACGGTCACGTGCTGGCCGGCGGTGTAGGGCAGCGGCTGGCCCGGCCGGACGGTCAGCACCGCGACGTCGGGGGTCCGCCGCTCGTGGTCGACGACCTCAGCGATCCACCAGGGCGGCGAGATCTCGGCGTCGGCGTGGGCGGCGCTCGTCATCATCCCGGCCGCCGCGGTGTAGGCGGCCGTCCACGCCTCCTCCACCTCGGCGTTCCAGGCGTCGCCGAGGAACTTCCGGATCGTCGCGAGCAGCGCGCCCCCCACGGCCGCGTAGTGCTCGTCGAAGACGCCGTACTTCCGGTGGTCGCGGCCCAGCTGGCTCAGGTAGGACGCGAGTGCGTCAGGGCTGTCGAGGCTCCAGACGACCGTCGTGAGCGCCCTGAACAGCCGGTCGCGCTGGAGGTCCATCGCCGGCGGGAACAGGGCGCGAAGTCTCGGGCTCTCCGCGAAAAGCCGTCCGTAGAAATATGCGGAAGCCCTCTCCGTGTGCGGTTCTATAAGCGCAAAACTCTCTTTGACGATGCGGGGATTCAAGGACATGTGTCAATCCGCCCCCCTGGCGAATCAGGTTTCGAATGCGCTGCCGAACACCGTTCCCGCCCACCCCCCACAGCGGCCCGATCCCGGTACTCGCGGTGCATCTCGCTTAGCTCGGAGTGTTACATCCGAGGTAGACAACCTCAACCGGTTCGCGCCAAGACGTCCGACTATCTACGTTGGGTAGTCGTTTGATGGTTCTCCGTAGTGGTGGCCCGATGGTGAATACTGCTCGGTATCGGTCGGGAGGGGGGCTGTGACCGCCATTTTCCCGCCTATTCGGAACCTGAAATTCTGGATGGTATCGAGGGGGGTGTAAAAACCTGATACCCGGTGTGACAAAGCTCTTACCCGCGTGAAGAGGACGGTTGCGGGCAGGATCGAAGTGTGATCTGCGTCCCGAACCCGGTACGGGGAGCGCCGAGTTGCGGCAAGCTACACGCGGGAAGAAGGAGTGAACGTCAATGCCACAGCCGCTCATCGGCGTGACGACGTACCAGGAGCCCGCTCGCTGGAGCGTCTGGGTGCGTGAGGCCGCCCTGCTCGCCACCTCCTATGTCAGGTCGGTGGAGCGTTCGGGCGGGATCCCCGTCCTGCTGCCGCCCCTGGACGACCTGAGTTCGGTGGAGACCGTGGTCGGACGGCTCGACGGGATCATCATCGCGGGAGGCCCCGACGTGGAGCCCTCGCGGTACGGGGCCCAGCCCCACGAGCGCACCGGGACGCCCAGCGTCGTCCGGGACCGCTGGGAGCTGGCCGTGCTGCGCGCCGCCATCGACCAGGACAAGCCGTTCCTGGGCGTCTGCCGGGGGATGCAGCTGCTCAACGTCTGCCGTGGCGGCACGCTCATCCAGCACCTGCCCGACTCGGTGGGTCACGAGGGGCACGCCCCGGTGCTGGGCAAGTTCTCCAGGCACAAGGTCCAGGTGGGCCTCGCGAGCTCGGTGGGGAAGGTCCTCGGCGAGTACGTGGACGTCCCGACCTACCACCATCAGGCCGTCGACCGGCTGGGCAAGGGCCTGGTGCCGGTCGCGTGGGCCAAGGACCAGGTGGTGGAGGCCGTCGAGCTCCAGGGGCACCGGTTCGGCATCGGTGTCCAGTGGCACCCCGAGGAGGGCGACGACCTCCGCATCTTCCAGGCCCTCGTGGAAGCGGCCTCGGCTCCGTCGCCGGGTCAGTAGGACTTCGGCAGGCCCAGGTCGTGCTGGGCGATGTGCGCGAGGACCAGTTCCTCCGCCACCGGGATGTTCTTGCCGATCCGGGCGTCGCGGAACATGCGCGCGACGGGGTACTCCAGGGAGTAGGCCATCCCGCCGTGCACCTGGAACGCGCGGTCGGCCGCCTGCCAGGCCGCCTCGGACGCCGTCAGCTTGGCGATGTTGGCCTCGGAGCCGCACGGCTCGCCCCGGTCCCACAGCCACGCGGCCTTGTAGGTCATCAGCCGGGCCAGCTCGGTCTGCGCCTTGATCTTCGCCAGCGGGAAGGCCAGCGACTGGTTGGTGCCGATGGGCTTGCCGAAGGGGGCCCGGTCCTTGGCGTAGTCGACCGCGACCCGCAGTGCCGCCTCCGACCCGCCGACGCCCGAGGCCGCCGCCAGGATGCGCTCGGGGTTGAGGATGTCCCACAGCACGGCGAATCCGGCGTCGACCTGCCCGACCACGTCCTCCTGCGTGACACGGACGTCGTCGAGGAAGACCATCGAGGAGGCGACGGTGTTGGTGCCGAGCTTGGGAATGGGCTGGAAGGTGAGGGTGCCCTCGGCCACGGCGCGCTTCACGTCCACGAGGAAGACGGTGAAGCCGCTGGCGCGGGGCTTGGCCTCCGCCGCGGGGACGGTCCTGGTCACCAGCATCATGTGGTCGGCCCGCTCGACCCCGGAGATCCAGATCTTCTGGCCCTTCACGAGCCAGCCGTCGCCGTCCCTGCGGGCATGGGTCGTGATGTTGATGGCGTTGCTGCCGGCGTCGGGCTCGGTCAGCGCGAAGCAGGTCTCGAGCTCGCCACGCGCCAGCGCCGGGAGGAACCGCTTCTTCTGCTCCTCGCTGCCGTGCCGCGACAGCGTCAGCGCCCCGAAGCCGGGTGTCAGCAGGTAGATGAAGGAGGCGGCGGCTCCGGCGCCGGACCGCGACAGGGTCTCCAGCGCCACGGCGAGCTCCAGCAGGCCCTGGCCGCCGCCGCCGTACTCCTCGGGCACCGCGAGGCCGAGCCAGCCGCCCGCGCCCAGATCGCGCCAGACCTCCTCGGGCCACCGGTGCTCGGCGTCGCAGCGGTCCCAGTAGTCGTATCCGTATTTCGCGGTCACGGCCGTGATGCCCTCGCGGACGGCCAGCGCGCTGTCGGGCAGGTCGAAGTCCATGCCCCAGACGATAGCCGATCCTAGTAAGTGACTACTGACTGACCCTTCGGGTAGCGGTGTAGACGTTCATGGTCGGCGGTCTCAGGAAGCCCACGAGGGTGATCCCGGCCTTCTCGGCCAGCGACACCGCCAGTGAGGACGGCGCCGACACGGCCGCCAGCACGGGGATCCCCGCCGCCCACGTCTTCTGGGTGAGCTCGAAGGACGCCCGCCCGCTGACGAGCAGGACGTGCCCGCTCAGCGGCAGCAGCCCCTCGCGCAGGGCGTGGCCGACGACCTTGTCGACCGCGTTGTGCCGTCCCACGTCCTCGCGCAGGCAGCGCAGCTGCCCCTCGGCCGTGAACAGCCCGGCCGCGTGGAGCCCGCCGGTCCTGGAGAACACCGCCTGCGCCTCGCGCAGCAGCCCGGGCAGCGATCCGAGGACCTCGGCGGGCACCCGCGTCTCGTCGGCGGCGACGTCCCAGCGCGCCCGGTGGGCGAGGTCGGCGATGCTCTCCGTCCCGCACACCCCGCAGGCGCTGGAGGTGGGGAAGGCCCGCGCCTTGAAGGCGACCTCCCGGGCGAGGCCCGCGTCCACGACGTTGTAGTCGTCGTCTCCGCAGTGCTTCATCGCCACCAGGTCGTCGCGGCCGCCGATGATCCCCTCGGCGAGCAGGAACCCGGCGACGAGGTCGAAGTCCGCGCCGGGGGTCCGCATGGTGACGGTCAGCTCCCGGCCGCCGACCCTGATCTGGAGCGGCTCCTCGACCGCCAGCGTGTCGACCCGGCTCACGCTGGCGGCGCCGGTCCACCGCTCGACCGGGCGCCTGACCGTGACCCGTCCCACTACGCGCTCTTCACGAGGCGGACCACGACGGACTTCGAGGTCGGCGTGTTGCTGGTGTCGGCGGTGCTGTCCAGCGGGACGAGGACGTTCGTCTCGGGGAAGTAGGCCGCGCAGCAGCCCCTGGCCGTCGGGTAGGACACGGTCCGGAAGCCGTGCGCGATCCGTTCCCCGTCGGACCACTCGCTGACCAGGTCGACGGTCTCCCCGTCGGCCAGGCCGAGGGCCCCGAGGTCGGCGGGGTTCACGAACACGACCTTGCGGCCGCCCCTGATGCCCCGGTAGCGGTCGTCGAGGCCGTAGATCGTGGTGTTGTACTGGTCGTGGCTGCGGACGGTCTGCAGGATCAGCCGGCCCTCCGGCACCCGCAGCACCTCCAGCGGGTTGACCGTGAAGTTGGCCCTCCCCGAGGCGGTGGCGAAGGTGCGGGAGTCGCGCGGGCCGTGCGGCAGGACGAACCCGCCCGGCTCGCGGACCCGCGCGTTGAAGTCGGCGAACCCCGGGACGACCCGCGAGATGTGGTCCCGGATCACGTCGTAGTCGGCCGCCATCTCCTTCCAGCCGAGGTCGAGGTCGAGGGTGGCGGCGGCCAGGTCGCAGACGATGTCGACCTCGGAGCGCATCAGCTTCGACAGCGGGGTGAGGGTGCCGCGCGAGGCGTGGACGGCGCTCATCGAGTCCTCGACGGTCACGAAGCGGCCCGCGTCGTCGTCGGTGCGGCCGAGCGCGGGAAGGATCAGCGCCTGCCGGCCCGTCACGCCGTGCGAGCGGTTCAGTTTGGTGGAGACCTGGACGGTCAGGTCGCAGCCGCGCAGGGCCGCCTCGGTGACGGCGGAGTCGGGGGTGGCGCGCACGAAGTTGCCGCCCATCCCGAAGAAGACCTTCACCCGTCCGTCGCGCATCGCCCGGATGGACTCGACGGTGTCGTGGCCGTGCTCGCGCGGGGGAGTGAACCCGAACTCGGCCCCGAGGGCGTCCAGGAAGGCGGGGGAGGGCTTCTCGTAGATGCCCATGGTGCGGTCGCCCTGGACGTTGGAGTGCCCGCGGACCGGGCAGACCCCCGCGCCGGGCCTGCCGATGTTGCCGCGCAGCAGCAGGAAGTCGACGATCTCGCGGATGGTCGCCACCGAGTTCTTGTGCTGGGTGAGGCCCATCGCCCAGCAGACGATGATCTTCGAGGAGCGCAGGACCTCCTGGTGGACCTGCTCGATCTCCGCCCGCTCGAGGCCGGTCGCCTCCAGGACCTCGGCCCAGTCGAGCTTCGCGGCCGCCGCGGCGAACTCGGGGTAGCCCGCGGTGTGGGCGGCGACGAACTCGTGGTCGACCGCGTCGTCGTCGATGATCAGATGGTTGAGGGCCTGGAAGAAGGCCAGGTCCCCGTTGAGCCGGATCTGGAGGAACAGGTCGGTCAGCCGGGTCCCGTGCCCGGCCAGCCCGGCCGGCTTCTGCGGGTTGTCGAACCGCATCAGCCCCGCCTCGGGCAGCGGGTTGACCGTGACGATCCGCGCGCCCCGCTTCTTGGCCTCCTCCAGCGCCGAGAGCATGCGCGGATGGTTGGTGCCGGGGTTCTGCCCGACCACGAAGACGAGGTCGGCCTCGGGCAGGTCGGTCAGGTGCACCGACCCCTTGCCGATGCCGATCGTCTGGATCAGCGCCGACCCCGACGACTCGTGGCACATGTTCGAGCAGTCCGGCAGGTTGTTGGTGCCGAAGGCGCGGACGAAGAGCTGGTAGGCGAAGGCGGCCTCGTTGCTGGTGCGGCCCGAGGTGTAGAAGACGGCCTCGTCGGGGGAGGCGAGCCCGCGCAGGGTCCTGGCGGTCAGCCCGATCGCCTCGGCCCAGGAGACCGGTTCGTAGTGGGTGGCGCCCTCGCGCAGGAGCATGGGGGAGGTCAGCCTGCCCTGCTGCCCGAGCCAGTAGTCCGAGCCCCGGGCGATCTGGGCGGCCGACTGCCGGGCGAAGAACTCCGGGGTGACCCGGCGGATCGTCGCCTCCTCGGCCACGGCCTTGGCCCCGTTCTCGCAGAATTCCGCGACATGGCGGTGGTCGCCCTCGGGCCAGGCGCAGCCGGGGCAGTCGAAGCCGGACTTCTGGTTCACCCTCAGCAGGGTCTTCGCCGTCCGGGTCACGCCCATCTGCTCGACGGCCATCCGCAGCGCGATCCCCACGGCCGGCAATCCGGCGGCGTGGTCCTTCGGGGCGGTCACGCGGGGTTCGGTCGGACGCTTGCGCGAGGCCATGACGCGGCTCCTGACTGCTGCGGTGCTGTTCAGATCAACACTAGGCGCCTGGGTTGTCCGTTTGGCCGGGGGTGGCCGCGCACTGCGAAAACTGAGAGTGATCAAGATTGAGTTTGGTAGCAGTGGGGCCGGTTTTCCCGCTCCCATTGACGCAAACGTTGTCTAGCAGGGGCTTGTGGACGTCGTGTGACCCGCGTTACGGTACCAAGCGCTTGGTTTGTAAATGCTTCGTTACTACGAGGAGGGGCTGCCGATGGCAAGCGTTCCGGTCCTGGTCACCAGCCGGGTGCGCGGGCTCCTCACCCAGATCGGCGAGTTGTTCATCATCGCCCTGGAAGGGCTGCGACGAACATGGGATGTTCGCAACTGGTTCTGGGAGTTCGTGGAACAGTGCTGGTTCCTCGCACGTGTCACCACGATGCCCGTCATCCTCATCGCGCTGCCGCTCGGTGCGACGGTCGCCCTCCAGGTCGGCGATCTCGCCGGTCAGCTCGGCGCGCAGTCGGCCACCGGTGGCGCGGTCGTGGTCGGCCTCGTCCGTGAGGTCGCACCCATCGCCGCCGCGCTGATCATCGCCGGTGCGGGCGGTTCGGCCATGACCTCGGACATGGGTGCCCGGCGCATCCGTGACGAACTGAGCGCGATGGAGGTGATGGCCGTGAACCCCATTCACCGCCTCGTCACCCCGCGCATGTGGGCGGCCAGCCTCGTCTCCACGATGCTGGCCTCACTCGTGATCCTGTCGGGCGCGATCGGCGGGTTCTTCTTCAACGTTCTCCTGCAGGATGTCACCCCCGGCGCCTACTTCGACGGGGCCCTCTCTCTCCTGCGGGTGTCCGACCTGGTGGTCACCCTGTTCAAGGCCTGGCTCTTCGGCTTCATCGCCGCGATGGTCGCCTGCTACAAGGGCATGACCTGCGAACAGAGCCCGGTCGGGGTGGGCCGCGCGGTCAACCAGGCGACGGTCGTCGCGCTGCTGCTCGTGTTCGGTTTCAACTACGTGATCACCACCATCTACGTCATCGCCTACCCCCCCAAGATCTGAGACCGCATGCTGACCAACGCTCCCCGCAAGGCGGCACTCGGCGCGTCCAGGGGCAGTACCAACGCCGTGAAGAAGGTCGCCGATGTCTCCGGCTGGCCGATCTTCCTCGCGAAGGTCCTCCTGTACTCCGTCCGCGACATCATCTTCCGCTTCAAGTACGCCAAGACCGTCGGCCAGCAGGTCAGCGACATCGTCATCGGTGTCGGCGGCACGGTCGTCGGCGGCGGCATGATCTTCGTGACGTTCACCATGTCGCTGTTCGTCGGCACCGAGGTCGGCCTTCAGGTCTTCACCGGCCTCCAGGTCATCGGGGCCGAGTCGTTCATGGGCCTGGTGGGCAGCTTCATCAACGTCCGCGAGATCACGCCGATCATCGCCTCGATCGCCCTGGCCGCCCAGTGCGGCTCGGCGTTCACCGCCGAGCTGGGCGCCATGCGGATCTCCGAGGAGATCGACGCCCTCGAGGTCATGGGCATCAACTCCTTCGCCTACCTCATCTGCACCCGCGTCGTCGCCGCTCTGATCGCCCTCGTGCCGCTCTACCTCATCGCCCTTTTCGCCAGCTTCTTCGCCACCCGGTTCGTCTCCACCGAGTTCTTCGGCCTCGCGCCCGGCGTCTACGACTACTACTTCCACCTCTACCTGCCGCTGAAGGACCTCGTCTTCAGCTGCATCAAGGTGGCCGTCTTCTCCGTCGCGGTCATCTCGATCCACTGCTACTACGGCTACTACGCCAGCGGCGGCCCGGTCGGCGTGGGCACCGCTGCGGGCCGGGCGATCCGGTTGTCCATCGTCATGATCGTGACCCTGAACCTGCTGCTGTCCTACGTCTTCTGGGGCCAGGGCGGAACGGTGAGGTTGTCCGGATGAACACCGAGCTCTCCCTCGGCACGAGGTTCGCGATCGCGGTCGCCACCATCGTCCTCACCTCCGCGACCCTCTATGTGCTGATCACCAAGCCGTACGAGTCCAAGGGCATGACGCTGACCGCCGAGTTCGGCCAGGCCGGCCAGGGCCTCGGCAAGTCCTCCCCGGTGAAGATCCGCGGCATGCAGGTCGGCCGGGTCAACGAGATCGATCTGCTGCCGAACGGCCGGGCGCTGATCACGATGAGCATCAGCGACGGTCACAAGATCGCCGACACGGTCGTCGCCTCGCTCGAGCCCGCGTCGGTCTTCGGCCCGAAGTTCATCAACCTGATCCCCGGCGAGCACGAGGCCACCGGCCCCTACGTGAAGGCCGGCACCAGGCTCGAGAAGACCACCGACCCGCGTGACCTGAACGACCTGCTGAACGACGCCAACGCCACCCTCGCCCAGCTCGACCCGAAGGACCTCGCCGTGATCGTCCACACCCTCTCCGAGGGCCTGGACGGCGAGGGCGGGGACATCCGCGAGCTGATCGACAACGTCAACAAGATCGTCGACGTCGCCCACGTGAACCGCAAGAACGCCGAGGTCTTCCTCCGCGACCTCGCCAGGCTCGCCCGGATCCAGGGCGCGGGCGACGACATCGGGTCGATCGTCAGCGGCGCCAACGCGGTCATCGACACCGCCGCGAGCGGGAACGGCCGGCTGCGCGGCTTCGCGGACGGCGTCAACGGGGTGTCCGGCATCGTCGCGGGGGGCTTCGACCACCACGGTGACGGTCTCAAGCAGGGCTTCCGCTCGGGGGAGCGGGCGGTCGCCGTGATCGCCGCCCAGCTCGGGCTGGTCGGCACCTCCATCCCGACGATCATCGACCTGCTCCCGACCTACAAGGCCGTCGGCTGGCCGTCCGGTGGCGACCCCGGGCACCGGCTGCTCGCGGTGAAGGTCCTCATCCCCTCGAACCCGTGTCACATCCTTCTCGGCCTCCCGGCGTGCCAGCAGTGGTACGCGACCACCCCGGCCGCGGACAAGAACGCCAAGAAGAAGGGCAACTAGCGGTGGCCCTCACAGAACAGGCGCGGCAGCGGCGCGCGACCTTCCTGAAGCTGATCGCCTTCTTCGCGGTCACCGGGACGCTCACCTTCCTGATCGGCACCCAGATCGCCCGGGTGTCGTTCGGTGGCGGCTACAAGATCACAGCGGTCTTCGACGACGCCAACGGCCTCATCGACGGCGACGTCCTGAAGATCGCCGGCGCTCCCGTCGGCCAGGTGAACTCGATCAAGGTGAAGAACGGCAAGGCCGTGGTCGGCCTGACCGTCCAGGACAAGTACCGGGTACCGGCCGACAGCGAGGTCGCCATCCGCTGGCGCAGCGCGGTCGGCCAGCGGGTGGTCTACCTGATCCCGGGCACCAGCACCGAGAAGATCCGCGACGGCGCGGTCATCACCCGCACCCACTCCGTCGTCGACATCGGCCAGCTCGTCGACCAGCTCGCCCCGCTGGCCAAGAGCCTCAACCCCGAGCAGCTCAACCAGATCCTCATGGCGATCTACCAGGCCCTCGACGGCAACAAGGCCAACGTCACCCACCTGATCAGCAACGTCGACCAGCTGGCCTCGACCATCTCGGCCCGCCGGACGACCCTGAAGCAGCTCCTCGCCGACTACTCGACGGTCACCGGGGTGATCGCCCGGCGCGACACCCAGATCCGCAAGGTCGTCGACGACATCGCCGAGCTGTCCGGCGGCTTCGTCAACAACCGGCAGCTCCTCGACCAGGCGATCGTCCAGCTGGCGAAGATGTTCAAGACCGCCGACAAGCTGATCGGCAAGGACGGCGACCAGCTCGTCCAGGTCGTCGCGGGCCTCGCGGTCATGACCCGGGGCATCGACAAGAACGTCGGCAGCATCCAGGACGTGCTCAAGCTGGCGGGACCCAAGCTCCAGCGCCTGATGAGCATCATGAACGGCGGCAACTACGTCCGGGGCGCGGTGCCCTGCCTGACCCTCATCGACGGCAAGTGCCCCTACCCGGTGGTCCTGAAGAGCTACTCGGGCAACCCGCAGAGCGGCCAGACCATGAAGAAGATGCTCACGGGAGGGAACTGATGGCGCTCAAGTCCTTCCGCGACCGCCCGCCGATCCTGGTCGGCCTGGTCTCCCTCGCCGTCATCGCCGTGGTGATCGGCGCGACGTTCCTCACCGGCACGATGGGCCTGCTGAAGTCCCGCTACGAGATGAGCGGGGTCTTCACCGACACCGGCAACCTGCGCAACGGCAACGACGTGCTGGTGGCGGGCGTCCGGGTCGGCCAGATCACCAGCGTCGAGCCCGACTTCAAGAAGGGCGAGGTGCTGGTGAAGTGGAAGGTCGACACCGGCATCGACCTCGGCCCGAGCACCCGCGCCGAGATCAGGATGGCCAACATCCTCGGCGGCCGGTTCCTGCGGCTGTCGGGCCCGGTCACCAAGCCCTACATGGAGGACGTGCCGAAGTCCCAGCGGCGCATCCCGGTCGACCGCACCAAGGTGCCCACCACGGTCAACGAGGTGCTCAAGGAGGGCACGAAGGCGCTCCAGGGCCTGGACACCAAGACCTTCAGCAAGGTCCTGGACCAGCTCGCCGCCTTCACCCCCGAGGACCGCGACAAGATCGCGCACGCCTTCTCCCAGGTCACCAAGCTCGCCGACGAGTTCAGCGACACCGACGGCAAGGTCACCGAGCTGCTGGACAACAGCGACAAGGTGCTCAAGATCGTCTCGGACAAGGACGCGAAGCTCTCCGAGCTGGTCAACAACGCGATGACGCTCATCGACCAGCTCAAGGAGCGGCGCGCCTACCTGACCACCCTGCTGGGCGGGGGCGGTGAAGCGGTCCAGAGCCTCACCAAGCTGATCACCACCAAGCAGAAGGCCCTGAACGACATCATCGCCGACCTCGACCACACGCTGAAGACGATCGATCCGAACATCGCCCAGCTCAACACGGCGCTGGCCTGGGCGGGGCCCTCGCTCCAGTCCTTCGCCGGCATCGCCGACCAGGGCAACTACCTCGACACGATCTTCTCGCAGATGGGTCAGCTCTCCCCGTCCGACCTCGGCAAACTGGCAGAGCAGCTCGGAGGGAAGAAATGAAGCGCCTGGTCGCGGCCGCGGCCGCGCTCCTCGTGGTGACCGCTTCGGGCGGCTGCTCGGTCGTCGGCGGCGGCGGGACCTACAAGCTGACGGTCTACTTCGCCAAGACGCCCTCCCTCTACGAGCAGTCCCGGGTGAAGGTCCTCGGCGCCAACGTCGGCACCATCGACAAGATCGACATCGACGAGCCGAACAACCGGGTCAAGGTCACCCTCAGCGTGAAGGACAGCGTCCCGGTCCCGAACGACGTGCACGCCGCGATCCTGTCGGCCAGCACCATCGGCGAGCGGAACATCATCCTGTACCCGCCGTGGAAGCCGGGCATGGCCAAGGCGAACGACGGGCACGTGATCCAGCAGGACCAGACCGATCTGCCGGTCGAGATCGACGACGCCCTGGCGGCCTTCACCAGCCTCGCCAAGAACGTCGACCCGACCCGGCTGCGCGACACCTTCAAGGGCGGCGCCGACCTGCTGCGGGACAACGGCAAGGACATCAACCACGCCGTCCAGACCCTCGGCACGTTCACCGACAAGCTCGCCGCCCAGGACCAGCGGATCGTGAACCTCGCGACCAAGCTGAACGACCTGGCCGGATCGCTGAACCGGCGGGACCAGAAGCTGAAGGCCCTGTTCAACGCCTTCAACTCCGTCGGCGGCCAGCTCGCCGACGAGCGCAACCGGATGCAGGCCTTCCTCAGCGGCCTCGAGTCGATCATCACCCAGGGCGACGTCCTGGTGCAGAACTACAACGAGAAACTGCCGAGCACGATCGCGAACGTCTCGGAGATCGTGATGACGCTCAAGGCCAACAGCGCCTCGGTGGCCCTGGCCATCAAGAGCTTCTCCACCTTCACCGACACCGTGGTCAAGGCCTACGACCAGCGGCGGCACGTGATCACCGTCCGGCTCCAGCTGAACGCGATCACCCGAGCCTGGCTCCAGCCGATCTTCGACGCGATGAACTGGGGCCCCGTCCCCTGCACCGGCAAGCCGTTCGGAAACTGCAAGGGGACGATCAAGAAGTCCTCGACCGGCAAGAACCAGGGCAAGAACAAGAAGGCGGGAGCGCCGTGAAGAAGCTTCTCGCCGTAGGGCTGATCGCGGTCTCGACCTCCGCGTGCTCGGTCCAGACGCTCGGCGCCCCCAAGGGCGGCTTCGAGTTCACCGCCGAGTTCGACGACGTCCAGAACCTCGTCGTCGGGCACAGCGTCCAGGTCTCCGACGTCCGCATCGGCACCGTCATCTCGATCAAGGTCGATCCGCAGTTCCACGCGCACGTGACGATGCAGCTCTCGCCCGGGCGCAAGCTCCCCCAGGGGGTGACCGCGACGATCGCGAAGACCTCGCTGCTCGGCGAGAACTACGTGAAGATCGGGCTGCCGGCGGGCGCGAACATGGAGTCCGGGCCGTTCATGCCCGAGCACTTCGACATCAAGGACACCGGGGTCCAGCCCGACCTGGAGTCGATCACCGAGAAGGTCGGGCCGATCCTCGCCGCGATCGGCGGCGACGACCTGCACACGATCGTCGACTCGCTCGCGACCGCCCTGAAGGACAAGGGCCCCGACCTGAACGCGCTGATCCGCAAGCTCAGGGAGACGACCGACAGCTACGCCAAGGCCGACGACGACATCGACGCCGTCATCGTGGGCCTGGCCCGGCTCGGCAGCTCGCTGGCCAAGAGCGGCGACCAGCTCGACCGGCTGCCCGGCCGCCTGGAGCTCGCGACCCAGCGGATCCAGGCCGACAAGAAGGAGCTGAAGGCGGCCGTCCAGTCGCTGGTCCACCTGGGCGAGTCCTTCAACTCCAAGGTCCACGACGAGCACGCGACCCGGATGCAGAACCTCCTGCACAAGCTCGACCGGGTCCTCAAGTCGATGGTCCGCGGCCGGCAGGAACTGAAGACCCTCACCAAGGACCTGTACACCGGCATGCTCGCCGCCCCGTCCATGACCTACCAGGGCGAGGGCCTCATGCAGGCCTGGCTGGCCGGGTTCCTGCCCTTCGAAACCAACGCCAAGCACATCACCGCCAACGGCGGCCGGGGCGAGACCATCCCGGCGCTGAACGACTCCGTGCGGCGCAGCCTCGGCCTGCAGAACCAGGAGGACTGATGCGTCCCCGGATCCTCCTCAACCTCGGGGCCTTCGTGGTCCTCGGCATCGTCCTGATCATCTGGGCGCTGACCAGCATCGTGACGGTCGACGCGATCAGGAAGCCGTTCACGGTCAGCGCCGAATTCGAGAACTCGCCCGGGTTGCGGCCCGACCTCGAGGTCGCCTACCTGGGCGTCAAGGTCGGCTCGGTCCACGACGTCAAACTCGCCACCGGCAAGGTCATCGTGCGGATGCACCTGGACCGCGGGGTGCGGGTGCCGTCCAACGTGGACGCCTCGGTGCTGCGCAAGTCGGCCGTCGGCGAGCCCTACATCGAGATGGACCCGCCCCAGGGCGCTCCCGAGCGTCCGCTGAAGGGCGGCGACCTCATCCCGATCGCCCGCACCCATGTCGCGGTCGAGTACAAGGAGCTGTTCAACCGGGTCGGCGACCTGCTCAAGGCCGTCGATCCCGAGGACGCCCGGGTCCTCACCCACGAGCTGGCGCTCGGCCTGGAGGGCCGCGACCAGACCTTCCGCGACCTGGTCGGCGACGCCCACCAGCTGACCGGGACCCTCGCCGCGAACGCGAAGGTCCTCGACGACCTGTCGGTCCAGCTCACCCAGCTCACCAGGGTCCTGTCCAGCGGGGGACCCGCCCTCGCCGGTGGCCTGGACGGCCTCGCGACCTTCATGGACGCGCTCAAGGCGTCCCGGCAGGACCTCGACGGGGTGCTGGCCCGCGGTCCCCAGTTCCTCGGCAACGTCCAGGAACTGCTGAACAACGCCCGTCCGAGCTTCCGCTGCCTGTTCTCCGCGCTCGCCTGGCAGGCGCCGTCGGTGTTCAACAGGGACGCCGCCAAGGAGCTCCAGCACGCTCTCGGCCTGCTCAACAACGAACTGCCGCAGGTCGCGCACGACGTGGTCCGCAAGGAGCCCAAGACGGGCAACATCTACGCCAACGTCACCATCGCTCTCACCGTCGCGGGCCCCGTCGAGGCGGCCAAGGAGTTCATCAGGCCGATCTCCGGGCCGTCGACGCCCGACCTGTACTACTGCAAGGCCAATCCGGTCACCGCCAAGGACAAGAAGAAGAAGGACGCCGAGCAGGAGGCGGCGCAGCCGGCTCCTGCCGCCGCCCAGCCCGGCCAGTTCACCGCGGTGAAGGCCCCGACGACCACCGAGACCGAGCAGGCCTCGGAATCCTCGCCGGTGGGCAGGTGGCTGCCGGTCCTGCCGATCGCCCTCGCCGCGATCGTGCTGAGCTTGACGGCCCGGCGTACCCTTCGAGTCGCGCGCCGCCGCTCCGGCCGCTAACCCCCTTTGGAGACGATCATGACCAGCAAGGCAACCGGCGCCGACGTCGAGACCACCGACGCGGAGGTCACCGAGGAGGCCCCTGCGGCGGAGTCCACTGCGGTGGAGGGCACTGCGGCGGAGTCCACCGAGGAGCCCGTCTTCGAGAAGGACGAGGCGGACGCCGCCGTCCCGGAGAAGGACGAGCCCGCCGAGGCGGAGGCGGCCCCCGCAGGGAAGGCCGCCACGGCGGAGAAGGCCGTGAAGGAGGAGCGGAAGGCGCGCAGGATCAGCCTCGACGACCGGTTCGTCGCGGTCGCGGTGCTGCTGGCGCTGACCGCCTCGATCGTCACGGCGGCGTTCATGTGGCGGGCCTGGGACGGAGCGAAGTCCGACCTGGACGCCCAGAAGGACGTCCGCACCAAGGCCGGCGAGTACGCCAACACCTTCCTGACCTACGACTACAACGATCTCGACGGCTGGCAGAAGCGGATGGAGGAGATGTCCTCTCCCGACTACCGCAAGGCCATGGGCGGCGCCCTCGCCGAGCAGAAGCCGATCATCCTCCAGAGCAAGGCGGTCGCGACCACGACCGTCCGCGACGTGTTCATCGCCGAGATCGACGGCACTACGGCCAAGGCCATCGTCGTCTCCGACCACGAGGTCAAGAGCACCGCGGGCACCTCCACCCAGGCCGGGATGCGCACCTACCTCGAGCTGATCAAGAAGAAGGGCGCGTGGCTGGTCAACGGCATGGGCTTCCAGGGGCTCGACAGCCAGCAGGCGACCGACCCCAACGGCAACCCGATCACCGCCGACCAGTCGGTGGTGCCCTCGCCCTCCGCCTCGGCCAAGCCCTGATCTTCCCGGGGTGAAGGTTCGCGGTGGTACGCGGCTGTGTGAGAACTTAGCGGGATGGAACTGCCGCAGCGGATCTCCGTCGGATACGCGCCGCTGGTCGCCCTCTACCAGTTGCTGGACGCCCGGGCCCACGAGCCGGGGCGTCCGGCGGAGCGCACGGACTGGGCGGCCCGGCTGACGGCGCTGCGCGTCCTGCGCGAAGGGGCGACCCCCGGCGACGCGGACGCGCTCGTCACGGCCCTGCTCGACCCCGCGGACCGGGACGTGCGGCACGTCGCGGTCTCCACCCGGCCCGAACGCCTCGGTGATCTCGTCGCCGAGGCCCTTCGCTTCGGCGAGCGGGTGCTGCTGTTCGCGGATCCGGGCCGGGTCCCCGCCGGGCTCCTGGCGGTGGACGGCCTGCTGCGCCCGGTCGGAGCGCGGTGGGAGGAGGAGCTTCGGTCGCTCCGGCATGATCTGCTCATCCTCGACCAGGGCCCGGCCGACCGTGCCGCCCTGCGGTCGGTGGAGGCCGGCAACGCCAACCGGACGACCGTCGACGCCGCCCTGACCGAGCGGCTGCGGGTGGGGATCGTCCAGGCCGAGGCGGAGGTGGAGCGCACCGCCGGGGCGGCGGAGGCGGCCGTCGCCGCCCAGATCGCGGCGTTCGAGGAGGAGAAGGACGCCACGGCGGAGGCCGCCCGGTGCCTGACGGTGTTCACCGAGGCCCGCGACCTCGCCGACGGCGCGGCGCGCAAGGCCGAGGCCGCCGTGACCACGGCCAACGGGTCGGCCGCCCGCTGCCGCGATCTGGAGCAGCGCATCGCCGGGGCGCGGAACGAGATCTCCCGGGCCCGGCAGGTCGAGGCCGACCTCGAGCAGAGGCTGGAGCAGGCCAGGGGGGCGCTGCCCGGTGCCACCGCCGAGGCCGAACGGCTCAAGGAGGCCGCCAACGAGGCCGAGGCGCTGCGCCACCACACGGTCTACCGGGTGGCGTCCGCGGAGTCGGCGCTGGCGGCCGAGCGCAAGAAGCAGAACTGGGGGCAGCGCCTGCATGTCACCCAGGCCAATCCCGAGATCAGGGCCAAGCGCGACGACCTGGCCCAGAAGCGGCGGGAGGCGGAGCAGGCCGTCGAGCGGGCGGTCCTGCTCGACGAGCAGCGCAGGCTCGCCGAGGGGGAGCGGGCCGGGATGGCCGCGTTCCTGGAGAGCGGCGGCCGTGACCTGGCCGCCGCTCAGGAGGCCCAGCGGCGCCACACCGAGGAGATCCCGGCGCTGGAGAACGAGCTGTCCCTGGCCAGGACCGATCACGCGACGCACGCGGGGCTGGCCACCGAGGCCGTCGCCGCCGCCAACCGGGCCGCGGAACCGGCGGAGGAGGCCCGGCGGACGGGCATCGCGGCCGAGGCCGCGCTGACCCGCGCCAGGGCCGCCCTGGAGGCGGCCAAGGCCGCGACGGAGCGGCTGAAGGGCGAGGAGGAGCAGGCCGTCGCCCGGCTCGGTGAGGCCGAGACCGCCCTCACCGAGCAGGAGGAGCGCGCGGCCGCCGCGGCGGAGAACGGCAGGGCCGACCTGGCCGCCGCGATGGAGACGGTGGAGCGCAGCGGCGAGCGGATCGCCGCGATCCTCGGGGAGGAGGCCGAGCCGGAGTTCCGCGAGCGGGCCGCCCGCCGGATGGAGCTGCTGACCGCCGATCCCGCCGCCGCGGCCTCGGTGATCTGCACCACCCCCGACGCGGTGCCGCCCGGCCCCTACGACGTGCTGATCGTGGACCGCGCGGAACGGATCACCGATGGTGATCTCCTGCTCGGCGCGGTGCACGCCAGGCGCTGCGTCCTCGTCGGGAAGCCGGGGGCCGAGGGACCCGGCGTCGACCCGGGCTTCAACGACCTGCTGGAGGCGCTCTCGGCGCTCCAGGCCGCGGGCAGCGGCGGGCGGACCCAGATCGTCGGCTCGGAGAGCTACGGCCCGTCGGTGAAGGCGGAAGTGGAGCGGCTGCGCTCCACCGGCCTGTGGGACGGCTACTACGCCGAGCTCCACGGCAAGATCGTCCGGCGTCTCAACGGTCTCGGCCTGGTCGCGGACGACGCGCTGGCCACCGCGGTCAGCGAGCGGCTCACCACCAGCGCCTTCCAGCGGTGCCTGGATATTGGTACGTGACATATCGCAACAAATGGCACACTTGCACCATGCTGGGGATCACCGACCTGCCGACGTACGTCATCGGCACCGTACTGATCGTGCTCCTGCCGGGGCCGAACTCGCTCTATGTGCTGTCGACGGCGGCCCGGCGCGGCGTGCGCCGCGGCTACCGGGCGGCGGGCGGGGTGTTCCTGGGGGACTCGCTGCTGATGGCGGCGGCCGCGCTGGGCGCGGCCTCGCTGCTGAAGACCAACGCCTTCGTGTTCGGCATCGTGAAGTACGCGGGGGCGGCCTACCTGGCCTGGCTGGCGTTCGGCATGATCAGGAGCGCGCTCACCATGTGGCGGGAGCGGCGGCGCCCGGCCGGCGGGGGAGAGGCCGTGGCCGAGGAGGAGCCCGCCGAGGAGCGGCCCTTCCGGCGGGCGCTGCTGATCAGCCTGCTGAACCCCAAGGCGATCCTGTTCTTCATCTCGTTCTTCGTGCAGTTCGTCGACCCCGGTTACCCGGCGCCCGCGCTGTCGTTCCTGGCTCTCGGCGTCATCCTGCAGTTCTTCAGCGTCCTGTACCTGACCATGCTGATCTTCAGCGGGACACGGCTCGCGAACGCCTTCAAGCGGCGCCGCCGCCTGTCGGCCACCGCGACGACCGCCGTCGGCGCGGGCTTCCTGGGCTTCGCCGCCAAGCTCGCGACCTCATCGGTCGGCTGACGTTCATCGGCCGGTACTGATCGGCGCCGGGCGGCCGCGTCTCCGGCCGGCCGGGCCGATGGGCTAGCGCTCCGTGGAAACCAGGCCGTCCTGGTCGTCCTCGATCGGTTCGGCCGGGGCGAGGGTGCGCATCTCGCCGGTGTGGTCGGGGTTCCACACGCTGCGCACCGACCACCGTCCGCGCCGGACGGCCGCGGGGCCGCCGCGCAGGGCCCACCGGCCCGGGCGGGCCATCAGCGGCCCGCCTTCAGGTCCTTGCGAGCCTGATCGGCCAGCTCATGGATCTTGGCCTCCGTCTCCTTGAGCCTCGCCTCCGCGGCGGCGGTCCGCGCGGCGGCCGCCTTCTCTCGTTGGGTCACCCGACGTCCCTGGAACTTCTTCAGCCACTTCATGGACCGCTAGGTGCCCGGAAAATCGGCTTGTATTCAGAAGTGTCGGGCTTGGTGATCGAGAACACGAAAGAGGTGCGGGGCCTGTAGGCACCGCACCTCTTCCGTTCTCTCCCTCATCCCCAGGGTCTGTGCGCTACCGCGACGAGGTCAGCTCCGCGTTGGTCTCGTGGGTGGCGGTCACCGCGGTGTGCATGTCGGTCCAGAAGGCGAAGTCCTCGTCGTCCTTGAGGTGCTGGATGCGTCCCCAGAACTCGCGGTCCTCGACCTCGGCGGCGACGGCGGCGGACAGCGCGGGCATCATCATGGTGCCCTGCTCCGCCTCCTCGAAGTCGTAGTGGTTCATGCCGGCCGGCAGCTCGACGGGCGGCGCGCCGGAGGTGCGGTGGTGGCGCCCCTTCTTGCGGACGCGCACCTCGGGGGCGGCGGCCACGGCGGCCGGGACCCGGACGGCGGCGGCCTTGGCGACGCCGAGCGCGAGGACCGCGAGCACCGCGATGCCGATCGCGCCGGTCAGCGCCGCCTCCTTGATGGGCAGCTCGTGCGGCGAGGGCTCCGAGACGTCCTGCGCCTGGCCCGAGGTCGTCAGCACGGACTGGGAGTCCGTCATGTACTGCTGCGGCGTCGGGGCGGGGGCGGCGTGCTTGGGCGTGTAGGAGGTCTCCGTGCGGACGGGGGCGACCTTCACCTTGCCGGGCAGGCCGTAGACCGCGACCTGGTCGGTGCTGCGGGTCTTGTACATCACCTGGTCGTCGGCATTGCCCTCGAGCGCCTGGAAGGTGCCGTCGGAGTAGACCTTGGTGATGATGCCGACGTGCGAGACGCCGTCGACGTCCTTGCCGCCCGACCAGTCGTAGAAGACGATCGCGCCGGGCTCGGGCTTGGAGGCCGTCGCCTTCTGGTCCTTGAACCACTGCGCGTGCTTGGGGGTCGAGGCGAACAGGCCGGTGCTGGAGGTGGTCCCCGCCTGGTCGGACAGGTAGGAGATGAACATGTCGCACCACGGCGCGTCGTTGAAGTACGAATCGTGGTCGGCGTCGATGTTCTTGGTCCACCACTCGCCGAACTTGGTCGTACCGTCCGACCGCTCGCTGTAGCCGAGCTCTTTCTTCGCGAGCTCGAGCAGCTTCTGGCCAACGGGATCCACTGGGTACTTCTCCTGTCCGCAACCCTCGGGGGTTGATCACGGGTTGATCTCGGATGAATGTACTGAACGTAACGCGCCACGGCAAGCGGATCCGGCAGATCGGTCGGCACAGACTAAATGCCTGGACGGGATGGGTGGGACGGCTGGCATGATGGCCGGTCGGAGGTAATGAACCAGATGACTGTCGAGCCTTACAGGAAGGTCCTCGCCCTGCCCGGCGTCCGGGTGCTGCTGTTCGTCGGGCTGCTGGCCCGCATCCCGATCACCGCGGCCGGGCTGACCCTGACCCTGCATGTGGTTCATGAGCTCCAGCTGGGCTTCTTCCGCGCGGGAATCGTCGGTGCCGCCTCGACGCTGGGCGTCGCGCTGGGGTCGCCGGTGGCCGGGCGCTTCGTCGACCGGTACGGGCTGCGTCCGGTCCTCGTCGTGACGACCGTCGCGCAGGTCGGTTTCTGGTTCACCGCCCCGCACCTGTCCTACTGGCCGCTCGTCGCGGGGGCACTCGTCGGAGGCGCGCTGTCGCTGCCCGTGTTCGGCGTGGTGCGGCAGTGCATCGCCGCGATGGTCCCGGCCGACCAGCGGCGTCCCGCCTTCGCCCTCGACAGCATGCTGGTCGAGGTCTCCTACATGGTCGGGCCCGCGGCGGCCGTCGCGGGCGTCACGGGTGCCGGCGGCCTCTGGACGATGGGGGCCATCGCCGTCGGCCTGCTCGCCGCCGGGGCCGGGCTGCTGATGCTGAACCCGCCGACACGCGCCGAGGACGAGGAGGAGACGGGCGGCAGGCCGGTGCCCCGCCGGGTGTGGCTGACTCCGGCGACGTTCGGCCTGTTCGGCGTGGTCTTCGCGACCACGTTCATCCTGTCGGCGACCGAGCTCGGCATCGTCGCGGCGCTCAAGGCCGACGGCGCCGAGACCTGGACCGGGCTGTTCATCGCGGTCTGGTGCCTGTGGTCGCTGGTCGGCGGCTTCGTCTACGGGGCTTTGCCGCGCGCCGTCTCGCCGCTGGTCATGGTGGCGCTGATGGGCGCGCTGACCGCGCCGGTCGGCCTGGTCGGCGGCTGGCCCTGGCTGGCGGTGGCGCTGGTCCCGGCCGGTCTGCTGTGCTCGCCCGCCCTGTCGAGCACGATCGACACCCTCAGCCGCTGGGTGCCCTCCTCGGCGAGGGGCGAGGCGATGGGCCTGCACGGCACCGCCCTGACGCTCGGCGTCGCGGCCTCGGGGCCGACCGCGGGCTCGGTCATCGACGCCCACGGCGCCGGCTGGGGCTTCGCCCTGGCCGGGACGCTCGGCGTCGTCATGGTCCTGCTGGCGCTGCCCGCCTGGCGCACCGCCCGGGTGCTCGAACCCGAGGGAGAGCGCGAGCCCGTCGCGGCGTGAAGCGCCCCCCGCTGGGCAGGGTTCCGGCGAGAAGGGCGGGTGCGAGCCGTGAGAACACGACACCTCATCGCCGCGGTCGCGGTGGCGCCGCTGGCCGCCGCCTGCTCCTCGGCCACCACCGGTGAGCCGCCGGTGAGCCTGACGGCTCCCGCGTCCCCGACGGTTCCCGCGAGCCCCGCGGCGGTCACGAAGATGCTGCCGGACGGCTACGTTCCGCTGTGGCCGTTCGCCTCGGCGGGGGAGGTCGCCGCCTGGCAGCGCTCCCACCGCTCGGGCGGCCACTCTCCCTGGCACCTGGACGCCGCCCAGACGGCCCTGTCGTTCGCCTCCGGCTATCTGGGGCTGCCGGGCATCGACCGTGTCACCAAGCCCGTCATAGGCCGCACGGAGGCGCATATCGGAGTCGGTTACCGGGCCGAGAGGAACGCCGACGGCACCGCGGCGATCGTCCACCTGTTCCGGGTCGGCGCGGAGGAGGACGCGCCCTGGGAGGTGGTCGGCACCGACGACACCACCTTCACGCTCACCACGCCGTCCTACGGTTCGAAGGCGACGTCTCCGGTGCGGGTCGGCGGCCGGATCAGCGGCGTCGACGAGAGCATCCGGATCCGCGTCCGCGGCCTCGCCTCGGACACCCCGCTGGGCGGCTTCTGCTGCCTTCCCGCGGGCGGCGAACGGTTCCCGTGGACCGCCCGCCTCACCTTCCGGAACGCCCCGCCGAAGGCCGTCCTCACGATCGTCGCCTCCACCGGCGGCCACCTGGCCGAGGTCGAGCGCTTCGCCGTCACCGGGGTCCGCACCCCCTGACGAGCGGCGGGCCGTGACCGGCCCGCCTCCTCGATTCAGAAGACCCGGTACGGCTAGGCGAGCCCGGCCCGGCGCAGGGCGTCGGCGATGGCGCCGCTCGCGGGGGGCTCGTTGCGGGGGCGCTGGCCGCCGCCCTTGGCCCCGCCGCCCTGGCCGCCGCGGCCCCGGTTGCCCTGCTGGTTGCGGTTGCCGCCCTGACGGCCGCCGCCGCCCTGGTCGCCCTGGCGGGGGCGGGGCGCCTCGTCCTCGAGCCGCAGGGTGAGGGAGATGCGCTTGCGCTGGAGGTCGATCTCCAGGACCTTGACGCGGACGACGTCGCCCGGCTTGACGACCTCGCGCGGGTCGCTGACGAAGGTGTTCGACAGCTGGCTGACGTGCGCGAGCCCGTCCTGGTGGACGCCGATGTCGATGAACGCCCCGAACGCCGCGACGTTCGTGACGACCCCTTCGAGCAGCATCCCCGGCTTGAGGTCGGTGAGCTTCTCGACCCCGTCCTTGAAGGCGGCGGTCTTGAACGCCGGACGCGGGTCGCGGCCGGGCTTCTCGAGCTCGGCGAGGATGTCGGTGACGGTCGGCAGCCCGAACTTCTCGTCCACGAAGTCCTGCGGCTTCAGGGTCTTCAGCGCCTGGCTGCCGATCAGGTTCTTGAGGTCGGCCGAGGTGCTGTCGAGGATCCGCCGGACCACCGGGTAGGCCTCGGGGTGGACCGCGGAGGCGTCGAGCGGGTCGTCGCCGCCGGGGATGCGCAGGAAGCCCGCGCACTGCTCGAACGCCTTCGGCCCGAGCCGTGCGACGTCCTTCAGCGACCGGCGGTTGCGGAAGGGCCCGTTGGCGTCCCGGTGGGAGACGATCGACTCGGCGAGGCCGGGACCGATGCCCGACACCCGGGTGAGCAGCGGCACCGAGGCGGTGTTCACGTCCACGCCGACGCCGTTCACGCAGTCCTCGACGACCGCGTCGAGTGAGCGGGACAGCTTCACCTCCGACAGGTCGTGCTGGTACTGGCCGACGCCGATCGACTTCGGGTCGATCTTCACGAGCTCGGCCAGCGGGTCCTGGAGCCGGCGGGCGATCGAGACCGCGCCGCGCAGCGACACGTCCATGCCGGGCAGCTCCTGCGAGGCGTAGGCGGACGCGGAGTACACCGACGCCCCGGCCTCCGAGACCATGATCTTCGTGACGCCCGGCATGAGCTTCACGACCTCGCCGGCGAGCTTGTCGGTCTCGCGCGAGGCGGTGCCGTTGCCGATCGAGATCAGTTCCACGCCGTGCCGCTCGACCAGCTTCGCGATGACCGCGAGGGAGGCGTCCCACTGGCGCCTGGGCTCGTGGGGGTAGATCGTGTCGGTGGCGACGACCTTGCCGGTGGCGTCGACGACCGCGACCTTGACGCCCGTCCGCAGGCCGGGGTCGAGCCCCATCGTGGCGCGGGAGCCGGCGGGCGCGGCGAGCAGCAGGTCGCGCAGGTTGGCGGCGAAGACCCGCACGCCCTCGTCCTCGGCGGCCTGCCAGAGCCGTGAGCGCAGGTCGATGCCGAGGTGGACCAGGATCCGGGTCCGCCACGCCCAGCGGACGCAGTCGAGCAGCCACCGGTCGGCGGCGCGGCCCCGGTCGGCGATCTCGAACCTGCGGGCGACGATCACCTCGAAGGTGCTCGGCCCGCTCTCGACCGGCTCCTCCGGCTCCAGGACGAGGTCGAGGATCTCCTCCTTCTCGCCGCGGAACAGCGCCAGGATCCGGTGGGAGGGCAGCTTGCCGAACGGCTCGTCGAAGGAGAAGTAGTCGGAGAACTTGGCCCCGGCCTCCTCC
This sequence comes from Actinocorallia longicatena, assembly GCF_039534125.1. Lineage (NCBI taxonomy): Bacteria > Bacillati > Actinomycetota > Actinomycetes > Streptosporangiales > Thermomonosporaceae > Actinocorallia > Actinocorallia longicatena. The sequence goes on along the minus strand of NZ_BAAAUV010000001.1, from coordinate 599,548 downwards.
TTGCCCTCGCGGACGCGGGAGACGAGACGTCCCCTGGTCCACATGCGCTCGCGCAGCTCGCCGATGAGGTCGCCGTCCTCGCCGAAGCGCTCGACCAGGATCGCCCTGGCCCCCTCCAGCGCGGCGGCGGCGTCCGGGACGTTCTCGCCGAGGAAGCCGGCGGCCAGGGCCTGCGGGTCCTGCGAGGGGTCCTGGAGCAGGGTGACCGCGAGCGGCTCGAGGCCGTTCTCCCGGGCGATCTGGGCCTTGGTGCGGCGCTTGGGCTTGTAGGGCAGGTAGAGGTCCTCGAGCCGGGCCTTGGAGTCGGCCGACAGCAGCTGGGCCCTGAGCTCGTCGGTGAGCTTGCCCTGCGACTCGATCGACTCCACGACCGCCGAGCGCCGCTCCTCCAGCTCGCGGAGGTAGCGCAGGCGCTCGTCGAGGGTGCGCAGCTGGGTGTCGTCGAGCGAGCCGGTGACCTCCTTGCGGTACCGGGCGATGAACGGGACCGTCGAGCCGCCGTCGAGCAGCTCGACGGTCACCTCAACCTGCCGCTCCCGCACTCCGAGCTCGTCCGCGATACGCCGGTGAATCGTGGCCTGACTGTGCTGCACGGTCAACTCTCTCGTCCTCCTTGGTCGACCGGCATTCTTCCGGCTCGACCCCCACGTTGTCAGATCGAACCGGCGGCCGGATGCGAGGAAGGAATCCGGACGGCTGGAGGGACCAGTCCCGGCCGTCGCGCGAGTCGGCGCCGAAGAAGGGGACCGTGACGGCCAGAGCGGCGAAGAAGAAGAGGAAGAAGATCATGGCCTGGCTCCTTTGGGGGGATGTCGATCTCGGGCCACTTTCATTAGGTCATGCCAATGGCTTGCCTGTTAAGAGCCAATCAGGCAAAGTGGCCTGTATGAGCGAGACGCGGTACGTCAGTGGACTCCAGGTGGCCCGGCTGCTCGGGGAGGTCCCGCACGAGCGGCCCGTCTATGTGGCGCTCGCGCGCGGCCTGCGCGGGCTGATCCAGGACGGCAAGGTCGCCCTGCGCGTCCGGCTGCCGGCCGAACGCGACCTCGCGACGGCCCTCGGCGTGAGCCGGACCACCGTCACCGCCGCCTACGACGCCCTGCGCGAGGACGGCTACATCACCAGCCGCCAGGGCGCCGGAAGCTGGACGGCCCTTCCGCTCGCCCAGCCGCTGTCGGGGGGCGCCCCCCGGTTCACCGCCCAGCACGGCCGGGTCGACGGCATGACCGACCTCGGCTGCGCCGCGCCCGCCGCGCCCGAGGTCTTCGCCGAGTGCGTCGAGGCGGCCGTCCGGGAGCTGCCGCGCTACAGCTGCGGCGCCGGATACGAACCCAACGGCGTGATGGCCCTGCGCGTGGCGATCGCCGAGCGGTACACCCGGCGCGGCCTGCCCACGCGGCCCGAGGAGATCGTCGTCACCACCGGCGCGCAGCACGCGTGCGCGCTGCTGTTCCGGACGCTGGCCAACAGCGGCGACACCGTGATGGTGGAGCGGCCCACCTACCCGCACGCGCTCAGCTCGCTCCGCGACCGGGGCGCCCGGCTCGTGCCCGTCGGCGTCCACGACGGCTGGGACGTCGAGCTGATGGGCGCGGCCATGCGGCAGGCGGCGGCCCGGCTGGCCTACACCGTGCCCGACTTCCAGAACCCGACCGGGCACCTGATGGCGGAGGAGACCAGGGAGGGCGTGGTCGCCGCCGCCCGCGCCGCCCAGGCACAGGTGATCTCGGACGAGACCTTCGCCGAGCTGGAGATCGACGTCCCGCCGGTCCGGCCGATGGCCTGCTTCGACGCCGGCGGACGGGTGATCTCGGTCGGGTCGGCGTCCAAGCTGTTCTGGGGCGGCCTGCGGGTCGGCTGGATCCGGACCTCGATCCCGCTGGCGGCCCGGCTGGCCGTCGCCCGCGAGCCGATGGACATCGGCACCCCGATCCTCGACCAGCTGATCGTCGCCGAGCTGTTCCAGCGGATCGAGGAGGTCCGCGCCGAGCGCCGGCGGCTGCTGCTGGCCAGCAGGGACGCCCTGGTCGACGCCCTCAATCTCCGGCTTCCGGAGTGGACCTTCACCGTCCCCGGCGGCGGGATGTCGCTGTGGGTGAGGCTGCCCGCCCCGGTGGCCGTCCAGGTCTCCGAGGCCGCCCTGCGGCGCGGCGTCCGGATCGTCCCCGGGCCGGTCTTCGGCGTCGACGGCGTCCTCGAGGACTGCTTCCGCATCCCCTTCGTGCTCACGCCCGACGTCCTGACAGAGACCGTCGACCGGCTGGCCGCAGCCTATGCCGACATCGAGTCGCTGCCCCTGGCCCGCCCGCTGCCCGCCTACGTCTGACCCGGGTCGTGCGACCCGGGTCCAGGCCCTGCCGGCCCGGCGGTACGGTGGTCCACCGGGAGGGATGCTCAATGGTGGGCTGGCTGGCCGGGACGCTCATGGTCCTGGCTCTGGGAATGGCCGTCTGGTGCCTGGTCTCCGCCGCGCGGGACAAGCCGGTCCAGGCCGTGCACCTGATCGGCATGGCCGTGGTCGAAGCCGGGCTGCTGGCCCAGGTCGTCACGGCGTTCGTGCAGATGGCACGCGGTGAGGAGCCCGCCGAGAAGGCCACCTTCATCGGGTATCTGCTCGGCTCGCTGGTCGTCCTTCCCGTCGGCGCGTTCCTCGGCGCGGGGGAGCGCAGCAAGTGGGGCTCGGTCGCCGCGGGCATCGCCTGCCTGACCGTCCCCGTGGTCATCCTTCGCATGCAGGACCTGTGGAATGGCATCTGAACTGGCCTCCGGCCCCGGGCGGGCCCTCGTCGCGACCTACGCGATCTTCACCCTGGCGGCGGGCGCGCGGTCGGGCGTCCAGATCGCGCTGCGCTTCGGCGACGCCCCCGTCGCCTACCTGCTGTCGGCGCTGGCAGCGGTGATCTACCTGCTGGCGACGGTCGCGCTGTGGACCTCACGCCGGAAGGTCGCGCTCGCGGCGATCGCGGTCGAGCTGGCCGGGGTGGTGGGGGTCGGGCTGTTCAGCGTCCTGGACGGCAAGGAGTTCCCCGAGCCGACCGTCTGGTCGGAGTTCGGGTCCGGATACGGCTATGTCCCGCTGGTGCTGCCGATCCTGGGCCTGCTCTGGCTCCGCCGCGACCGTGTGGCGTCCACCGGCTCCGTGGAGTAGCGGATAGGGTCGATCCACAATGATCGACTGGTTCCAGCAGACCATCGTGGACACCAACCGGCTGCGGTTGTTCTGCTTCTTCGTCTTCTTCATCCTCGCGTTCCTGTTCATCAGGTTCAGCGTCCGGATGATCCGCCGCCAGGTGAAGTGGTGGCCGGGCAACATCACCCCGGGCGGCACGCACATCCACCACGTGGTGTTCGGCCTGGTCTTCATGTGCGTCGGCGGCATTGCGGGCCTGGCCGTCGAGGACATCAACGACGGATGGGCCGCCCTCACCGCCGCGGTGTTCGGCGTCGGGGCGGCGCTGGTCCTGGACGAGTTCGCGCTCGTCCTGCGGCTGGAGGACGTCTACTGGAGCGAGCAGGGCCGGATCTCGGTGGACGCCGTCTTCATCGCGGTCGCCCTGACGGGCCTCGCGCTGCTCGGGCTGAGCCCTCTCGGCCTGAACGACCCGTCCTCGTCGGGCGAGGACACCCCGCTGGGGCTGGCGATCTATCTGGTGATCTCGCTCGCGCTGTCGATCATCTGCCTGCTCAAGGGCAAGATGTGGGCGGGGATCTTCGGCCTCTACGTGGGGATCTTCGCGATCGTCGGGGCGATGCGGCTGGCCCGGCCGGAGTCGCCGTGGGCGCGCAAACGGTATCCGGCGGAGTCGAAGAAGATGCGGAAGGCCGTCCGGCGGGAGTCGCGCATGAGGCGGCCGATGAACCATGCCAAGCGCCGGTTCCAGGACCTGATCGCGGGCCGCCCCGACCAGGGCTGAACGCGTCCGGGCGGACCGGCACTGAGGCCCCCGGCGGGGGCCTCACGTGCTCTGTGTCAGCCGCCCGCCTTGCGGCGGAAGGTGCGCTTGCCGCCGGCCTGGGCGTGCGTGCCGTGGATCTTCGACCCGCCCTTGCCACCGCCCACGCCGCCCTGGGCGCCGCTCTTCTTGCGCTCCAGCGCCTCACGGAACTTCCGCTTGGACTCCTCCTCCGGGGTCTCTTCGACCTCGGCCGCGTCGTTGATCTGTTCGTCCTGCTCGTGATCAGACATGTGCCCAGCTTGCCATGTCACGCCCTGTGATCTCGACCTGTAGGCTGGCTCGCGATGCTTCCAGCGTGGCGATACACACGGGGGACCGATGGTGGACGGCGGAGCTTCACTGGGCCTGGAGAAGGCCCCCAACGCCCGTGACCTGGGCGGATATCGAACCCGGAGCGGACGCAGGGTGCGGCCGGGCCGGGCGCTGCGGGCCGAGGCGCTCAACCAGCTGACCGACGACGATCTCGGGATCCTCGAGGGGCTGGGACTGAGGTCCGTCGTCGACTTCCGAGGTCCGGGCGAGACCGCCTACAGCGGCTTCGACCGGGTGCCCGCCGGGGTGGAGAGCCTGGAACTGCCGGTCTTCGCCGCCGACCACGACATCTACGTCACCCTCGCCCCGCTGTTCACGACCGACGACCACGATCTCCAGCGGCGGGTCCTGGGCGACGGCGGAGCCGAGAAGATCATGACGGAGATGTACCGCTGGTTCGTGAACGACCCGCTGCCGCGCGACGCGTTCGCGACCACGTTCCGGCTGCTGTCAGAGGGCGAGCCGGTCATGTTCCACTGCACCGCGGGAAAGGACCGCACCGGCTGGATGGCCGCGATCGTGCTGACGGCGCTGGACGTCCCGGTCGAGACGGTCTACAACGACTACCTGCTGACCAACCTCCGCCAGGCCCCGCTGATCGACATGTTCCGCGGCCCGGACAGCAAGATCGACGTCGCGCTGGTCGAGCCGCTGCTGGACGTCAGGCAGGGCTACCTCGACGCGGCGTTCGACGAGGTCGGCCGCCGGTTCGGCTCCTTCGAGACCTTCGTGAAGGACGGGCTGGGCGGCGACATCACCGCCCTGCGCGGCGCGCTACTGGAGTAGCCCCCGGCCCGACAGGGTCGGCAGCGTGAACGGCGTGTGCAGGCCGGGACCGGCCTCGGCCACCGCGGGGATCGCGTTCACCAGCCGCAGCGCGGTCGCCAGCGTGCCGGGGATCGTCGGGTCGGTGACGCCCGGATTGGCGATGTCCATCCGCCACGACGGCTCGCCGGCGATCTCGACCCGGTAGCCGCCGGTCTCCCCGAACGGGGGAGCGGGCCAGTGCGGGGCCAGATCCTCCCGCAGCCGGGTGACGTGCTCGACCACGATCACCTCGCGGCCGTCCCGGACGCCGCAGACGCGGAATCGCATGGCCGCCGAGGTGCCCTCGGCGATGACGCCCGCGGGGATCTCGAACGTCTCGGGGGCGGGGCTGAGCTCGTAGCCCTCGGTCACCTCGTCCAGCGCGACGCCGAGCTGCTCGGCGATCAGATGAACGATCGAACCCCACATGATCGTGAGCACGCCGGGCTGGAGGATCGGCGGCACGTGGTCGAGGGGCTTGCCGAAGCCGAACTTCCCGACGATGGCCTCCGGCTTGTCCCACAGGCCGTAGCACATGACCTCGGAGACCTTCACGGCGTCGATCCGCAGGCAGATCCCGCTGAGGATGACCGGCAGCACGTCGTTCATGAGCCCGGGGTCGAGGCCCGTGGTGAGGCAGGACGAGCCGCCCGCCGCGCAGGCCTCCTCGAGTCTCCTGACCCCTTCGGGGTCGGCGGAGCCGGGATGGACCATCGGGATCAGCGCGGTGGAGACCACGTCGATCCCGGCCGAGAGCAGGCCGCACAGGTCGTCGAGGGCTCCGGTGGGGCGCTTGCCGGTGGCGACCTCGTTGCGGCCGGCCGTCCCGACCGCGGTGTAGGAGACGACGTCGGGGCGCAGAGCGATCAGCGCGGCCGGATCGTCGGTGGCCAGGATTCCCGTGACCAGGTCGAGCCCGGCGAGCTCGCCCGCGTCCCTGCCGACCTTGGCGGGGTCGCTGACCACCAGGCCCGCCAGCTCCAGCTCGGGGTGGACGATGATCGCCCGCAGGGCCTGCTTCCCGACGTTGCCCGTCGCCCACTGTCCGACCCGGTAGGTCATCCCGCCTCCTCAACCAAGCGCTCGCTTGTTGAACGACCGTACTGGTCCTCGTCCGATCTGAGAACAGGGCTTTAATCGGAATTAAACCCCCGGTCGCTAGGGTCGGCCCCGTGCTGTCGAAGATCGTCCTGGTGGTTCCCCTGGTGCTGGCCGCCGCCTGCTCGGCGAAGGCGCCCTCGCAGAGCGAGATGCAGGTCCCGGTGCCCGCGCCCGCGGCGGCCGCGAGCCCGTCGCTCAACCCGTGCCTGAAGCCGGTGGCCGACAAGAAGGCCAGGGCGAAGGCCAAACGGGACCTCACCGACGACCTGGCGAGTTATGCCCGGTCCCGGCCGGGACGCGTCACGGCGTACGCCGTGGACCTGGAGTCGGGGGCCTCGGTCGGCTACCACCAGAACTCCCACGACCAGATCACCGCCAGCGGAGCCAAGATCGAGATCCTGGTGACGCTGCTCCGCCAGGCGCGGGCCGACCACCGGGGGCTCTCGGGATCGGAACGCTCGCTCGCCACCGACATGATCACGCAGAGCGACAACAAGGCGGCCGACGCGCTCTACGGCCGGATCGGCGGCGGATCCGGGGTCGCCTCGACCTACCGCAAGCTGCACATGAACGACACCGACCCGGGGCCGTCGATCTACTGGGGCGGCACCACGACCAGCCCGGCCGACCGGGTCAAGCTCGTCACCGCGCTCGCCGAGGACGGCCACGGCCTGCACGCCGACGACCGCGGATACGCCCTCGGGCTCATGCGGAAGGTCGTCAAGGACCAGAAGTGGGGCGTCAGCGCCGCGGCCCGCCCCGGCGACGAGGTGGCGCTGAAGAACGGCTGGACCCCGCGCCCGTTCGTCCACGACACGTGGGCGGTCACCAGCACCGGGCTCGTCACCGGCCCCGGCCGCACCTACGCGCTCTCGATCCTGACCGACGTCCAGCCGGGCGAGGGCAGCGGCATCACCACGATCGAGCACATCTCCGACATGGTCGAGAAGCGGATGCCCGCCCTGTCGGCCACCGTCGAGAAGCCCTGCTAGGCCTGCTCCAGTCCTAGACGCCCTGGTCGCCGGGCTGCTCCCTGGCCTTGCGGCGCTGCTCCTCGGCGCGGTCGCGCAGGCCCTGCAGGAACGTCGCGTCGTCGTCGGGGTTGTTCGCCACCGCCCGTCCGGGACGGTCGTACTCGGGGAAGCGGCCGCTGTTGCCCTTGTAGGGCAGGTTCGGCTGGCGCTGCCAGGCCGTGGGACGCCCGGCGACCAGCCAGATGATCGACCCGATGTCGGGCAGGAACAGCACGATCAGGATCCACGCCGTCTTCGGCAGGTTCCGGCAGTCGATCTCGGGCGTGGTGATGACGTCGAACAGCGCGAAGATCCACAAGCCGAGGAGGAGCAGGCCGAAGCCTTCGAAGAGCACGAGCACGGCGGGGGCCTTTCGCAGTCGCGGCAAAGGCCCCACCGTAGTGGACGGGCCGGACAGTCCGGTCAAGGAGATGTTCTGGTTGAATCCGTGCATGACGACGCAGCCCGAGGTGGACACCGTCCGTTTCAAGCCAGGTGATCTGATCCTGCACCGCCAGTTCACCGGCGACCGCCTCGTCTTCGTCCGGCTGGTCCGGGTGATCGACCACGACGAGCGCGGGCTGCGCCTGTGGATCCCGCACGGCACCGTCATGTCCGCGACGATGACCGCCGACGGCCGCGGCCTGCGGGACATGCCGTTCTCCGAATGGGTGGAGACCGACCGCGTGCTCACCGAGATGAGCTGGCGGGGCCCGAACGTCTTCATGTTCACCCCGCCCGATGCCGGCCACAGCGTCCTGTTCTTCTGGCATCCCGCCGAGCATTTCTTCGGCTGGTACGTGAACCTCGAGGAGCCCGGCGTGCTGTGGCGCGACGAGACCGCCGCGGGCATCGACATCACCGACCAGGATCTCGACATGTGGGTCGACCGCGACCGGACCTGGCACTGGAAGGACGAGCACGAGCTCGCGGAGCGTCTGGCCTACCCCGAGCACTACTGGGTCAAGGACGAGGACGAGGTCCGTGCGGAGGGGCTGCGCGTCGCCGCCCTGATCGAGTCCGGGGCCTTCCCCTTCGACGGCACCTGGTGCGACTTCCGTCCCGATCCGTCCTGGCCCGTCCCCGCCCACCTGCCTCCCGGCTGGGATCGTCCGCGGGCCCGCTGAGACGCCGGCGGCCCGGGACGGGACCGCCGGCGTTCCCTCTCTCAGGGGGTGAAGAGCAGGCTGACGTTGTGGCCGCCGAAGCCGAAGCTGTTGGCGACCGCGGCCCGGACGGTCATCTCGCGGGCGGTGTTCTGGGCGACGTCGACCTTGATCTCGGGGTCGAGGTCGGTCAGGTTGATCGTCGCGGGGATGATGCCGTCGCGGACCGACAGCAGGGCGCTGATCGCGCCCAGGGCACCGGAGGCACCGATCAGGTGGCCGGTCATCGACTTGGTGGCGGTGACGACCGGGTGGTCGCCCAGGGCCGTGGCGATGGCCTCGGCCTCGGCGACGTCGCCCTGCGGCGTGGACGTGGCGTGGGCGTGGACGTGGTCGACGTCCAGGGCGGACAGGCCGCCGTCCTCGAGGGCGAGACGGATCGCGCGGGCCTGGCCGTCGGGGTCGGAGGCCGTGATGTGGTTGGCGCTGGAGGTGATGCCGGAGCCGGCGACCCGGCCGTGGATCGTCGCGCCCCTGGCGGCGGCGAACTCGGCGCTCTCCAGGACCATCACGGCCGCCCCCTCGCCCATGACGAAGCCGTCGCGGCTGGTGTCGAACGGCCGGGAGGCGGTCGCGGGGGAGTCGTTACGGGTCGACAGCGCGCGCATCTGGGCGAACGCGGCCATCGTGAGCTGGTGGATGCAGGCCTCGGCGCCGCCGGCGACGACCACGTCGGCGCGGCCCAGGCGGATCAGGTCGGCGGCGAAGGCGATGGCCTCCGCTCCCGCGGCGCACGCCGACACCGGGGTGCGGGCGCCGCCCTTGGCGCCGAGCTCCATGCTGACGTAGGCCGACGGGCCGTTGGGCATGAGCATCGGGACGGTGTTGGGGGAGACCCGGCGCACCCCGCTCTTCACGATGACGTCGAACTGGTCGAGCATCGTGGTGGCCCCGCCGATGCCGGTGCCGATGACCACCGCGAGGCGGACGGGGTCGACGTCGGGGCTGCCGGCCGACGCCCAGGCCTCGCGTCCGGCGATGATCGCCATCTGCTCGACGCGGTCGAGGCGGCGGGCCTCGACCCGGCTGAGGGTCTCGGTCGGTTCGACCGCGAGACGCCCGGCGATCCTGGAGGGGAGATCGGCGGCCCATTCCTCTTCGACCAGGGAGACGCCGGAGCGCCCGGCCTTGAGGCCGTCCCAGGTCGTCGGAAGGTCGCCGCCGAGCGGCGTGGTCGCGCCCAGACCGGTGACCACGACTTCGCGCATGATTTCTACTCCCCGTATGACTTCCAACAAAAGCCGGGCCGAGCGACCTGGCCGGAAATTCTCCAGCAGATCCTCAGTCTGCCAGGCAGCCCGGGGCGCGAGGAGTGATCGGCCGGACGAAGCTTGGTACGTGCACTTTGTAGATCCCCCACAAGTTGATCTTCATTGGGTGCCGGTCATGTCAACTTCCGCTGCTTTTAGACTGGGGCGGTGAGCATCGAAGCCGTGGCCCTGCTGCAGGATCCCGTCCGCAGGCGCCTCTACGACCACGTGGCCGCCCAGCGTCACGACGTGAGCAGGAACGAGGCGGCCGAGGCCGCGGGGATCCAGCGGACGCTGGCGGCCTTCCATCTCGACAAGATGGTCGAAGGAGGCCTGCTCGACGCGGTGTTCCGGCGTCCCGAGGGGCGGAGCGGGCCGGGAGCGGGGCGTCCGGCCAAGTACTACCGGCGTGCCGCCGGCGAGTTCGCGGTGAGCCTGCCGCCCCGCGACTACGTCACCGCCGCCGAGGTGCTGGCGGAGGTGGTGGAGAAGGCGGGGCTGGATCCGTCGGACGCGGCCAGGGCGGCCGGGCCGGTCCTCGGCGGCCGCGACCTCTTCGAGGCGCTGGCCGGGCGGGGTTACGAGCCGTACGAGGACGGCGACGCCCTCCGCCTGCGGAACTGCCCCTTCCATCGGCTGGCCGAGGACTTCCCGCCCCTGGTCTGCGGCATGAACCTCGCCCTGCTCGAGGGCGTCGCCGCCGAGGCCGGACGGGAGGCCCGGATGGATCCGGCGCCCGGCCGCTGCTGCGTGGCCCTTCTAAAACCAATGAAAATTGACATATAGTCCTGTCATGCATCTCGCCCAGCTGAACATCGGACGCCTCTCCGCCCCCCTGGACTCCCCGCTGTCGGCGGGATTCGCCGACGCCCTCGAAGAGATCAACGCCCTGGCCGACGGCGCTCCCGGCTTCGTCTGGCGGCTGGTGGGGGAGGGTGGGGGCGACGCCACCTCCGTCCGTCCCTACGACGACCCGGACGTCCTCGTGAACATGAGCGTCTGGGAGTCGCGGGAGACGCTCTTCGACTACGTCTACCGCAGCGCGCACATGGAGTACGTGCGGCGCCGCCGCGAGTGGTTCCAGCACCTCGGCGAGGTCATCTCGGTGCTCTGGTGGGTCCCCGAGGGCCATGTGCCGACCGTCGCGGAGGCCAAGGAGCGGCTGGAGCACCTGCGCGCGCACGGCCCGTCGCCGGAGGCCTTCACCTTCCGGAAGGCGTTCGAGCCCCGGGAGGCCGCCACCTGACGGACGGAGGGGGTCGGCGTTGCCGCCGGGCCGGGCGGAGTCCTAGGGTGCCGTTTGCGGACATCCAGAAAGGACCTATTCGTGACCTTTGCCGGTTTCCCTGGCGAGCGCGCCGACGAGATCCCCGCGCGGCTCCTCACCGCGGGGATCGACACCCTCATCGAGCTGGGACTTCCCCGCTGCACACCGGCCGAGGTCGCGCGGCGCGCGGGCACCGCCCCCGCGGCCCTGTTCCGCTATTTCGGGACCCTCCAGGGCTTCCTGGTCGCGGTCGCCGAGGAGGTGGCCTGCCGCCAGCTCGTCGCCTTCCAATCCCGCCTGGACGCCGCCCCGCGCGACGCCGACCCGTTCGAGACCACGCTGCGCCTGCTCCGCGACCTGACCGAAGAGCCGATCAACGTCGTGTTCAACGAGCTGCTCGTCGCCTCCCGCACCGACCACGTCCTCGCCGGCGCCCTCATGCCGCAGCTCGAGGCCTACGGCCGGGACATCGAGGCGATCGCCGCGCAGCTCCCCGGCCTCGACGCCATCCCGCCCGCCCTCTTCCACGACCTGGTCCGCATCGCCATCGACATCTTCCGCGGCACCTCGGTCCGCGGCAACGACCGCGCCGACCGCATCCCCCTCATGCTCTCCCTCATCCGCGGCGACCTGGCCTTCCTGTTCTCCTAGGCGGCTTCTCCTAGGCGGCGCGGCGGGCCGTCGCTGCCGGGCCCTTGCGGCGGCGGGGGGCGTAGGGGATCGCGCTGTGCGGATGCTCGTGCCGGGGGAACAGCACGATGGCCAGGATCGCCAGGGAGAATCCGGTCAGACGGAGCGCCAGCGGGACGGGCCGGTCGGGCCAGGTGTCGTCGAACAGCACCGTGCTGGTGACGACGAGCATCGTCCGGCCGATCACCGTGATGATCGTGGCGACGATCGAGATCCGGCAGCGCTGGAGCGCGATCTGGACCTGGAGCAGCGAGATCCCGGCCATGAGGAGCGTCAGGTACGGGTAGGGCGAGCGGATCACCGCCTCGACCGTCCCGTCGGCGATCCAGACGGCCGCGATGCCCCGCACGCCCGCCTCGGCGACGCCCGCGCACACACCGGCACCGATCCCGTAGGCCACGCCCGCCAGCGGCCGCGCGTGCCGGCCGCCCGAGGTCCGGTCGCCGACCAGCCAGACCAGCCCCGCCACCATGATCGGCGGAATCGTGACCAGGGCGAGCTCGAACACCGGGGGAGTGCTCGCGCTCGGCAGCCGGGCCGGGTCCCGGCCGCTGGACAGCCCCACCAGGACGGTCGCCGCCCCGAACAGCGCGACGCTCGCCCATTCGCGGCGGCTGAGCCGCTCACCGAGGAAGGACGTCGCGTAGGCCAGCAGGAACACCAGGCTGAGCGCGAAGATCGGCTGGGCGACGCTCAGCGGCAGCTCCGCGAACGCGATCACCTCGTAGGCGAGGCCGACGAACAGCATCACCCCGCCGAGCATCCAGATCCAGTCCGTCAGCATGTACCCGGCGGCCCGGAACGGCCTGCTCCCGCGCAGCGGCGGCATCCGCAGCGCCGCGTGCCGGAACATCAGGAACGCCAGGTAGTACACGCTCGTGCCGAGGAGCGCGGCGAACGCCGATCCCACCGTTGCCGCATCCACTCTGTCGATCTCCCGTTCCGTCGAGCGCGCTCAGGATCGCGGTGAACGGGATGCCGCACAAGGGAGACACGCAACAAAAGTGGTCCCATCAGCGGGTTTTGTGTGCAAAGTGACAGGAGGCCCGTCGGATTGTTATCCGAGACGACATGTCCACTAGCGCCGGGTACGGCAGACTCTTTCCGCACATCTGTGGATTTCGGGAGGCGCGCCCATGAGACGACGGCCGTACGGCCTGGGAGTCACCGCCGTCGCTGTCGCGGCGGCAGTGATGACACCGGGGACGGCGCACGCCGCGGACAAGGACCTGCGGCTGCGCACCGGCGTCCCCGTCACCGCGGCGGGCGGCACCGCCACCTGCCCGGGGGTCCCCGGCGACAAGGACGGCTGGCACTTCGGGGTGCACAACCACCCGCGCGTCAAGCTGACCTCGCTGAAGGTCACCTTCGACCCGGGCGGCGAGCAGACCGTCACCGGTTTCGCCGACGCGACCAACGCCTATGTGGCGTCCGAGCGCGGCGCGAAGCTCACGGCCGCCAAGGCCGAGGTGGACGGCGGCGTCCTCACCCTCCTGCTGGTGAAGTACATCGACCTCGAGGGCACCTGCCCCGGCCAGGCCCCGCCGCCGCCCCCGCAGCCCGCGCCGCAGCAGAACCCGCCGCCCCAGCCGCAGCAGAACGGCAACGGCGGCGACAACGCCAACGGCGGCGGCACCACGGACAAGACCAAGAACGGCGACGGCCAGCAGAAGCCGGGCAAGAAGCCGGCGACGGCCACCACCCCGCCCGCGCCCGGCGTCACCCCCGGCACGACCGCCCTGCCGACCCTCGACGAGGTCGACCAGCCGGAGATCGACGTGAACGGCGACGCCGGCACCCCCGTGGCCGCCGTCCAGCCCGACATCGCCGACCAGCCCGCGGGCCTGGGCATCGCGGGCTTCGCGACCATCGCGATGGGCGCCTTCCTGCTCCTGTTCGGCGGGGTCTCCGGCTACGTCAACTGGCGCCGCCGCCGTCCCAAGGCCTAACGCTTGGTTTTCTGAGCGTCGAGGAACCGCTTCATGTCGGGGTCGCCGGGCCGGACGACCAGGCGCTGGACGCGCTCGGAGAAGCCGGGGAACTGGCCGCCGATCGCGCTCAGCGCCCTGATCTCGAAGGGGGCGATGTTGACCTCCGCCCGGTTCCTGCGGATCGCGGACAGCACACCCCTCGCGACCTGGCGGGGCGTCGACGTCCTGGCCCCGCCGGGAGTCTTGGCGCCGGTGTCGTGGAACATGCCGGCGTCGCGGACGAACCCCGGCTGGATGAGGGAGACGCCCACCCCGGTGCCGTGCAGGTCCTGCCGGAAGCCGAGGGTGAAGCCGCGCAGCCCGTACTTGGTGGCGTTGTACAGCGACGACGCCGCGGTCGCGGTCTTCCCCGAGATCGAGCCGACCATGACCAGATGGCCCCGGCCCGCCGCGACCATCGCCGGGGCGAGCTGCCTGGCCAGCATGATCGGAGCACGAAGGTTGACGTCCAGCGCCCGGTCGACCTGCTCAGGGCTGTACTCCAGCAGCTCTCCGCTGGAGGGCAGCGCGGCGTTCGCGACGAGGACGTCGATCGCCCCGGCCCGCTCGGCCAGGGCGGCGACCTGCTCGCGGTCGGCGAGATCGGCCAGGACCATGCGGGCGCCGAGCTCGTCCGCGACGGGCTTCAGGGCGTCCTCACGCCGCCCCGTGACCACGAGCTCCGCGCCCTCGGCCTTCAACGCCCGCCCGATCGCCAGCCCCAGCCCGCCGTTGGCACCGGTCAGCAGAACCGTCGCACCACGGATCTCCATGTCCCACTCCTTCGTTCGTTCGAACGAACGGTAATCTGCCCGCTTCGCTCTCGCAAGGGGCCCCTGTGGTGAAAAGTCCGGAATCGATCCGGTAGATTAAGCGTGCGCTTAATGAGCCGGGCGCTGTGAACCCTGAGGAGGCGCGACGTGCGACGGACGCTGTACAACGAGGACCACGAGACATTCCGCGACACCGTGCGGGCCTTCGCCGAGCGGACGCTGATCCCCGGCTACCCGAAGTTCGTCGAGCAGCGGGGCGTCGACCGCGAGGTCTGGCTCGAGGCCGGCAAGCTCGGGTTCCTCGGCCTGGAGGTCCCCGAGCAGTACGGCGGCTCCGGCGCCGAGGACTTCCGCTTCAACGCGGTCGTCAACGAGGAGTTCGCCAAGGTCAGCATGGGCTTCGCCTCCTGCCTGGGCATCCACGCCGACATCGTCGCCCCCTACCTCGTGCACCTCACGACCGAGGAGCAGCGGCAGCGCTGGCTGCCGAAGTTCTGCACCGGCGAGCTCTGGACGGCCATCGGCATGACCGAGCCGTCCGGCGGATCCGACCTCGCCGCGCTGCGCACCACGGCCGTCAAGGACGGCACCGACTGGATCATCAACGGCAGCAAGACCTTCATCACCAACGGCTACTCCGCCGACCTGGTGATCGTCGCCGCCCGCACCGACCCCGAGAAGGGCGCCAAGGGCATCTCCCTGTTCGCCGTCGAGGCCGGAATGCCGGGCTTCGAGCGCGGCCGCAAGCTCGACAAGATCGGCCAGCACGAGTCCGACACCGCCGAACTGTTCTTCAGCGACGTCCGCGTCCCGGCCGAGAACCTCATCGGCGAGGAGGGCATGGGCTTCATCTCGATGATGAAGCTGCTCCCGCAGGAGCGCATCGGCGCCGCGATCACCAACCTCGCCCACGCCACCCAGGTCCTCCACGAGACCCTGCAGTACGTCAAGGACCGCAAGGCCTTCGGCAGCTCGATCGGCTCGTTCCAGCACAACAAGTTCCTGCTCGCCGACCTCTTCACCCGCATCGAGGTCGCCCAGGCCTACGTCGACCGCTGCGTCGAGGCCCACACCGAGGGCGAGATGACCCCCATCGACGCCGCCAAGGCCAAGTACTGGTCGGCCGAAGTCCAGAACCACGTCCTCGACCACTGCGTCCAGCTCCACGGCGGCTACGGCTACATGACCGAATACCGAGCCGCCCAGGCCTGGACCGACGCCCGCGTCACCCGAATCTGGGCCGGCTCCTCCGAAATCATGAAGGAACTCATCGGCCGCGACCTCGGATTGTAGCTCCCAGCCCTGCGCTGGAGAGCTGACACCGCGACGGCTCTGGCGTGGGTCGGCGACCCCGAGGGCGTCGGCGCGGCCCGCACGGTCCTGGCCGCGATGATCGGCCCGCGCCGGGGACCAGGACGAGGCCATCACCGCGCCCCGGCCGTCGGCGAGTTCGCCGAGGCTTACCGGGCGCTGCCCGCCGCGCTCTGGCGGGGGCGTTCTCACAGGTTGACGGTGTAGAGGTCGGTCGTGTCGATCCAGCGGTCGAAGACGGCTTCGGCGTGGGTGCCATAGCGGGCGCTGGCCACGGTGATGCGGCCGAGGTGCCAGTCGGGGGCGTTGCCGGAGTCGTCGCGGCGGACGCTGACGGAGGTGAGCGGGCCGAGGTCGTTGCTGGGGATGGTGACGTGGTTCCAGCGGTCGCTCTCCATCCGCTTGATGAGGTCGGTGTTGATGGTCTTGCTCACGGTGCCGAGGGCGCCGGTCAGGGTGAAGGTGACGTTGGCGTCGGTGCCGGCCATCCACTTGTTCGTGGTGTGGACGGTCAGGCCGTAGGCGCGGTTGGCCGGCTGGAAGGGGTTGTCGGCTCGGGTGGCGAGGCGGACCAGGGACGCCGCCTCGGGCTCGCCGATGATGCCGCGGAGGTCGGCGAGGTCGTCGGTGATGATGCCGTCGACGCCGATCCGGATGTACTCGCGCATCGCGTTGTCGGTGTTGGTCGTCCACACATAGATGAATCTGGGGCGGCCGGCCTGGGCGCGGAGGGCGCAGGCGGCCTCCAGCGTGTAGCGGTAGTAGGGGCCGATCAGCCGGTTGAAGAAGGAGATGCCGTTGCCGTAGCCCTGGTTGACGACGCCGCGGCCGGTGAAGTAGTTCGACACCGAGCCCGGATCGTTCTCGTAGTCGATCATCAGTCCCTCGCGGGGGCCGAGCCGGTCGACGATGTGGTCGAAGAAGGCGTCCTGGTGGTCGTCGCGGGAGGCGATGGAGATGATCACGTTGAGGTCGTTGTCGTAGGTGAGGTGCTCGCGGATCGCCGTCAGCAGCTCCAGGCCGTGCTCGGGCGAGGTCACCGGCTCCTTGCAGTCGAACACGATGAGGGCGAGCTGGGGGAACTCCACGGCCAGGGAGTGCAGGCCGGTGAGGTACTCCTCCAGCGTGGGGGCGTCGCCGCCGCCGGGACCGTGGCTGACGCACAGCAGCGGGCTGGACCGGTAGGTCTGCACGTCGGGTTCCAGCGCGTTGGCGCCGGCCTCCAGATCGGCACGGGCCTCGGCCAGGCTGTTGGGGTTGTGGCCGACGATGTAGAAGGGCCGCGGCCGGACGATGGAGATCGGGAACCAGCCGCGCCACGGGTTGCCGTTCCAGGTCGCCGTGAAGACCCGGCCGTCGCGGCCCACCGCGAACAGGTCCATGTGGTCGGCGTCGCGGGCCAGGGCCGCGATCGGCGTGCCCTGCCCGAACTCGCCGCCGCCCAGCCGGAACCATTCCCGCCAGGGGTTGCCGTTCCACCAGGCGCTCCATACGCCGCCGTCGAGGCCGACGGCGAAGACGTCCATCTGGTCGGGGTTGCGCGACAGGGCGGCGATGGGGGTGCCCTGGGCGAAGACCGCGGTGCCGATCCGGAACCAGTCGCGCCAGGGGTTGCCGTTCCACCAGGCGCTCCACATGCCGCCGTCGAGGCCGACGGCGAACAGGTCCATCTGGTCGGGGTTGCGGGACAGGGCGGCGATCGGGGTGCCCTGGGCGAACGTCCGGTCGCCGATGGGGAACCAGTCGTGCCATACGCCGTTCCACCAGGCACTCCACACCCTGCCGTCCAGGCCGACGGCGAACAGGTCCATCTGGTCGGGGTTGCGGGACAGGACGGCGATGGGGGTGCCCTGAGCGAAGACCGCGGTGCCGATCCGGAACCAGTCGTGCCAGTCGCCGTTCCACCAGGCGCTGTAGACGCCGCCGTCCTCGCCGACGGCGAACAGGTCCATCTGGTCGTCGTTGCGGGAAAGGGCGGAGATAGGGGTGTTCTGGGTGAACGTCCGGGTGCCGACGCGGAACCAGTCGCGCCAGGGGTTGCCGTTCCACCAGGCGCTGTAGACGCCGCCGTCCAGGCCGACGGCGAACACGTCCATCTGGTCGGAGTTGCGGGACAGCGTGGCGATCGGCGTCCGCGGGCCGAACGCGCGGGCGCCGATCCGGAACCAGTCGCGCCAGGGCTCGCCGTTCCACCAGGCACTCCACACGCCGCCGTCCTCGGCGACGGCGAAGATGTCGAGCTGGTTGGAGTTGCGCGACAGCGCGGCCACCGGGCCGGTCGACAGATGGGCCGGCGGCTCGGGGTCGGGCACGCCGGCGGAGGGCTCCGGTGGCATGCCCGCGGTGCGCCAGAACACGTTCTCGTCCTCGCGGGCGGCCGTCAGGCCCGCCTCGTGCAGGGCGAGATCGTCGATGGCGAGCCGCTCGTAGGCTCCGGCCCGGTTGCCCATGATCGCCAATCCGTCGAGTGGCAGGCCCGCCCGCCGGTAGGCGTGGGCGAGGTTGGCCAGGCCGTCGAGGAGGTGCGGGGCTGCCCAGTAGCCGTTCGGGACGGCCCCCGCCAGATGGGAGTAGTTCACCGGGTCGTGGCCGCCGGCGGGGCGGATCCCGGCCAGTTCCTCCTGCACGATCACGGCTTCCTCGCCGGGCGGGACCGCTTCGGCGAGGGCCCCCGCGACCTGCAGGAACCGGCTCTGGCCGACCAGGGCCTGGGCGAGGCCGGGCCGGTGGGCGGCGGGGTCGGCTCCGGCCAGCCGCCGGTAGGCCAGCGCCCGGCGTCCCATCGCCGCGACGGCCTCCGCGGTCCGCCCGGCGTGCTGGTAGGCGAAGGCCAGCTCGGACAGTGCGGTGACCAGGTGCGGAGGGCCCCAGAACGGGTTGGGCGTGAACTCGGCGAGCCGCTCGTAGTCGACGGGATCCGCGGATCCGGCCGGACGGATCCCGGCCTGCTCCTCGTCCCGGACGACCGCCGCCTCCGCCGCCGCGACGGCCCCGGCGATTCCGGCGAGGAGCTCGCGGATCCGGTCGCGCAGGTCGGCGGCCCGCTGGGCGAGCGCCTCGACCCCGGGAAGGTCAGCGCCGGACGCGCCGAAGGCGACCAGACCGGCCAGACGGTCGAGGATTCCGGCCGCTCGGCCGAGGTCCGCGCCGCTGAGCAGGCTCTCCGCCGGTGGATCGGCGATGGCGAAGACCAGGGAGGCGGCCTCTGCGGCGGCCGCGCGCTGGTGTGCCTGTTCGGCTGCGGGGTCGGGGCAGGCAGGCTGGAAGGAGGTCTCGTGATGCCGCAGCGACAGGCCCGTCAGGGACGAGGCGATGTCGATCCGGTGGTCGCGGTCGACCAGCGCGGCATAGGCCTGCCCGGCGAGTTCGGTCGCCCGGACGCTGGGCGCGGACTCGGGGCCGCCGAACGTCAGCAGCCCGATCAGCCGGTCCAGGAGCCCGGCGACCCGCAGCACGTCGGCTGCCGCGAGGCCGGGCATGGGAGCGGCCTCGGCGATGGGGAAGACCAGGTCGGCGGCCTCTGCGGCGGCCGCGCGCTGCCGCGCCTGTTCGGCTGCGGGGTCGGGGCAGACGGGGTGGAACGACGTCTCGTGATGCCGCAGCGACAGGCTCGTCAGGCAGGACGCCACGTCGATTCGGTGATCGCGGTCGGTCATCGCCGCGTAGACGAGCTTGGCGTGGACGACGGCCTGGACGCTGGGGGCCGAGTCGGCGCCGCCGAAGGTGAGCAGGCCGATCAGCCAGGAGAAGAGGTCGGCCATCCGCTGCAGTTCGGGCGGGCCGATCGCGGGATCGGGCAGGCTCTCGGCGATCGGATCAAGGATCACCGCCGCCTGGGCCGCCGCCGCGCGCTGCCTGGCCTGCTCGGCCGCCGGATCGGGCTGCGCGGGATGAAAGGAGATCAGGTGGTGGTGCATGGCCTGGCTGCTCCACGAGGCGGCGACGTCCAGTCGGTGGTCGCCGTCGGTCAGCCCCTCATACAGGGCCCGCGCCAGCGTGAACGCGGCGACGGCCAGGTCGGAGGTCGGGGATCCGAATGCCAGATACCCGGCGGTGTACTGGACCCCGATCGCCAGGCGGGCCCGCTGCGCGCCGGTCAGGCCCGGCGACTGCGACAGGAACCGGTAGACCTCCCAGGCGTTCCGGCCGGCCGCCAGCTGGTGCGGGATGTCGTGCGGGTGGGCGGCCGTGGCGGCTGCCAGCCACGTGTCGGCGTAGGGATGGAGATAGGAGGCGGCGGCGTCCGGCCCGTCCGAGGTGATCGTGGCGATCACCCTGCCGACCTCGGCCAGCGACTCCTCGAAGCGCGACGCCTCGTAGGCCGTCCTGGCTTTGGCGGCATGAGCGTCAGCGCCCGGCCGCGGCTCCGTGTTCGCCCGTCCGGATGCCGCTACCTCGTCCATCATCTGCCCCGAATCGCCTGGTTCCCCGAACCCGCTCTGACAGCCACAGCCTCCCCTGAACCGCAGCCGCCCACACGAGTACCCCCTTACTCAGTCCCGAGTCGCGGAAAGGCCGGCGCACGCACCGGACACAAGGTTCGGGGCGGAGGATCGGGCCGGGCAGATGCGACCGCTTCTGCCCGTCGACACCCGAATGATGATCTCCGAGTCCAGTGCGGAATCCTGGCCGCCTAAGAACCGCTGCCACAGCCCCCGTCCCCGGCCTCGCCGTCCGCGCCGGCCACCTGCTCCAGCGCATCGCCGACGAACGCCTGCGACTGCGCCACACCCGCGAACACGGCGAGGACGCCCCCGCCATCACCGGCTGGACCTGGACGGCCGGTGTCCCGCCTTCGACGAGGAGCTCCTGCTCGGTCACCCTGCCCGAGGATCTCGGCTGGCGGCCGCTCAGCCTTCGGATCGCCGGGCAGGGGTGGTGAGACGGCCGTCGCGGACCTCGGTGATCGTGTCGACCGTGGTGAGGAGGGCGCGGTCGTGGGTGACCAGGACGGTCGCGGTGGCCTTCTGGCGGGTGAGGGTGGCGATGAGGTCGAGGACGGCGGCGCCGCGGTCGTGGTCGAGGGCGCTGGTGGGCTCGTCCACCAGAAGGACGGCGGGGTCGTTCATGAGGGCGCGGGCGATGGTGACGCGCTGGCGCTGGCCGCCGGAGAGCTGGTGGGGGCGGCGGTGGGCCTGGTCGGCGAGGCCGACCGCGTCGAGGGTCTCCAGGGCACGGGCGCGGGCCCTGGCCGGGCTGCGGCCGTCGAGGTGGGCCATGACCTGGAGCTGTTCTGCCGCGGTGAGGGAGGGCAGCAGGTTGGGCTGCTGGAAGACGATGCCGATGGTGGTGCGGCGGAGGGCGGTCAGGTCGCCGCGGCTGAGACCGTGGGTGTCGGTGCCGGCGATGACCACACGTCCGCTGTCGGGGGTGATGAGGGTGGCGGCGACCGCGAGGAGGCTGGACTTGCCGGATCCGGAAGGGCCGACGACCGCGGTGATCGTGCCGGCGGGGACGGCCAGGCCCACCCCGTCGAGGGCGGTCAGACGGCCGGCGCCGTCGGGGTAGGTGAGGGTGATGCCGGTCAGGTCCAGTCCGGTGGAGGTCATCGGGCACTTCCCAGGGCGGTGAGCGGGTCGACGGAGGTGATGCGGCGGACGGACAGGGCGGCCCCGAGCGCGCCGAGGGCGATCATGACGGCCATCGGGACGAGAACGGTTCCCGCGTCCAGGACGAACGGGATCGCGCCGCCGCTGACGGCGGCGCCGAGGCAGGCGGCGATCAGGGCGCCGGTACCGGTGCCGAGCACGAGAAGGATCAGGGCCTGGCCGAGAGCGTCCCTGAGCAGATAGCCGGTGGAGGCGCCGAGCGCCTTGAGGACGGCGACGTCGCCACTGCGCTGGATGGTCCACACCGTGAAGAACGCGCCGATGACCAGGGCTGAGATCGCGAACAGGAAGCCGCGCATCAGCTGCAGGGATCCGTTCTCCGCGGTGAAGGAACCGATCGCCCTCACCGCGTCGCCACTGCTGACGGTCCTGGTGTTCAGTGTGCGGTCAGCCGCCGGAAGATCGGCCGCGGAGGTCGTCGACAGGGCCACGACGGTGGCCTGCTCGCCGTCTTCCGGCGAGGCACCGAGCCGCTGCCAGTCGTCGAGGGAGGTCCACACCACGGGGGTGTGGCTGTACATCGCGGCACCCCTGACGGCCGCGACGGTGACCTTGTGCCCGTTCAGCGTGAGCGCGTCACCGGCCTTCACTTTCAGAGCGTCGGCCGCCTTCGTTGACATGATCACGGTGCCCTTGCCGAGATCGCCGGAGGCGGGGCCGAGGCCGGATCCCCTCTGGACGCCGAACGCGGACAGTGCGGCGGTGGCGGATCCGGCCTGAGCCTTGGTCATCGCGATGCCCAGGGGCCGGGCGGACGTCACGCCGGGCACCCGGGCCCACTTCGTCCAGGTGCCCCGGTCGATGCGGGAGTCGGTGAAGGAGATGCCTCGGCCGTCCGCGGAGAAGGCCAGATGGTCGGCGGGAAGTCCGGTGATGGCGGAGGTGTTCTCCCTGCCCAGCCCGGCCGTGAGCCCGGACAGCAGCCCCACCAGCACCGTGATCATCATGATCACGGTGCCCATGAGGGCGAAGCGGCCCTTGGCGAATCGGAGATCTCTCCAGGCGACGAACACGGCCCTGCCTCTCTCAGTGCGGATCGGTTCCAGGTCTCCCGGAACCAGGTCTCCACCCTCGTCTTCCGTCGCGGCCGTGGCATCAGGCTCGGGACCGAAGGATCGCAGCCCGAAGTTTCACCTTCGTCTCCACCTTTTGATCGATGTCGCCGCCCGCCCGTCCGCATATCCTGAGCTGGGCAGGAGCACGAAGCAGACGATGTACGGCGGCCGATGAGAGAGCAGTGAACGATCCTTCCCTGACGCCCGCGTTGCGGGTCCTGCGTGTCTGCCTGCACCTGTTGTTCGGCGGCCTCCTGGCCCTGGCAGCGGTGCGGGCCGTGGCGGACGGAGCCGCGAACGCCCGCGCCGTGGTGACGGCTGCCTGCTGGCTCGCGGTGGTCTACGGCACCGGACCCCTGCTGCGGCCCGTCGGGACCCGGGCGAAAGCCGCCCTCTGGTGGCTGGCGGCCGTCATGGCCTCCTGGCTGGTGCTGCTCGCCCTCACCCCGGACGGCATCTGGCTGGCCTTTCCCCTGTTCTTCGTCCAGCTGCATCTGCTGCCGCGTCGCTGGGCCCTGGCCTCGGTCGCGGCCACCACCGTGCTGGCGATCGCCGCGTTCGGCCGGCACACCCACAGCATCAATCCCGGTATCGTCCTCGGCCCGATCCTGGGCGCCGCCGTCGCCGTCGCGGTGACCCTGGGTTACCAGGCCCTCTACCGGGAGAGCGAGCAGCGGCGAAGGCTCATCGAGGAGCTGACCGAGACCCGCGGAGAGCTGGCGGCGGCCGAGCGCGCCGCCGGCGTCCTGGCCGAGCGCGAACGGCTCGCCCGAGAGATCCACGACACCCTCGCCCAGGGCCTGTCCTCCATCCAGCTGCTCCTCCAGGCCGCCGAACGCGCCCAGTCGTCCGGCCGGGACGACGGAGCGCTGAAGCACGTCCGCCACGCCCGGCAGACCGCCGTCGACAACCTCGCCGAGGCCAGGAGGTTCGTCCGCGCCCTCAGCCCGCCCGGACTCGAGGCAGGGAGCCTGCCCGCCGCGCTGGAGCGGCTGTGCGCGACGACCGCTCAGGTCGCTCCGCTGACGGTCCGCTGCCGGATCTCCGGCACCCCCACCGACCTGCCCACCCCGCACGAGGTCGCGCTGCTGCGCATAGCCCAGTCCGCGCTGGCCAACACCGTCCAGCACGCGGACGCGACCCACGTCGAGATGACCCTGAGCTACATGGACAGCGAGATCGCCCTCGACGTCGTCGATGACGGGCACGGCTTCGATCCCGCCGCCCCCACCGAACCCGGGGGCGAGTCCGGATTCGGACTGGACGCCATCCGCGCCCGGGCCAGTGCCCTGCACGGCACCCTCACCCTGGAGACCGCACCCGGGCAGGGCACCGCTCTGGCCGTCACCCTGCCGCTGCCCGCACGGGAAGGAACCGGCGCATGAGCACCTCTTCGGTCCGGCTGCTGATCGCCGATGACCATCCGGTCGTCCGGGCGGGACTGCGCGCCGTGCTCGAGACCGAACCCGGCTTCACCATCGTCGCCGACGTCGCCACCGCCGACGAGGCCGTCACCCTGGCCGCCGACCCCCTATGCGCCGTCGACGTGGTCCTGATGGACCTCCGGTTCGCCGGGCAGATGGTCGGCGCCCGGGCCACGGCCGCGATCACCGGTCGCGACGGAGCACCGCGCGTCCTGATCCTGACGACCTACGACACCGACGTCGACATCCTCGCCGCCATCGAGGCCGGCGCGTCCGGCTACCTCCTCAAGGACGCCCCGCCCGAGGAACTGGCCGCCGCCGTCCGCACCGCGGCGTCCGGCAGATCGGCCCTCGCCCCCGCCGTCGCGCTGCGCCTGATGGACCGCATGCGCGCGCCCGCCACCACCCTGACGCCCCGCGAGACCGAGATCCTGCAACTGGTCGCCGACGGCCTGTCCAACGCCGCCATCAGCGGACGCCTCTACCTCAGCCAGGCCACCGTCAAGTCCCACCTCGCCCACATCTACGCCAAGCTCGACACCGACTCCCGCACCTCAGCCGTCGCCACCGCCATCACCCAGGGCCTCATCCGCCGCTGACCCTCCCCGGCTTTCCGAGCGGCCGCCTCGGCACCTCCTTCCGCCGCATCAACGCTGTGAAAGGGGCCGCTGCGGAGCAGGCCTTGCCACCTGGTGGTTTTGGTTGCGGGGTACGGTTCCCAAGCGGTTGGGGGAATGCGGTCAACCCGCCCACATGGAGCGGGCGGACGACGTGCGCTCGCCCGGTTGGTCTCCCGACCTCAGCTCGTCCGGTTTGTGGTGGAGCGCTGTGCGGCGTGGTGAGAAGTGCCAGAATGTTCGGCTGTCGAGGGCGTGCACATCTCCGAGTGAGAAGGCAGGGTCGGCGGATGGCCGAGGTGGCCGGGGAAAGGCCCGGGCCGGACGGGAGCGCGGGAGCGGCCGGGTACGTCGCGGCGCTGAACCGGCTGAAGAACTGGACGGGGGTCAGTTTCCGGACGCTGGAGCGGCGGGCGGCGCAGAGCGGGGAAGTGCTGCCGCGGACGACGATCACGAACGCGCTCGGACGGGACAGGCTGCCTTCGGCGGACCTCGTCGCGGTGTTCGTCCGGGCCTGCGGGGGGACGGACGCCGAGGTGGAGGCATGGCTGGACGTGCGGCGGGCGCTGGCCGTCGCGCCGTCGGCGGAGGTCCCGGCACGGAGGGAAGGGCCCGCCGCGGAGAGCCCGCCGCCGGTGTACGTTCCGGTCATTCTGGGACGACCGCGGCGGGGTGTTCTCGTGGCGCTGGCGGCGGCGACGGCCGTGGGCACGGCCGCGGGGATCCTCGGGGTGGCGTTCCTGAAGTCGACGGCAGGGGAACCGGCGCGGGCGGAGAACGACCGGGTGCCGCCCACCCGGTCCGCGCCCGCGAGCGCCCCTGCTGCGCCGCCGCAGGTGACGGCAGTGGAGAAGGCCGTACCGCCGACGGCTCGGCAGCTCCGGCGGGTTCCGGAAGGACCGGACGACGCGCCGCACGTCGTCTACATCGGCGATTCCGTGGGCGTCGAGACGAGCAACGCGCTCGCCTACTTCGTGCACGAGTCGCGGACGGCGAAGGTGCTCCCGGCCGTACGGCCCGGCGCCGACCTGTGCGACTTCCTGAAAGGCGGTCCGAAAGTCCCCGGGACGGTGCACGACATCGTGCTGATCAGCCGTCCGAAGGTCGTGGTCCTGCAGTTCTGGGGGCGGGACGGCGACCGTCCGGCGTGCGGCGCGGACCTGAAGGGCGCCCGCGCCGCCGAACGGCAGATCACCAGGGCTGCGGCGAAGGCGCGCATTCCCCGCCCGAAGGTGGTGTGGGTGCTGCAGGCACCCGATAAAGCCGACCGGGAACGCGTCCGGAGGCTGAACGAGTCGGTGTACCAGGTGGTGGCCGACGACCACGGTGACGTCACCGCGGACGCCGGCGCCCCCGTCAGCAAGCACGCCGACCCCTACGAGCAGGTCGCCGACAGCCGGTATGAGTGGATCCGGTACGTCGCCTGCGACGGCCTCGAGCGGGCGGCCCCCGGATACTGCCCCGACCAGGTGACGTTCGGCGGGCTCATCACCCTGCACCAGGTCTATGACGACGTCCACTTCTGCCTCCAGGTCACCCCGGATCACCGGTGCGTCGTCGTCTCGCCGGGGGCCGTCCGCTACGCGCGGGCGATCGCCGTCACGACCGTCCGCGCGCTCGTCACCTGATCGACGCGATGCTGAACGGCAGGCCGGACGCGCAGATCTGCCGGTTCGTCAGGACGGCGTGCGAGCCCGCCACGACGGACGCCCGGAACCTGCCCGCCCGCACAGTGTGGGTGTGCTGGCCCTCCCACTTCGCGCGCGCCCGCAGGCCACCGCCCCAGAACTGGTTGCGCTTGTGGCCGGGCCCGGTGATCCGCGCGGTCCACGCGTAGGAGATGGCCTTGCGGCCGCCGGAGAGCTGGAAGCCGGTCTTCACCTGGTACTTGCGGACGCCGACGTCGCGGATCGTCAGCCACGACTTGCCGCAGTTGCCGTAGACGGTGTTCAGGGGCCGCCCGTTCGGCGAGTACAGCCGCATCTCGCTCGTGTACGTCACGGTCCGGCCGGCCGGCGACGCGGCCGCCGGGACGGCCACCGCTCCCGCCGCGAGCCCGGCCGCCAGGACGGGCACGAGCACCTTCACGTTCGTCTTCATGGAGGGTCCTTCCGCAGGGGGCCGCCGTATGGTCGGCGGCCGCTCACGGCACCAGCACACCGGCCCGCCCACCTGCGGCGGAAGCGTCCGGCCCGGCCGGGACAGTCCCGCCCGGACCGGCCCGGCCCCAACCTGCGCCCCCGGATCCGACACGGCCGTGCGACAAAGGCGCGGACTCCGATGGCGGGCCGCACGTGGCCGAACCCAGGGCACCGAACCATCGCCCGTGAGATTAAGGCGGCCATCAAGCGGTGGGATCTCACCCCCTGAATGGCGCACTTCAGTCTCCATCCACCCCGCCTGAGTCGGCGCTCCACAGAGTGCCGGCGGTCCCACGAAGTGGGGATTGCTCCTGCCTTGCTTCGTCATATTCTTGGCTTCGAATGAGCGGTATTATCAGCAATAAAAATCCATGATGTGCGTCTACTGGGGAGAGCTATGGCACGCGAGACGATCGTCACGTTGGTGGATGACCTCGATGGAGAAGTGGCGGACGAGACCGTGGCCTTCTCGCTCGACGGAACGAACTACGAAATCGATCTGAGCAACGAGAACGCCGGGATTCTGCGTGAGCGGCTGGCTGACTTCGTCGAACACGCACGCCGGGCTCCGCGGTCGGGATCAAAGGCGTCCAAGCCCGCTCGTTCGCACAGCAACCGAGAGAGAAGCACGGACATCCGATCGTGGGCCCGCGGCCAGGGCATCAAGGTGAACGAAAGGGGCCGTATCCCCGCGAGCGTCGTTGAGCGATACGACGCAGCGCACTAGGGGCTGTTTCAAAGTTGGCGCCCGTGGCGAGCGGCGTCCAGGTGCGTGCCTCGTGGGGGCGGAGGAGGGAGTCGACCTGGTTGGGTCGGCGACCGACGACAACCTCGCGAGGTGCGTGCCTGGGCGCCGCGCAGTAGGGCAGTTGACTTTGAAACAGCCCCTAGCGCACGTCCGGCTGAAGAGGTCCGGGCGCTCGCTGCCGAGCACGGCTGCTTCGGTCCTGCATCCTCGGTTGCCTGTTGATCTCTCCGCAGGCGCTGTCAGGCGGGGACGATGCCGGCGGAGGACCGTGCTTCCGCGGTGGTCCGGTGTTCGGGGCCGGTTGGTTCGAAGCGGTGTTCGTCCCCGACGAGCGCGTGTTCGCCGACCGCCCCTGCGGCGTCGCCTCCCCGAAGGCCGACGGCATCCTCGTGTAGCGTCGGCCCGGTTTCATGCGGCACAAGCCGCGCATCGCCTCGTGGCGCTCGACGGCGCCCTGACCGCGGTCGGCGACGGCCCCGCCCCGTCCCCTGAGACCCACCTCGCGGTCATGTCGGCGAAAGCCGAGATCACTGAGGCGGGCGTCGAGTCCGCGATCGGCAGGAGCACGAGCGCAACTTCGGTCCAGGCCCTCTCCCTTCATTGGCCTTCGCGCTGAGGTGAGCAGCCCGGCGTTGTCGACTACCACATCCAGGCCCGTCGGCGGTTTGGAGAACCTTCGTTGCTGCCCTGACAGGCGCATCCATGGCGATATTGGGGTGGGCAGGCAGGCACCCAGTTCCCGGCCGCCCGGATGCGATGGCTCTTGCTGGCCGCAGCAGGCCATCATCGCTCGCAGACAAGACCGGTATCACTACCGACCATGGCACCATGGATGAGTTTTCGGATCCCTGCGAGAAACGCGTTGCTGAGGATATCGACGACATCGCTCCGGACGGATCCGAAGTCCGGCTCCTGTGTCGCGCCAGTCGCGGGAGCATGGCGCATTTCCGATTGCCGGCCGGCACAGTGGCCCGGGCGGTGCAGCATCGTTCTGTCGAAGAGGTCTGGTTCGTGGTGGCGGGCAGAGGCGAGATTTGGCGGGATTCTCAGGGCGCAGGATCCGTGACGGAGCTCGAGCCGGGCTTGTCGCTCACCATCCCGACGGGCGTCTCTTTTCAGTTCCGTGCTATCGGGAAGGAAGCGCTGGAGATCGTCGGTGTCACGATGCCTCCGTGGCCGTCGGGAGAGGATGAGGCTGTTCCGGTCACGGGCCACTGGCCGCCGACGGGCTGACCAGTGACGAGCTACATCGTTCATCGGTCCCAGCGGTGCTCGGCTGGGGGATCGCCGGGCGTGGATCCGAACCCGCAGGAGAGCCAGCGGTCGGCCACGTCTGCGGTGCCGAGTCGGATGCCGTCGATGCGCATGGCGTCCAGGACGAGGCGGTTCTCCCCGCTGAAGACAAGCTCAAGGCAGCGGATGCGGCCGGCCTCGAGGTCGGATTCGCTATTCGTCCAGTACCGGAAGGAGGTGCACCGGGACGGCTGGAGGGTGCTGCCGAGCAGCGGCGCATCGCCGCTGATGAGCATCACCTCGTCATCTTCCTCCTCGAAGAGCTCGGGGTCCAGTTCAAGCTCGGGCATCACGCTGAGCAGCAGGCTGCCGTGATCGTCACTCATCTTCACCTTCAGATACCCGAGGTCGGAGGCGAGATAGACGGTCCAGAACCACCAGCGGATGATGGGGACCGGACCATCGCGATGGACAAAACCCGGCAGGAGCACATCCTTGACGGTCGCTTCCCGGAGGAAGGTCAGGGTCTGGTTCCAGCGACCGGTATGCATGGCCGTTGATCCTATGGGCCGTCGCGATATCCCTGACGGGAGCATGGCGGAGACCCCTCGGTGGTGGTGTGCTGGGGATATGGCGGCTGGTCGGAGGCGTCGGGCTCCCCAAACCGCACCCACGTGACCTGGGTCGGCCCGACAGCAGCGCAGGGTCTCGGCGCCCGTAGTTCCGCCCGGCCCTCTCGCCCGCCTGCGGCGCGGCCCCTTCGAGGTTTCGCTGGCGTCGGCAGGCAGGGAAAAATTCGTGGCGAGGTATCTATCGCAAGATTACAGACGTTCAGGTAGTGATCGGCGTTACGCTCCAACGGGTCGGCTGATGGTGGGAGAGAAATGTCTGGAGATCTTGCAGGAGCGACGGCGGAGAAGCTTGAGGAGTTGCGGCGCCGCAGGGCCCGTCTCGCCGAGCCACAGGATCGGCGTGCCGTCGAGCGTCAGCGGGAGAAGGGCAAGCTGACGGCCCGTGAGCGGATCGACGCGCTGCTTGATCCGGGGTCTTTCCGGGAGCTGGATGCGCTGGCCCGGCACCGCAGCCCGGCTCTGGGCCTGACCGAGGATCGTCCCTTCGGGGACGGGGTGATCACCGGTTACGGCACCATCGACGGTCGGCGGGTCTGCGTGTTCTCCCAGGACTTCACGGTCTTCGGCGGCTCGCTGGGCGAGGTCTACGGCGAGAAGGTCGTCAAGGTGATGGACCTGGCTCTGAGCACGGGATGTCCGATCATCAGCATCAACGACTCCGGCGGCGCCCGCATCCAGGAGGGCGTGGTCTCCCTGGCCTACTACGCCGAACTGGTCAAGCGGCACGTCCGGGCGTCCGGGGTGATCCCGCAGATCTCCCTCATGGCCGGGCCCTGCGCAGGTGGCGCCGTGTACGCTCCGGCGATCACCGACTTCATCATCATGGTCGACGGCACCTCGCACATGTTCGTCACCGGCCCCGAGGTCCTCAAGACCGTGACCGGGCACGAGGTGGACCGCGAGGAACTGGGCGGCGGGTACGGTCACTCCACGGTCTCCGGAGTCGCACACCACCTGGCCTCCGACGAGAAGAGCGCCTTCGAGTACGTGCGGCTGCTCCTGAGTCATCTGCCGTCCAACAACATGGACGAGCCGCCCGTGTACGCCGCCACCGAGCCCCGCGAGTTCACCGAAGAGGACCTGGCGCTCGACACGCTGATCCCCGACAGCCGCAACCAGCCCTACGACATGCTCAAGGTCGTCCACAGCGTCCTGGACGAGGGCGAACTGCTGGAGGTCCAGCCGCTGTTCGCTCCCAACATGATCTGCGGGCTCGGGCGGATCGACGGCCGCAGCGTCGGCGTGGTCGCCAACCAGCCCATGCACCTGGCCGGCGCGCTCGACATCGACGCCAGCGAGAAGGCCGCCCGCTTCATCCGCACCTGCGACGCCTTCAACGTCCCCATCCTCAGCATCGTGGACGTGCCCGGCTTCCTGCCGAGCCTGGAGCAGGAACGCGGCGGCATCATCCGCCGCGGCGCCAAACTCATCTACGCCTACGCCGAAGCCACCGTCCCCATGGTCACTGTCGTCACCCGCAAGGCCTACGGTGGCGGCTACGGCGTCATGGGTTCCAAACACCTGGGCACCGACATCAACTTCGCCTGGCCGACGGCCGAGATCGCCGTCATGGGCGCCGAGAGCGCCGTCACCGTCCTGCACCACCGCGCCGTCAAAGCCGCCGCGGACCCCGCAGCCGAACGCGGCCGCCTCCTGGCCGAATACACCCGCGACTTCTGCAACCCCTACGTCTCCGCCGAACGCGGCTACATCGACGAGGTGATCCTCCCTCACGAGACCCGCACCTCGGTCGCCGAAGCCTTCCTCGCCCTCCAGAACAAACGCCTCCCCAC
Organism: Actinocorallia longicatena; assembly: GCF_039534125.1. NCBI lineage: Bacteria > Bacillati > Actinomycetota > Actinomycetes > Streptosporangiales > Thermomonosporaceae > Actinocorallia > Actinocorallia longicatena. The sequence continues at coordinate 568,680 of NZ_BAAAUV010000001.1, read as the reverse complement.
TCTTCCCCGCAAACACGGCAACATCCCCCTCTGACCTCGTCCTCGAGGCCGTCATCGAAGGCCACTGGCCGGAGCGCCGCGCGCGGTGCTCCGGACCCGCACGCCGGCGAAGTGCCTGTCGCCTATCTCGTCCTACGCCCCGGCACAGCGGCAGGCCCGGACGAGCTGCGTGCTTGGATCGCGACCCGTGTCCCCGAGCCCGCAGCCGCACCCCGCGCTGTCCACATGATCGATGCCCTTCCCGCAACCGCCGTCGGAAAGACCTACAAACCCGGCCTCGTCCTGGACTCCGTTGCCGGAGCCGTCCGCGGGCTACTCGAGCAGGATCGGGTGAGCGGCATCATCGACACCGAACTCCGCAACGGCAGGTCCCACGCCACCATCAAGCTGACCGAACCCGTCGACACCTCAGCACTGGGTGCGGACCTCGACGAGTACCCCTTCACCTACGAGATCGTCCGCATGTCAGCCCCGTGACTCCTCCGTTGAAACCACCAGGCTGAAGGCTGCCTCTGACGGAACGCCGCGTCGGCAGCCCCTGTGCTGCCGCTGCTCGTGGCCCGGGTGCCGGTCGTCTGGGTCTGGGCCGGCACTTTCTCGTCGGCGGCCTCGACGAGTTCGTTCACCAGCTTGGCGGCCAGGGTGTAGCGGACTCTGAAGCCCCTTCATCGCCGCTTCGGTTCCCAGGGCGGAGGGCAGGTGGGATTTGCCGGTGCCCGAGTCGCCGATGAGGCAGAGGGGCTGGCCCTTCTTGACCCATTCGCAGGTGGCGAGGGTGTGGATGGTGGCGGGGTCGATGCCCGGGTTGGCGTCGAAGTCGAAAGCGCGCAGGGACTTGTCGCGGGGGAACTGGGCGGCTGTGATACGGCGCTCGGGGCGGCGGCGGGCGCGGTCGTCGCATTCGGTCAGCAGGAGTTCGGGAGGAACCCCAGGTAGGACATCTGGTCGCGGGCGTCCTGCTCGGCCATGCCTCGGGGCCGCGTGCTCACGATGTTCTTCCCTGGGTTGGGCGCTCGCTGGCGGCCGGGCGCGTTTGAGGGGCTGGTCATAGGCCGTCACCGAGGGAAGCGGCCGGGTGTCGCGGGGAAGCCGGGCCAGGCGCCGCTCGGTCAGGAACGTCACCGTCGCTGCCTCGCCTTCCGGCTGAGCAGGCTCGGGAGCGGTCCGCTCTTCGTCGTCCTCGGCGGCCTTGCGGGCCTCCAAGGCGACCGCGTCCGCGGGAGGGCTCCGGCTTTTTCAGGGCGGCGGCCAGGCCGGTGACCAGGTGTTCGGTGGGCAGATGGCGGGCCGGCAGCAGCACCTCGATGAGCGCGCGAGTGCCGTCGCGGTCGCCGTGGGCCTTGCAGGCCTCCGACCACCAGGCGTCGTGGACCGGCGTGGACTTGCCCGCGGCGCGGGCCTGCTCCAGGGCGGTCGCGCCCGGCAGCGTGCCGGGCTTGCGGACCAGGACCTCCAGGTAGTGGTCCAGCTCCAGCGGCGGCCATCCTTGGCGAACAGCCGCTCGTGCTCGGCGACGACCTTCTTGCCGTAATAGACGATCAAGCGAGAGGCGTGCAGCATCACCCGCAGCTGCCGGCCGATGTGGCGGGCCGAACCATCCCCGCGCATCATCGGGTGAAGCCGCGCGGCGTCCAGGCGGCGGACCCACTCGGGGATCTCGGCGTCGCCATCCTGGGTCCCCGACTGGCGGGCTCGCGCATTCAACTGTCACCAGTTCTCGCGGGGCTGGGCGTTCCCTGTGACCGTCCGTGCCCGCTTTTCGGCGAGAGGCGGTGTCCGCCATGATGGAGACGTGTCCAGTGCGGAGATCTTCGGCGCGGTTCGTTCCTTGATCAATCGGTATGACCCGGAGGAGTTGCTGGATATTGCTCCAGAGGATGAGTACGACCCTGAGGTTCGGGATCTTGTTGGGTTGGTCTGGAGCGAGCGAGAGATTAGTGCAGGGGTCATCGCCCAGGTCTGGCTGGCCCGATTCGGTGCCTCGGATTGGCCCGGTGAACGGCCAGCTGACCTCGCTGAGGTCGCTGAAGAGCTGCGCGCCATTCGCGCTGCCGCTCGCTCGTAGGGCGCCCAACTGCGGGCTCGCGTATCAGCTGTTGTCTGTTCGTCGTTTGGGCAGTGGTCGTGGTGACGGTGTGTGGTCGCCTGGGGCGTAGCGGCTGTAGGTGGTTCCGGTCTCGGCGGCGAGCTTGGTCGCGGTGACGGGGTGGAAGCCGAGGGCGTCGGCGACGATGGGTGCGGGGCTGTCCTGGAGGTGCTGGCGGAGTGCGGCGCCGCGGGCGGCGGTGGTCGGAACGCCCATGCGGGTGATCTGCTTGGCGAGCCATTCGGGGTGGAGAGGCTGCCCGGCGCGGCGGCCGGGGAACAGCCATCGGGAGCCGGGGTTCGTCGCGGTGCGCATGTTCGTGCGGTTGGCGATGTAGTTCAGGAGCAGGCTGGCGAAGGGCTCGGGGACTGGCGTCGGCGGGGCTCCGAAGCGGATAGCGACCTGGGCATCGTCGGTGAGAATGTCGTCGAGGTCGAGTTGGACGAGTCTGCTGACGGGCTGGGCGTAGAGGAGCACGAGGGTCGCGGCGACCCGGGTGCGGAGCGGGCAGGACTCGTCGGTGAGCATGCGTCCGAGCAGCGCGAGACGTTCTTGTGAGGCGAGCGGGGTCCCTCGCCGGGCCTGTGTTCGTGGGAGATCGAGTGGCCGGGCGAGCTTGTTGTGGGCGGCCCAGTTCAGGAAGGCGCGGACGCCGTTGCGTTCGTCGATCCTGTGCTCGACGATCCAGGCGTCGAGATGGATCTGGCGGCAGCGGTCGAGGGTGAGGCGCCTTTCGGCGAGCCAGGTCAGGAAGTGGGTGGCGTAGATGATCTGCTGACCGGCGTAGCTGCGGCTTGAGGGCGGGATCGGCTTGCTCTCGGCGAGGCGGCGGAGGCGGGGAAGGATCTCCCAGGTCGCGAACCGGTGGATGATCTTCCGGTGGGTAGGGCGTCGCATCCCGGCGAGGTGGTGGACGAGCCAGCGTTCCAGCAGACATATCTGCTTGTCGATCTTCGGGAGCAGTTCGCAGGCCATCAGGAGTTCGCGTAGGTGAGACGCGGCCCGGCCGTGAGGCAGCTGGTGGAACGCCTCGTGGGTGAGGTCGATGCTCCCGTCGGCCAGACCGCGGAGCATGTCGGGGTTGTATTTCTCATAGAGCCAGGTCAGGCCGGTGAGTGGGTTCTCCATGCTGGTCAAGGACGACAACAGCGGGAGCAGCTCGGGGCGGACTCGGCCGGTTCCGTCGTCGAGGAGTTCGGCCAGCCGGTCGGCGAGAACGCAGCGAGTGCAGAGCCGCCGGGCGTGGAGCTTGCCCTCCTGGTCGCAGCGTGAGCAGCGGTAGGACGCCTTGAATCCGGCGCAGGTCGAGCAGATCGACTCGCCGTCCTCGGGCCGCAGGCCGGGGAGAAGACGGTCCTGGCCACAGCCGGGGCAGGCGCCGCGCAGCCGGAGGCCTCGATCGACGCAGGTCCGGCAGACCGGCCCGTCGGGCCACCACCCGGCCGAGTAGGCGAACCGCCGGCATCGGGCGCAGGTTCGTTTGACGCTCATCCCTCGGGAGTGAGCCTGGCCCGCTTGGGCCGCAGGTTCACCGGGGGCGGCGGGCCGGGAACATCGTCGCCGGCGGTCCTGCGGACTCCGGCGTTCTGGGCCTCGACCGGCACGAGGTCGGCGGGCGTGACTTCGAAGATGTCGCAGAGCGCCGCGAGGACCTGGAGCGAGAGCCGCTCCGGGGTGCCGGTGACGAGCCGGTGGACCTGGGAGGCCGAGAGCTTGATGCCGCGGTCGGCCAGGAGCGGGACGAGGTCGGTGGTGGCGAACACGCCGTTCAGGGCCATGATCTCCCGCAGCCGCCAGGAGTAGCCGACCTTGCGTTTCACGACGCCCCGACCTTCTTCGCGGCGGCGAGGGCGGCCGTGACGGTGGCGTCCAGGGTGCGGCGGAGCGTCCGGGTCCGGAAGTCCGACGACACGCACGTGTAGATCGACGTCGTGGAGGCGTGCTCGTGGCCGACCTGCTCCTGGACGAACCGCGGATCCCACCCGTCCTCGATCAAGTGGGTCACATAGGCGCGACGGAGGCTATGGAAATCCAGGGCCGGGTCGAGGCCGAGCGCGTCCCGGTAGGTCGCGAGCCGGGAGTTCAGGCGCTGGCAGCCGACCCGCAGCCCGCGTTCAGACGGCCAGGCCGCCGGGTTCCCGTCGAGGCCGAAGTGCGGGCGGACCTCGGTGAACCACTCCTCCAGCACCTCCGCCGACCACGGCCAGACCGTCAGCACGCTGCGCCGCTTGGGCGGCGACCCCTTCTTAGCCTTCCCGTGCCGGACCAAGCAGACGCCGTAGTCGCCGAATTCGGGGCCGTGGGGGTTACGGGTGAAGTCCGGCTCGTCGAGCATCCGAGTCTCGTTGCGGCGCAGCCCGTAGGCGTAGGCAGTCTTCAGCAGGACCGCGTCACGGAACGCCGGCAGCCAGCCCTTGCGGCCGAACGCCCGGATCCGGGCGACCTGCTCGTCGGCGTAGTCGAACAACACCTCCAGCTCGGCGCGGGTGAACGCCCTCTTCGCGGGGTCGGACTCGTTGTCCTGGGCGTGGACGGCGCTGTTCCACTCATAGACGACCTGGATCGGGTGCGTGCCGAACCGGGTCAGGCACTCCTGCGCCCACTCATAGGCCGGATCGGTCGCATAGGTGCAGAACGCCCGGACCGCCTGGGAGTAGCCGCGGATCGTCGACTTCTTCAAGTACCGCAGCGACCGAAGATCGCCCAGCCACTCATCCACCATCGCCGCCGACCACTGCCACGGGAACGCGTTCGTAATACGACGCGAACGCCTTCACCGTGTTCTCCCGGCCCTCGACCGTCGTGCGCGCCAGGTTCCGGGCCAGCTGCTGGTTGGCGAAGCCCTCCAGCATCGCGGCGAACACCTGCTCCTCCGGCCGCAGCAGCGGCACCCCCGCCACCAGCAACAACCTGGCCGCCCCCGCGTCACGCGACTCCAACCCCACCGGCTCACCCTCCGTCGATCGCATCAGATGCGAGTTCCTCGCATCTTCTGCGACTGCCCAGCAGGACCGCAGGTAGAACAACAGAATCGGCATAGCAGACCGTGCGCACCACTCGCCCCGCTACCCTGACCGGACCACGCCCGCGTCCGCGTCAACGGCCAGCTCACGCACCGTCCAAGACCAGCCCCGGTACCGGAGAACACCCAACTGTCGCCGGATCGCATCCGATGCAATTGGCGGCGCTTGTAGCAAACGGCGAAAATTCAACGGATATATCCCTGACCTGGCGCAAGGCACTGTGCGATCGGATGGCTGTTCGACCGGAGTCGGCGTAGGGCCGCGTGGGTCAACGGCAAGACCGTTGGATGCACGGCCATGGCTACCGGCACCGGCCTCGACCGACTGGCCGACCCTGAAGCTGCCGATGGCAGTTCGCGCCGCGAGGGCGCGGGACGGCGCTGTGGTCTTCGCCCAGAACTCCGAGGTTGCGGGGAATGCCCTTCGATCATGCGTGCCGGCCTCGGAGTGCCGCCGCGGACCGCCGCAGGGTCTCGGTCACGATCGGGTGATGGGTATCGGGAAAGGGAGACGGTGGCGGCAAGCGCTCAGCACGGTGACCATCGGGTGGGGGGTGCTGGTGGCGTCCGCATGCGTCATCGGGATGTTCCTGCCCCCGGAGGAATGGAACTTCGAACCGCGGCTCGTGCCGCACAGCAGTGCCACCGGTTACCTGGTCTTCTCCTTGGTCGTCATCGGGAGAGCTGCGGCGGCGCTGGCCCTGGTGTGGATCGGCTTGCGTGCCCGTGCCGTGGCCAACGGTCCCCGGCTGTGGGCCGCCCGCCAGCGTCTGGCCGCCTGGGCCTGTGGTGCCGCCGTCATCCTGTGCCTCATCACCTTGTACACCGCCACGACCTCATGGGTATCGCTGACCGCGGTGGCCCACGAGGTCGCGCTGATCGCCATCGTCATCCACAGCTCCCTCGCACTCGTCACCCTCACCGCCACCCGCCGAGCGCCAACACGGCCCACCTTCCGCTGATCTCCTTGAAGGCCGGCCTGGCGAGGGCGGGCGGACCCTGGACGACCGGGTCGAGGCCGGTGCCGGTGGATGCCGTCCACCTTGATGGGGTGCCGGGCGTGCGGACTCTTCGGGCAGACCGTGATGTCCAGGCCGATCTCGGCGGCAGGCGCCGCGAGTTCGGCTTTCCATGCGCGAGTGCGGTAGCTGTTGGACCCGCCGGCATCTGCGGTGATCAGCAGACGCCGGGCACCTGAGTAGGACACGCGGCCCTGGGCTTGCCACCAGCGACGGAGTGTCCGACGGCGTATTCGGCAGTGTCGTGGTCGGTGCCGACACCGACCCATCCGTTGTCTTCGGCGATCGTAGATTCCGTAGGGATCGCTTTGCCGAGGCCAGGGTCTGGGAAGCCATGGGCTCTGACGGTGGCGGGCTCGCCCGCAGGCCGCCACTGCCGTCCGGGATTCTTGAACTGCCCGACCAGTTCCTTCTTCTTCGCATCCACGCTCACAACCGGGTCACCGGCCGCGAGATAATGCTCGACCTGCTCGTTGACATACCGGAACTGAGCGTCCCGATCCGGCTGCGACGCCCCTCGAGGGTCTTGGCGCCCTGGGCGGTGAGCGCCGCGGCGAGTTTGCGGGTCGACATGGTCGTCCACCGCAGCGGCGACATCGGATCCCCGCGTTCCTGCGGCTCGACCAGCGCAAGCAGCGCAGGGCGCATTCTGGGTCAACCACCACGGACTTCTTGCGCCCGCCGCCAGGACGACGGACGCGCCCCAACGGCTCAACGCCCGCCTCCAGCTCGTCCACACCAACCGATACCGTGGCCGCCCGAACCCGTGCGGCCCGGGCTACCGCACGGATGCCACCGTGCCCCAACGCCCGGGCCTCGGCTCCCAACAGGCTAATGATCTCGAGGCGGAGCGCGTCAGGCGTATGAAGACCGTGCTGGGAGCTGAACGGGCCCCCGTTCCTCGCAGCCGGGGAGGAGCGCGGTACGCGGAAGGCCGCACTGGAGAAGGCGGCGCGCGCGGTGTGGGCCGCCGAGGTGGAGGAGGCCGCGAAGGCCGAGTGCCTGGAGGACGGCGGATAGACGGTTCGTCGAGCTCCTCCACCAGCTTCGAGATCGTCCTTGGCCGGGGATCAGGGCCGTGGGCCACCGGTCAGGGTGGCGATGGTCTCGCTGATGCGGGCAAGGGCGGGACGGTCGGCGCCGTGGACGCTTTCCCACTGGGACAGGAGTGCCCGCCAGAGGTCGAAGCCCGGGGGAGATCACCGGCAACGGTCGGTCCGGAGAAGGAGACCTGGCCGGCGGTGAGAGGCTCGAGCAGCGCCCGTACGGCGCGGGGCCGCCGGTTTCGGTGGTCCACAGGGCGCTGGCGCTTCGGCTGGTGAAGGTGCCGGGGTGGCCGTACCCAGGACGCGGACCTGGTCGGGCAGCAGGGTGGTGAACGCGTAGTGGGTCCGCTCACCCTCGCCCGGCTCGCCCTTCCAGCAGGCGATGTCGCCACGGGTGATCAGTGTCCACGGGTTGCGTGGTCTTGGAACAACCTGTCGTTGCCTTGCTAGGGGAGATGCCCCACTGGAGCTCTTGTCGGGTGAGCGGGCTTCGGACGCGGTGATCCGGAGGAAGTCATGGGGAAGGCGGAGGGAAGGCGGGATTTCTAGGTTCTGGGGACCGGATCGGTGCGTTGAGGATCGTGGCAGCGGCCGCGAACGGTGCCGGGCGGGGGAGGAGTCCTGATGTCGGCCTGCCTGCGTGACGAAGACCAGTCGGATGGCTGGGTGGCGTTCGGTGGCGGGGCATGAACGTCGGGTGGCCGCTTCAGGCCGAGTCCGCACATGCGGTGCGGGGCGCGGCGGCACGGTGCGGTGACCAGGGCTTCGTGCCGGCCCTCCTGACCGATCCGGGGGCTGCCTTCCTGCTGTCCGCGGTCTGCGCGCCGTATGCGGTCGGCATGACCGCGGCGGGCCCGCTCATCCAGCGGTGGGATGGGGAGGAATGGTCCGGCGAGAGGCTTCCCGTGCTCGGCCCGGGAGTCAGGGGCGCTGCCCTCACGGGTGTCCACTCCACCGGTGCGTCCGCGGTGGCCGTCGGCGGCGCCTTCGATGTCCTGGCGGGTGAGGAGCTACCGCTTCTGCTGCGCCGCACCCACGCCGGGTGGGCCGATGACCGGCCGCCCGACCTGGGCTTTCCCTATGTGTTGACGGACGTCGTGGACGGCTGGGCCGTGGGTCACGGATTTCCCGGGACGGTTCTGCTGCACCGCCTCGGGGGCTCCTGGACGCCGGTGGTGGTTCCCGGACGTCCGGCCAGGCTCCTCGCGGTCGCCGTGCACGGCGATGAGCTCTGGGTGGCGGGAGCGCGGAACCGGGACGGCCTGCTCCTGCGCTGCGAAGGCGGTGGGTGGAAGGAGTTCCGTCCCCGCACCGGGGCCGTCACCTGCCTGGCGGCGTCCAGTGATGAGCTGTGGGCCGCCGCCGGACGCTCGGTCCTGCGCTGGACGGGCCGCCGCTGGATCGCATTGCAGGCGCCCTTCCCGGCCAACGCCCTCACCCTCGTCGACGGGGCGCCACGCGTGGCCGGTTCGGGGTTCGAGGCCCGGTACGACGGCCGCCGGTGGAATGCCCGCGAGGTGCCCGGCACCTGGCTGGGCGCCGACGAGGACTGGCTCGTCGGCTCCGGGTGAACCGGCCGGCCGTCACAGCACGGTGGCCCGGCAGCGGGCGGCGTCCAGCGGCTGCGCGGAGTCCTCGAAGAGGTCGGCGGCACGGGTGAGAAGACGCGCCGCCTCGGCCGGCTCGCCTTCGGCCAGGGTGAGATAGGCCCTGGCCTCCAACGTGGCGGCCTGCCAGGCGGTGCCGTCCCACATCTGGGCGGAGAACTCCGCGAGCGCGAGATGGCGGCGTGCCTCGGGCAGGTCGCCCGCGTTCACGCAGGCGATGGCGGCGGGCACCTGGAACATGATCGTGCAGAAGTGGCAGAAGTCGATCTGGGCCAGGGTGGCCTCGGCGGAGTCGACGACGGCGAGAGCCGCCTCGGGGTCCGCCGCGGCCATGATCATCGTTCCGTACAGCCGCTGGAGGAGATGCATTCCCAGGACGGACCAGCGCGCGAGCGGAAGGGCGCGGCGCAGGAGCCGCTCGGCGACCGGGCGGTCGCCGCGGGCCAGGTGGACCTCGGCGAGCCGCTGGAGGCAGTGGGCCTCGCCCGCGGTCGCGGAGATCTCACGGTGCACGCTGATCGCCTCCGACAGCTCGCGCTCGGCCAGGTCGAGATCGCCCTTGAGCAGCGCGGCCGAGCCGATCAGCGCCCCGGCGAAGGCCACGGCCCGGAGCGCTCCGGCACGCTCCGCGGCGGTGCGCAGCGCGCCCGCCATGTCGATCACTTCCTGGTAGGGGGTCTGGCCGTACAGGAGATACTCGGCCACGCACAGATGCGAGTCGAACACCATGGTCGCGAGACCGAGGTCCTCGCGGGTGCGCAGCAGCTCGCGGCGGAGGAGCTGGCTCCACTCGCCCTTGGTGTGGGTCAGCAGGCCCTTCAGGGCGATCAGGTCGAGGTGCGCGCGGGTGAAGTCGCCTGGGGCGAGCCGCTCGGCGGCGGATGCCGCCTCCCAGGCGGACTCCAGGTCTCCCTGGAAGTAGGCGATCGTGCCGCGGGTGATGAGGATGATCGGATCGGCGGCTCCGCCGTCGAGTTCCAGTCCCTTCAGGGCCGACAGGCCGAGCTCGACGTCGCCGGAGTAGATTGCCAGGCGGGCGAGCTTGGCGCGCAGCTGCCGGGCCTGCGGAGGCTCGGACTCCTCGATGGCCCTCCGGTAGGCGGTGAAGGCCGACGGGTCGCCGACGGCCGCGAGCAGATCGGCGCGCAGTCCGAGCGCGTGCGGCCGGTCGGGGCCTTCGGCGACCGGCCCGATGGACTCCACCAAGGTGAGGGCGTCGCGGTAGGCGCCGACTGCGGCCTCGGTCTCGGCCGCCTTGAGCACATAGGGCACCGCGGTGTCCGGCTCGCCTGCCGCCAGCAGGTGGTGGCCGATCCGGGCGGGCGAGGCGCCCAGCGCGACGAGGCGTTGCGCGCAGGTCCGGTGCAGCGCGCGAGCGCGGTGCGGAGGTATGTCGGTGAGCAGGGCGTCGCGGATCAGCGGATGCCGAAACCGGTACCCGCCGAGGGTCCGTTCGATGATCAGTGAGGCCAGCGCGGAGTCGAGGCAGTCGAAGGCCTCGTCCTCCGGCAGCCCCGACAGCATCAGGAACTCGTCGGTGTCGAAGACCGTGCCGGTGGTCGCCACATGCTCCAGGACCGCGCGCTCGCGGGGGGTGAGGACGGCGAGCGCGGCGTCGCCGGGACGCCTGCCCTCCAGCTCGGGACGGCCGGCCGTCCGGGCCAGCTCCACCACGGCGAACGGCATGCCGCCGGACAGCTCCCAGATCCGCTCCAGCGCTTCGGGAAGCGCCCCGGGGTGACAGGTCGCCGCCAGCTCGGCGGTCTCGTCCCGGCTGAGGGGGGTGAGACCCACCTCGATCGCGCCGATCCGGCCGATCAGACTGGTCCTGAACTCCTCGAAGACGTCGGTGACGGGCTGGCGCCGGTAGGCGAGCACGAGGACGAACCGCTCGGTCAGGCAGCTGCGCGCCAGATAGTGCAGCAGCCGCAGGCTCGCCTCATCGGCCTCGTGCAGCCCGTCGACCGTCAGCAGGACGCCGGCGCCCGCGGCGGCCAGCCGGATCAGCTCCGCGACCGCGACGAACAGGCGCTGATGGGTACCGTCACCACTCCAGCCGAGCGGCAGCCCGGACAGGGCCCGGTCGATGTCCTCCCGGCAGCGGTCGTCGAGGCCGTCGAGCAGCGTGGGGTGGCGGCAGCACAGGTCGGCCAGGGCCTCCAGCACCGGCGCGTAGGGCCAGGCGCCCTCGATCTGGGACGCCACTCCGCTTCCCGTCCGCCACCCTCGGGACGCCGCTCCACCGCGCGCCCAGTCCAGGAAGTGGGACTTTCCCATGCCCGCCGCGCCCGAGACGAGGACCGTCCGCCCGCGGCCTCCGGCGGCCTCGGTGAGAGCTCGCCGGAGCAGTGCGGCCTGGGCGACGCGCCCCACGAGCGGCGTGGGGTCCGCGCCGGTGGCCGGGCTGTCGAGCAGCGAGTCCCGCAGCCGGATGGCCTCCTCGCTGGGGCCCACTCCCAGCTCCTTGTGCAGCACCCGGGCCATGCGCTCGAACTGGCGCAGCGCCGCCCTCGGGTCGCCGTTCGCGGCCCGCTCGCGCATCAGCTCCAGATGGGCGTGCGCGTCGGTCGGGTCGGCCTCGACGAGATCGGCCCAGCGCCGGGCCTGCCGGAGCAGCTGGAGGTGGCTCAGCCGGAGCCGGTCGCGTGCCTCCTCAGCCCACGGCTCGTAGTCGTCGCCCGGCAGCAAGGGGCCGCAGTAGGCGTCGGCCGCCTTGGCCGCCGTCGCCGGGTCCCCGGCCTCCAGCGCCTCCGCGAGCAGCGCCTGAAAACGCAGGACGTCGATGTCGACCGAACGGTCGGGAAAGAGCATGACGAACTCGCCGCCCAGCACCACGCTGTCCGGGCCGAGATGCCGCCGGGCGAAATGGGCGGCCTTGTGCAGCCGCGGCCCGGCCTCGGTCACGGACAGCTCCGGCCACAACGCGCTCACCAGACGTTCGCGGTGCATGCGCCGCCGGGGTTCCAGAGCGAGGATCTTCACGATGCTCGCCGCGTTCCGCCGGTTCCAGGCGGAGGACGGCACCGCGATTCCGGAGACGCGGACCTCGAACCCTCCCAAAAGGGCTATTTCGACGCTCACGGGGCTCAGTATGCGCTCGTCATCGGGCACCGAGGCGGGAAACCGCCTCGATTTCGCCGCTCATCGCCGAACTCATCTCCCGCAGCAGCCCGCCGATCGTGGACTCGTCCCAGGAGTAGCCCGCGATCCGGTCGGCCGCGGCGAAAACCGGCTCGGCGACCGCATCGCGGACCGCCTGGTAGCCGGCGAGCGCCTCGTCCTCGGGCGTTCCGTGCAGCATCGTCCCGACCGCCCGGGCCAGCAGCTGGGCGTCCCGCAGCGAATCGGTCATCCCGTGCGAGCTGAGCGGATCGAGGAAGTATCCGGAGTCGCCGGTCAGCGCCCAGCCCGCGCCCCAGGCCTCCCGCATGAATCCGGGACGGCCGGGAAAGCTCCGCAGGCGCCGGGGCGGCTCCAGCCCGGCGAGCCGCCCGTCCCGTCCGGTCGCCTCCGCGAGCAGCCGCAGGTACCCGGCCCGCAGATCGCGCCCGAATTCCCGCTCGAACCGTCCGGCGGGCGTGCCGGTGAAGACGCACACCTCGTCGCCGTTGGTCGGGATCATCCCCCCGGCGCAGCCCCGCCGGTAGAACCACTCGTAGCCGGTCACGTCCAGGCCGGACCAGTAACCGTAGACGATGGCGCTCGCCCCGGTGCCGGCCCGCAGGGTGCGGGCGCCCACCTGCCGTGCGATCAGGGACCGGGCGCCGTCCGCGCCGACCGTCAGCCAGGATTCGGCGCGGAGCCCGGCGCCGGAGCGGTCCCGGGCGGCCACGCCGGTGACCCGGCCGGAGGCGTTCTGGAGCACCTCGGTCACGGTGACCCCGAACCGCACCTCCGCGCCCGCCGCGATCGCGGCGTCCACCAGCACGGCATCGAGCAGGGTCCGCCGGGGGGCGTAGAGCGCGTCGACCCCCGCGGCGGACCGCAACGACACCGTGACGGTCTCGGCGCCGTAGTGGAACCGGACCCTGCGGACCGGGGGAGTGCCCGCGGCCGCGATCCTCTCCAGGAGGCCCCAGCGGTGGAGCAGCGAGACGCCTCCCCGCATCAGCGCGTGCGTGGACAGGGTGTCCGAGCCGCGCCGACCGCGTTCGAGCACCAGCACGCGCAGGCCCCGGCGGGCCAGGAGCAGGGCGGTCGCCGCCCCGGCGCAGCGCGCGCCGACGATGACCACGTCGTAGCGTTCTGGGGAGGACATGTCCGGCTTTCCTTCCTCGGGAGTGGGACGGTTCAGCCGGTGGTGACGTCGATCTCGACCGGGACACCGGTGGTGAGGACGTCGTAGACCGCCGACCGGGACCGGGACCGCTCGACCAGCCCGCGCAGCACTTCCTCCGGCGCGTCTCCGCGGATCCGGAAGCCGACCCGCAGGCCCTGGTAGCCGTTGCGGACCTCCTCCGACAGGCCGAGGATGCCGCGCAGGTCGATGTCGCCCTCGACGGACGCCTCGACCTCGGTCAGCTTCACGCCACGGACCGCGGCGACGTTGACCAGCCCCGCGGTGAGGCAGGCCGCCAGCGCGTGCAGGAGGAACTCCACCGGGGTGGGCGCCTTGCCCGTGCCGACCAGGACGGCCGGGTGATCGGCCTCGCAGACGAAGTCCTCGAACCGGGTGACGTCCTCCCGGCCCGCGCCATAGAAGCCCCGGATCTCGCTGCGGCTGTGCGTGCCGGTGACCCACCGGTTGACGGCCCGGAACTGGAACGCGGCGAGCGAGGGCGTCGCCTTGACCGCGTCCACGGTCGAGAGCAGCGCCTGAGTGTCCACACCGTTCAACGGCTCGTGACGCGTTCGAGTGGTCATGACAGGGGTCCCTTCCCCGCCCGGCGTCCCCCGCGGCCCGTGCCGCACTCAGATGATCACGCCGATCCGGTTTCCCTGAACCTACGAACCCGACCTTCCTCCCACCTTCCCTTCGGCTTCCCCCAGCTGAGAAGCCCCTCCCGACGTCGACCGCGGCGCGATCCAGATCTTCCGGATCCCGTCGCTCAACGTCGTGAAGATCTCCTTGGCCCGGCAGACCGGGGAGCGCCCGTCAACGAGAACAGGGGCTCTGCGGTGAACCGAAGGGGGTTCGGTAAGGTGATCGCTGGTCCAGGTGCAGAGGGCGAGGGCGATCCATGGTCGAGGCGTTCTTCACGGTCAAGGACGGCGAGTTCACTCCCGGGCCGCTGGCCGTCGGCCCCTGGGGACCGGCGATGATGAACGGACGGGTCGTCGGCGGGCTCCTCGCCCGGTCGGTGGAGCACGACCACGGCGACGCCGCCTTCAGGCCCGCGCGGTTCACCGTGGACCTGCTGCGGCCCGCCTCGATGGCACCCGTCACCGTGACCACGACGCTCGTCCGCACCGGACGGCGCATCAAGATCGTGGATGCTCTCCTGCGCCAGGGCGAGACCCTGGTGGCCCGAGCGGGAACGGTCTTCCTGCGCCACTCCACCGAGCCGGCCGGCCGGATCTGGGCGCCCGACGACCCCATGCCCGTGCCGCCGCCGCCCGCCGAGCACGGCAAGGACCCGGACGGCTCGGTCTACATGTGGCCCCACAGCCCCGGCAAGCCAGGAGGCGATGGCCCCGTCATCTGGCAGGGCACCGGCCGCCACAGCGCATGGATCAGGGAGAACCGCCCGCTGGTCGAGGACGAGGAACTCACCCCGTTCGTCCGCGCGGCCCTCGCCGGCGACGTGGCGAGCCCGATGTCCCACTGGGGCTCGGCCGCCCTGGAGTTCATCAACACCGACTACACCCTCGCCCTGGGCCGCCTGCCCGAAGGCCCCGACATCGGCCTGCAGACCACCCTGCGCACCGGCGCCGACGGCATCTCCACCGGCACCGCCGTCTTCCACGACCACAACGGCCCCTTCGGCACCTGCACCGTCGTGGCCCTGGCCAATGTCGACGCGGGCTTCACCCTCCGCCAAGAGCGCCACTGATCCGTCTGACGCCGGTCCGCTGCCGGCTGTGTTCTGGCAGTGTGCGCAGGGTGAGCCACTACTCCGGTGGTGACCTCCACCTCATCCGTGATCGGGTGCACTGGCCTCACAACTCTGGCCATCGGCCTGCTGCCGCCCGACCTCGACCGCACCTGGGCGATGCCTGCACCCGCTCATCCTCGGCACCGTCATCCTGCGCACCCGGCTTGGGACGACTCCGTCGCCGGCCTGCTCCGCAACGGCCTGTTCCGCCACGGAACGGACCCGGCCGCCGCTGGGAACGACCCGCTCCGCGGAAGCGGCGGCGCCCACCCGCGCCCCGCTCACGATGAGCCGGAACGGAATCCTTCAGAATCCCCACCATGGCGGACTCGGCCGATGCCGCCCGGCACTCCTCAAATAGACATATATGTTTGGTAGTGTCCGCGCTGAGGACGGCCGGGACGGCAGGCCCTGTGCCTGCCGGCCGGATGGATCGAAGGGGAACGAGATGACCGGGCGCGTGGGGGACGAGCTGGTGAACCAGATGGACGCGGCTGCCGAGCGCGCCGGCCTGGGAGCGCGACACCGGATGTACGAGGGGGCTCAGCCGGAAAACGGTTCCCCTCGCTCCTCGCTCGTCGCGGCGCTGGTCTGTGCGTTGGTGGCGGTCGTACTGTTCGCCGCAGGGTCGGCTTTCGGGCTCTTCTTCGTCCTCATCGCCGTGATCGCCGTCTGCCTCTGGGCGGCGGAGCTGTCCACCGCGGCGAAGAACACCCACATCCGGCTCCACCTCCACGCTGACGGGCTCGTCGCCGTCGCGAAGAACCGGGTGCACGCGGTCCGCTACGACAGCACCGGCATTCTGCAGAGCAGCCTTCGGCACACGGGTGCGGGGGGCTATACCGACCACACCTACAAACTCACCGACGTCGACGGCGCGCAGGTGATGCTCCAGGGCCGCGAGGGCGAGGCGGCGACGGGCAGGCTCGCCGGGCACCAGGAGTGGGGGAGGGCCATCCAGGAGAACGTGACCCGCGCCCAGCTCCCGAAAGCCGTCGCGTCGCTGAATTCCGGGGGGCGCGTCGACTTCGGAAAGCTGTGGGTGACACGTGAGGAAGTGGGATCGGCCCGCAGCACGGCGCAGTGGAACGAGATCGAGGAACTCCGGGTCGTCCAGGGCTTCCTCAAACTCAAGGTCGCGGGCAAATGGCGGTCCGTGGTCCACGTCGCGGTAGCCGGCATCCCCAACTTCTTCGTCTTCCTCACCCTCGCCGACCAGTTGCGCAGACCCGTCCGCTGAACACCCGAGGAGCGCAGCACCAGCCGGTCGACCGTGCAAAGGACAGAGGAAGGCGCGATGAGCGAGTGGGCACCGATTCACGAGCGGGTGGTGGCGGCGTTCGCCGAGGCATGGCGCGAGCCCGGTCCTGAGGTGTGGCAGGATCTGTTCACCGAGCGGGTCGAACTCGTCCAACCGCTGCTGGGCGGGGCGAGAGGGCGCCCTCAAGCGGTGGCGGAGGTGCGACGGCTGCTGGCGTTCCTCCCCGACGCGACCGGAGAGGTGCTGGACTGGGCCGGCGCCGAGGACGTGATGTTCATCGATCTGCGGATCACCGGGACGGTCGGCGGGAAACCGTTGTCCTTTCGCACCCTCGACAAGCTCCGCATCGATCGAACCGCCCGGATCGTGCGCCGTGACGCGTTCTTCGACTCGGTGCCCTTGATGCTCACACTCGCCTGCCGGCCATCGGCATGGCTGCCGTGGTGGCGTTCCGGCATCGGCCCGCTGGCCTCCCGCCGTCGCCTGCTGCGAAACTAGGCCGTCGCTCGTGCCGGCCTGCGATGTCGGATCTTCGGCGGCTAGAGGTGGGGCACCTTCCGGGGCCGGGGCTCGATCCAGGCCGTCATCTCGAAGTCCTTGCCCGGAATCTCGATGAGGTGCCGGGACAGGTGCTCGCCGGAGAGACCGGGATGCCCTTGGCGCACGAAGCCGCGGTGGAACGGATCGGTGAGCGCCACGGCCAGATCGCAGGAGGCCGCGGTGGCGAGGGTCTCGCGGAGGACCGGGGAGTCCAGGACCCGGCAGACCGCGATGACGGCCTCGCCCGCAGCCTGGTCGGACCCAGATCCGCGGGGCGTTCCGGGTGCCGTGTCGACCTCCTCGAGGCCCAGTTCCAGACCGTCCAGGAAGTTTGCCACGACGGTCGGCATCGTCGATCCTGGTGGTCAGGACGAGCAGATAGCCGTCCCCGCTGGCCTGCCGTCCGCACGCCGACAGGTCCAGATCCGCGTAGGAGCGCGCGCCGCGCAGAACACGGGCGAGATCCCGCTGGAGCAGGCCTGTCCCTGCTCGCCCCATATCAGGCGGACCGGCGAGGGGGCCGTGCGGGGACAGCGCTGGTCACGGGCCCTGGAGCGGCTCGGACCGGGGTTTCAAGGTGTGCGCGGGTCCGCGGTGTCGCGGTCGGCGGGAGGACCATCGGGCCGTCCGGCTGGGGGAGCCGGTCGATGCGGGTGATCTTCGTGGAGAGGAACTCGATGCCGGCGCTGGTCGCGACGTAGTGCGGGCCGTTGGGAAGGCGGGCGGCGGCGATCAGGCCCGCGTACCACAGGACGGTGAGGTGGCGGCGGGTCAGGTCGGGGGACAGGCCGCTGCGGGAGGCGAGCCGGGCGGCGGTCGCGGGAGTGGTGGCGCAGGACAGGAGGTGTTCGCTGGCGGCAGGTTCCAGGTGGGGAGGGGCGCTGCCGGGACGGCCGCTGACGCCGGGTTCGGGCTGGTCGTCGCGTACGGGCCGGGACCGGAGCCGGGGCTCGGGATCGCGGTGCTCGCCGTGCTCGCGGTGCTCTGCGGGGAGGGCCTCGGCGTCGGCGAAGGTGTCCCAGCGGACGTGACAGGCGGTCGCGGGCATCCGGTAGAGCCATCTCCTGCGGTAGTAGACGGCGATGCTGATCGTCGTCATCGCGACCCAGATTCCTTGGAGCAGCAGGAACCCCAGCTGGCGCTCCCCGAATGCGAGGTAGGCGAGCATCCCGGATCCGGTGACATTCAGGACGAGATAGGTCAGCGAGTTCTGGTCGAGCCTCTTGGCCTGGGCCGCCATGTAGGCGATCAGGATGAGCACGGCTCCCGCTATCTGGATCAGGCTCGCCATCTTCCACCTCCGTGACCTTCCTCCAGGCTCCCTCCCGCCGCCGGTCGGTGCATCGAGCAACAGACCCGAACGAACCGGTGACTTCCGGCTGCTCCGCCCCCGCCATTCGTCTCCCCGACCCGGAACATTTGTCGTAGACCGGCCACCCAGCGGAACGCGTGCCAGGGAATCCCTCGCCGCGCCGCCAGGCCTGCGGAATCTGCGGGTGCAGTACAGGCTGATTCCCGCGGTCCTGCCGCCGATGGGCAGTGCGGTGACGGACCCGCGCGCAGGAACGCGATCTCACCCCACATCGGGTGTTGCGAGACGAATGTCGCGGGTGGGGCTCCGGAAGAGCTCGGGTCCTCCGGGTCGGACGTCTCATGTGGGGAGGGCAGGGAAGGGGGCAGGCTTTGGGGCGGAGCGGGGAAGGAGACGAGATGGGCGAGCTGCGGGTGAGAGCCGGAGAAGCCGGGTTGGCCGTCGGCTTCCGGTGGGTGCTCCCCGGGGACGCGGCGGGGTCGCCCGTCTGGGCGGCCGAACTGGCCGGGCTCACGGCGACGGGGTTGGGGCCGGACCTGGTGGAGGACGTCCGGATGGTGGTGGGGGCATTGGTGAGCAACGCCTGCCGGCACAGCAGGTCGGGACTGGCGGGCGGCCTGGTGACGGTGTCGGCGACGGTGACGCCCGAGACGATGGAGGTGACCGTCCTGGATCAGGGCAGCGAGGATGTCGTGGGGCCGCGCCTGGGTGACGAGGGCCAGCTCGGGCTGATCATCTGTTCGGCACTGGGGGATCTGAGCGTCTCGGGCGACGCCGTCTCAGGCTGGCGTGTACGGGTGACCCTGCCAGGGGCGTGGCGGGCCGAGCGCGCCGCCCGCTGACCGAGACGAACGGATCGATGGCGACGGAGCAATTTATCGCCGCATTCATACGGAATGGTCCTGGTCGGCGCACTAGACTGCCGTCATGATCGAGGTTCGCGGGCTCAACGGGGAATCACTGGTCTTCGATGGCGCGACCGTCACGAAGTTCCGTCACAACGGCAGCGATCAGGCCGCCCGCAACCCGATCTCGACCTTCCGGGAACTGCAGGTGAAGCACAAGCCCGGGAAGCGGGGCAAAGAGGGGCGCTACGACGTTCTGCTGGCGATGTCGTCGTTCATGTCGCTGTCGGTGCCCGAATCCGGGCTGGCGAGCCTCGAAGAACTGCGTACCGCGTTGGAGACGCCCCGCTGATCGCGTTCGCGGTGACGGCCCGATGGGCAGCGGCCCGTGGGCACGGACCAGCTCGGACGGGCTCGGTCCCGCGATGTAGGTGGTCGCCAGCCCGGGGACTCCTGCCGTCGGCGTCGACCAGGCGCGTCACGCCGGTTCCGCCGACCCGGCGCGCCATGGCGATCTCCCGGGCGAAGCGTTCCCGGATCCGGGACGGCCGGCCGCCGACGGCCTGATCTCTTCGAGCGCTGACGAGCCTGCGCCCCGGTGAGGTCGCCGGGAAGACCCGCCCCACGCCTCCAGCACAGAGCCGGCCGGGCGGGCGGGACGGCCCGATCCGGTGGGTCACGGGCGTGCAGCGGTGATCGCCGGTGTCCGGCGGCGGCCCGGTGTGGTCATTGATGCGGGGCGGAAGGCGGGTTAGCTTCGAGGCCAGCTCATGTTGTCGGGGGGCCGTCGATGGGTGTCAAGGAGGAGCCATGAGGGCGCAGGGGAGAAGGACGATGCGGTGGGGGGCCGTCGCGGCAGCGGTGCTGCTGCCGCTGGGACTCGCGAGTCCCGCGAACGCGGGTCCGGTCGCGGACGTGTTCGCCAAACTGCTCGTCAAGCAGGTCAAGGGGGCGAACGTCACGAAGCATCTGGACGCGCTCCAGGGCATCGCCGACGCCAACGGCGGAACACGGGCCGTCGGGACGCCCGGCTACGCGGCGAGCGTCGACTACGTCGCGGGCAGGCTGAAGAAGGCCGGATACAAGGTCACGCGGCAGCCGATCAACTATGTCCAGGACTGGTCGGAGACGTCGCCGCCCGTCCTGGCGCAGACCGGCGGCACCACCTGGGTGCCGAACGAGGACTTCTTCACCTTCGAGCCGTCGCCCGCGGGTGACGTCACCGCGCAGGTCCAGGCCGTCGACCTGACCCTGCCGCCCACTCCGACCCCGACCTCCACCAGCGGCTGCGAGGAGGCCGACTTCACCGGATTCGTCGCCGGCCGGATCGCGCTGATCCAGCGCGGCACCTGCGCGTTCGCCACGAAGATCCGCAACGCCGGAAAAGCGGGAGCGTCCGGGATCATCGTGTTCAACGAGGGCCAGCCGGGACGGACCGACGCCTTCGTCCTCGACATCGGCGAGTGGCGCGCCGGCGTGCCGATGGTGTTCGCCGACTTCGCGGTCGGCCAGGCGCTCGCCGCGAATCCCGGCGCGAGCGTCCACCTGAAGGTCGACTCCGACCTCCGGCTGGGCACCAGCGACAACGTGATCGCCGAGACCCGGCTCGGCCTGCCGGGCAAGGTCGTCATGGTCGGCTCGCACCTCGACAGCGTGCCCGCCGGTCCCGGCATCAACGACAACGGCTCGGGCAGCGCGGCCAACCTCGAGGTGGCGCTCCAGATGGCGCACTTCCCGGTCAAGCACAAGGTGCGCTTCGCGTTCTGGGCCGCCGAGGAGATCGGCCTGCTCGGTTCCGACCAGTATGTCGAGAAGCTGTCGCCCGCCGAGCGCGCGAAGATCAAGCTCTACCTGAACTTCGACATGATCGCCTCGCCGAATCACGCCTACAAGCTCTACGACGGTGACGACTCCGACGGCGCGGGCTCGCCCGCCGGTCCGCCCGGCTCCGACAGGATCGAGAAGACCTTCGAGAGGTTCTTCACCTCGCGGAACCTCGCCACGGTCGGCACCGACTTCGACGGACGTTCCGACTACGGGCCCTTCATCGCGGTCGGCATCCCCTCCGGCGGCATCTTCACCGGCGCCGAGGGGATCAAGACGCCCGAGGAGGCCGCGCTCTTCGGTGGCCAGGCCGGCGTCGCCTACGACGCCTGCTACCACCAGGCCTGCGACACCATCACCAACATCAACGCGACGGCCCTCGACGTGAACGCCGACGCCATCGCCGACTCCACCGCCCGCTACGCCTTCGAACTGCCCTGACCCATCTGACATCGGGAACCGGGCCGTCCGGCTGGTGCGGCGGCCCGGTTCACCGGCGTTCAGGGGCCGGTGGGAGGAGGACGGCGTCGAAGACGGCGGCGACGTCGGGACCCAGGAGGGCGGCGGGGCCGGTGCGGGTCTGGAGGAGGGCCATCAGGAGGGACAGGATGATGGGGACCATGCCGCGGGCGATCTGATCGGGATCGATGTCGGTGCGGATCTCGCCGGCGGCCTGGAGGGCGCGCAGGCGTCGGGCGTGCTCGGCGCGGAGGTCGTCGAGAGCGGGAATGCTCAGGATGCGGACGGTGAAGTCCGGTTCGAGGCCCGAGATGATCCGGTGGGCCAGCGGGTGGCGGCCGAGGGCGTCCAGGAAGCCGAGGATCAGTGAGCCGCGCCGGTGGTCGAGGAGCGCATCGCCGGTGAGGGCGGCCAGGCCCTCCTGGATGACGGGGATGGCGTCGGCGTCGACCGCGGCCAGGAAGAGCTCCTCCTTGTTGGCGAAGTAGGCGTAGGCGGCGGTGCCGCTGAGCCCGGCGTCCCGGGCGATGTCGGTGATGGCGGTGCGTCGGTAGCCGTCCCGGCCGAAGCGGATGACGGCGGCGTCCAGGAGGGCCTGTCGGGTCCGCTCGCCTTTCGTCGTCGGTGTGGTCATCCCCACACGATATCTGGACTTGAGGCATTGAGGATATTCCTCAATTCGTCTAGTTTGGGCACGAAGGACGACCCGAGTGGCGCTGTGCGCCGTCCAGAAGGGGGCCGTGATGACGGCTGGCACGATGGCGGGAAAGACCTGGACGATCGCCGGGGGGACATCGGGGGTGGGCGCCGCATGAACGCCCTCCCGAACACCCTGCGCGTCGAGAGGCTCAACAAGGCCTCACTGCGCAAGGTCATCGAACCCGAGGTGGACGTCGCCGGAGCGCTGGGGCCCGGCCAGCTGGTCCCGGACGAGCTGCTGTCGGTCGACGGCCTCGGTCTCGACCTCACCCCCGAGCAGCGGCACCGTCTCGCCCGCGAGGAACTCGCCTCGATCTTCCACGCCGGCATCGTCTTCGAGGCCACCCTGATGGCGGGGTTCGCCTTCCAGATGGCCACCGGCGCCGACGTCCGGGACCCCCGGTTCACCTACGCCCTGCACGAGATCGGCGAGGAGACCCGGCACTCGCGCCTGTTCATCCGGCTGCTCCACCAGCTCGAACCCCAGCAGCGCAATCCCATCCTCACCGGATGGCTCCACCGCCACCTGGGCAAACGGGTCCTGCCCGCGCTCCTGCGGCGTCCGGCGGCGCTGGACGCCTTCGTCCTCGCGGGCGAGGAGATCCCCGACCTCCTGCAGAAGCTGCTGGCCGAACATCCCGGCACCGACCCCTACATCGCCGAGGTCAACCGCTACCACCGCGCCGAGGAGGCCCGCCATCTGGCCTTCGCACGCACCACGATCAGCGAGCACTACGCCGCCACCACCTGGACCGACCGGCTCGCCGTGCGCTGGATCGTCCCGCTGTACCTGGTCGTCATGTTCGACCTGCTGATGGTCCAGCCCTACGTGTACGAGACCATCGGACTCCCGCCCTGGCGCACCTGGAACCGGGTCCGGCGCCTTCCCCGGCGCGTCGAGCTTCGCCGCCAGTGCGCCCGCTCCGTTCTCAAGGCCCTCACCGGAACAGGAATCTTCCCCGGGCGCGTCCCCTACCCCTGGCGGCGGATCTCCGGGACCTGACGACAGATCGATCAGCGGGGGAACGGGCTCAACGGTGACCTGTCGCCGACGGACCACCGGTGACCGAACGGGTCGGTGAAGCCGCCCTGACGGTGGACGCCCCAGGGCACGCCGTGATCCTCGATCGCCCTTCCGGCGGCGCCCGCGGCGACGGCCCGTTCGATGAAGCCGTCCGGGTCCTCACAGAAGACCTCGATGCGGCTGCTGGTGACCCCGGCCTGGCCGGGACTGGTCTCCGCGGGGTTGTCGGGATTGATCTCATGGACGAAGAAGGGGGCGCCGCCGACCTCAAGGCCGGCCACGCCCTTGAGGTTCCACAGCTCCGTCGCGCCGAGCGCGGACGTGTACCAGGCGACCGCGGCATCCGCGGACGGCACGATCAGCATCACCGAGATGACCGGCGACGAGGCCGACACGGTGTCGCCGGTAAAAGCGGGACGAGCTTCCGGTTCATCGGTCATGCCCCCAGCATGCCGGACGCCACTGTCAAAATCCCTCGCCGGTGGAACGGCCGGGGACGCAGCGGCCCGGGGGAGTGGCGAGGAGGTCCTCCGCGCAGGTACGCCGATCGGCCGATGCCGCTCATGGGGGAACTCCGGGGGAATGTCGTGCGACCGTCCGGGTAAGGCCATCCGGTCGGCGTTGCCGCCGTCCGGCGCCGCTCTCTTCGCAGCCGCCATGGGCAGCGCCGGACATCGAGCGTCGACGGTCCACCGGCCGAAGCCGGCGGATGGCCCGCAGACCATGGCCGCCGGATCCCCTTGCGGATCCGCATCTCGGAGACGGCGGCGCGACGGGCGACGGCTGGACAGGGTCCCCGCCCCTAGCGGATGCGGTCGTGACGGGAAGAGCCGTGGAGGGGTCGCTTCCGGGAACGACGTTGGCCGGGATCAGGGTCGTGGGCCGCGGGTCAGGGCGGTGATGGACTCGCGGATGTGGGCGAGGGCGGGATGGCCGGGGCCGTGCACGCTCTCCCACCGGGGCAGGAGTGCTCGCCAGAGGTCGAGGGCCCGGGGGAGGTCGCCGGAGACGGCCGTCCAGTGGGCCTGCTCGGCGAGGGTCTCCAGGACTTCGGGATGGGAGGGGCCCAGGAAGGAGATCTGGTCGGCGAGGAGGGGATCGAGCAACGCCAGGACGGCACGGGGATCTCCGGTCTCGGCCGTCCAGTAGATGAGGTGGGTGCGGGTGAGCAGGGTGTCGGGGTGGTCGTGGCCCAGCGTCCTGATCTGGTCGGCGTACAGGGCGTGCAGCAGTTCCAGGGCGGGGGCGGGGCCGTGGAGTTCGCCGGTCCAGCCCGCCAGGGACGATCTGGTGTCCAGGACGTCGGGGTGGTCGGGGCCCAGCTGCCGGGTCTGGTCGAGCAGCAGGCTGCCGAACAGGGCGAGGGCCAGGGCGAGGTCGCCGGTCTCGGCGGTCCACAGGGCGATGCCGCTCCGGCTGGTGAAGGTGTCGGGATGTCCGGGCCCCAGAACGCGGATCTGGTCGGGCAGCAGCGCGGCGAACGCGTCGCGGGCTCCTTCCCCCTCGCCCAGCTCGCCCGTCCAGTAGGCGATGTTGCCGCGGGTGGTCAGCGTCCACGGGCTGTCCGGCCCCAGCAGGCCGACCTGTTCGGGGAGCAGGGCGCGGAGAAGATCCCTGGCCCGGCCGGGCGCTCCGTCCTTCCCGACGGCATCGGCGATCTTCGCGACGGCGTTCAGCATCCCGGCCGGATGCGGGCTGCCGGTGTTCAGGACGGCCCCGCCCGCCAGGGCGCACTCCACCTCCGCAGGAGTGACGCCGAAGCGCTCACGGAGTTCGGCGAGCTCGGCCGCGCCGGGCCGGACACCACAGGCCGTCTGATCACGCATCGGGTCCTCGAGTGGCCAGAGGGGTCGAAAGGGACCCTGAGATCATAGGAGCGGGCAGCGAAGACGACGACCTGAATGCCTTGGGGGCCCGCGGCCAGGGTGAGGAGTTCGGTATGGCGATCCCTCACAAGTCCCGATGAGCTGAGGCCATGGGCGGCACGTGCGACCAGGACCGGAGTCCGAGCCGTTCCGGGGCGTCGTACCAGGCGTTGCGGTTGCCGGGTTCGTGGCGGTTTTCGGTGATGAGCTGGAAGGCGTGCGCGGCCTCGGCGGCGCTGGGCCGTTGGTCCTTCTTGATCCCGCGGGGAGTGTTGAGCAGCGTCGAGGTCTCGGCAGTGAGGATCTTGAAGCTGAGGTAGTGGGGGTGGGAGTCGCTGTTCCAGCCGAGGTGCGCGTCAGCGTAGATGGCGCGTCGCAGGGTTTTGAACGCCTGACGGACGGCACCGAGGATCTCTATCTGGGTCGGGTCCAGCCGACGTTCGGCGACCAGTTTGGCGAGCAGCGCCTCGATGGCTCCTTCGGTGGCGACGGTGCGTTCCAAGCACCTCCAAGCGGTGTCCTCGGCCATGGAAATCGCAGGTAGCCGGGTGCCGGCGTCCTTCATCGCGCTCCACAGCTTCCAGACCGCGACGAACTCTCCATATTGCTTCTGGAAGTCATGCGCTGCGGCGAGGTCCATCTCACGGGCCTTCTTGACCCGGTCCCAATGGTCGGTGATCCGGGTGGTGACCAGCCAGCCGCCGCCGAGGGTGGCGACCACGGTGAGAAGCGGTATCACGATCGATGCGACGAGCGGCACTCTCGACCTCCCGCCTGCATGTTCGCAGACCGATCACCATCGATTCAAGGTTCCTGCCGCGGACCTCGCAGGACGGGAAGTCATCGTCGGCTCGCGGTAATCTCGCCCCATGGTCCAAAGCGCCGCGCCGGACGTCGACGCCTACCTCGCGGAGCTGCCCGCGGACCGCCGGGACGTCCTCGCGCGGCTTCGTGAACTGTGCCGGGCCCGGCTCCCGGGATTCACTGAGGCGATGGCCTGGGGAATGCCCGCCTATTTCCGGGACGGGACCCCCGAGATAGCCCTGGCCAGCCAGAAGCAGTACATCTCCTTCTACCTGATGCGCCCCGACGTCCGACAGGCGTTCACCGAGCGCCTGGCCGACCAGGACATGGGCAAGTCGTGTCTCCGCTTCCGCACCCCGGCGGCAGTCGACTTCCCTCTCCTCGCCGACCTCCTCGACGCGACCTCCGCCCCCGCCCCTTCCTGACCCGTGATCCGATCTTCGGTTCACGCGTCCGGACGGCACGATC
The DNA here is from genome assembly GCF_039534125.1 of Actinocorallia longicatena. NCBI lineage: Bacteria > Bacillati > Actinomycetota > Actinomycetes > Streptosporangiales > Thermomonosporaceae > Actinocorallia > Actinocorallia longicatena. The sequence continues at coordinate 542,764 of NZ_BAAAUV010000001.1, read as the reverse complement.
GCCGTCGGTCGGCCTGTCGGGCTGGACGGACGCCGCCGGTGGGCGGCCGAGCTCGGACAGGCGTCAGAACAGTCCGGGCATGTAGGGGACGCCGTTCTCGCGGAGGCCTGCGGCCATCGCTCTCACCCTGGCCGCGCCGCGCGGATGGCCTGCGTGGGCCGCCTTTTCGAAGTACTCCTCCGCTCGCACCATCTCGTTGCGGTGCTCACATCGAACGCCCAGGTTGAACAACGAGGCCGCGTCACCGGCGAGCTCACCCTGCTCCCACCACCGGTCGGCCTCCTCCCTGCGCCCGAGGGCGTAGAGAAGACTTCCCAGGCCCCCCATCGCCCGGCCGTCCCCGGCCTCGGCTCCCCGCTGGAACCACAGCTCGGACTCGCTCAGCTGGCCGAGCTCCCGCAGCGCGATCCCGAGATTGGCCATCGAGGACACATGCCCGGCCTCGGCCGCTCTCCGGAACTCCCCGGCCCCGAGCTTCACATCACCCCGCTGGACGAGCAGCAGACCGAGATTGTGCATCGCATCGAGATCTCCCTCCGCCACCGCCGCCCGGTACCAGGCCTCAGCCCCCTCGAGATCACCCTGGTCGGACAGCAGAATCCCCAGATTCCCCTTCGCCGACCTGCTGCCCGCTTCGGCGGCCCTCCGCCACCACCGCTCGGCCTCCGCCTCATCGGTCTCCACAGCCAAGAACCCCAGCCTCACCATGGCGCTGACATGCCCGGCCTCGGCGGCCAGCCGAAAACACTCCACCGCCTCCCGATCCTGCCCCGACTTCTCCAGCCGCTCACCCATCTCGAACCGCTCCTGAGCCTCACCGTTCACTGCGACCCCTCTCGTTGCCTCGATCAAGATCAGACGCCGAGATCCATCGCAGAGTTCGAACACCGACGAAACTCGAGCCCCTGTCCGTGCGCCTCGGCTGAGGGGAATCCGCCGACAACCCGCGGAGCCGGGGAAGCGCTCGGCTTCGGCGTCGATGGCATACCGCCAGGGCGTCGTGCGGGCTTCGCGCAAAGGCCAGCTGGGCAGTCGGCGGGCAGCTGGCAATCGCGCGCACGGCCGTCGGCGGTAGAGCGCGATCGACGCCCGGTGTGGTGAGGCTGCCCGATGATGCGGGGCGCGGCAGCGACTGCTGTGCGTCGATGCCGGCTGCGCCGCTGAGCGGCACGATGAGCGTCCTGCTCCCGATCGGTTCGAATCCGGCCACCGGCGGTGGGCACGCCCGTGGCGGGCGCGCCCGGGTGGCGGTCAGGCGACGGGGTCCGTCACGTAGATCAGGAGAGATGTTGAGGACGTGCCGGAGGGCAGTGCCGAGGTGCCGGTGATGCCGACCGCGGTGGACTCGCCGTGCGAGGGGGGCGCGTCCGGGGCCGCGGTCAGGAGGAGCGTCGCGGTGCCGCCCGCCCGGACGGTCTGCGGCGAGAACCGGGCGGTGACGCCCGGCGGCAGCCCCAGCCCGCCCTTGCCGGCGCCCGTGGACAGGGTGACCTTCTGACCGGGCCCGTTGACCCGCACGAGGATCTCGATCGAGCCGCCCGCGGGCAGCCGGACGTCATCGGGATCGAGGCTGACGGTGAACCCCGGCTTCGGCACCGAGCGCGCCACCAGCGTGTGCGACGCGGTGCTGAACCCCGGCCGGTCACCGAGCGCGATCTGCGTGACACCGGTGAGGCCCGGAACGGATACCGGCGTCAGGCGCGTCGTCGTCGTGCCGTCGCCGAGCTGACCGGCGTAGTTGAGGCCCCACGAGGCGACCGTCCCGTCGGAGCGCAGCGCCTCGCTCATCCAGAACCCGCCCGCGACCTGCTTGATCCCGGTGAGTCCCGCCACCTGGACGGGCTGGAGGCGATCGGTCGTGGTGCCGTCGCCGAGCTGGCCCGCGTAGTTGACGCCCCATGCCCAGACCGTCCCGTCCGTCCGGACGGCCAGCGTGTGGTTCTCACCCTGCGCGATCGACGCGACCTGGCCGATGCCCTGAACCTGCGCCGGGCTCGTGAAGACCGAGGTGAACGGCCACTGCTGACCCCAGCTCCAGGCGGTGCCGTCGGCACGCGTCGCGACCGTGGTGACGCTCTGCGCCGCGATGTGGGCGTACCCGGCCGAGCTCCCCGACCGGACGGGCACGGCCCGGTCGGTCGTCGTGCCGTCGCCGAGCTGGCCCTTGTCGTTGGCGCCCCAGGCCCAGACCGTTCCGTCGGACTTCAGGGCGACGCCGTGCTGGACCCCGCCCGCCACCTCGACGACCCCGGTCAGGCCCGCGACCTGGACGGGCGTTCCGCTGCCGGAGGCCGTGCCGTTGCCGAGTTCGCCCTCGGTGCCCTGACCCCAGGCCCACACCGTGCCGTCCACGCGGATGGCGAGCGAGAACCGCCCGCCCGCGGCGATCGACTTGACGCCCGTCAGCGGTACCTCGACGGGCACGGCCCGGTCGGTGGTCGTGCCGTCGCCGAGCTGGCCCTTGTCGTTGGCCCCCCAGGCCCAGAGCGTTCCGTCCGCGCCGAGCCCGAGGCTGTGCGTGCTCCCGGACGCCACCTTCACCAGCCCCAGCCCCGAGGACACGACGGCCACGGGGACGCTCCGCGCCGTCTGCGTGCCATCCCCGAGCTGCCCCTGCGCGTTCCATCCCCACGCCGCCGCGTGGGTCCATCCACCGGCGGCGACCGCCGGACCGCCCCCGGCCAACGTCGCCGCCAGCACGACGGCCCCACCGGCCATCGCCCCCCGTACCCGCTTCATGTGCTCTCCCCGTGATCTCCGCTGGCCGGATCGACCGCCTTCACTGATAAGGCGTTTCATCCGTTCCATCCCATTGATTCCGACGGCTGCTGATGCCGTGAAGTTCAAGGGACGCATCCGGCGGAGGAGGAAACGGACGAAGCCATAACCGTCCGTATCGGCGTCGCTATGGACTCGCGCCGTCTACCGCGGCAGTCACGGCAGAGCGTTCCGTGGGACGATCGAGCGGCCTCGATCGCGATGGTCACACCGGCCGGGCCGACACCCATGACATCCGGATGCTCAGGCCCTCATCGGCTCCGCTCACGTGTTCTGATCACGCTCTGGGCACTCACTTCCACCCGAGACGCGGCCTCGTCATGGGTGCCCTGTCAGCGCGGCGAGGATCGGCTCGAGCCCGGTGATCAGTTCGTCGAGCTCATCCGCGGTGAGCGCGTCGTAGGGAGGCGCCGCCCGTTCGTCGGTGAGGGTTTCGATCCGCTCTCTGGTGCGCCGGCCGACGTCGGTGAACTCACCGTCGCCGTCGACGAGGCCGCGGCGGCGCAGGCCGTCGATGACGCGGGCCAGCCGTGCCCCGGGCAGGTGGTGGGTCCGGCCGAACTCCTCCGCCTTCATCCCGAGGGTGAGGGCGAGCAGGACGTGCGCTTCGGTCCCGCCGATGCCGTGGGCGAGGAGGACGGCGTTGTGCCCGTCCCCGCGGTGCTCCCGCAGCAGCGTCGCCGCGTGCCAGAGCTTGGCGACGGGTTCTCGCGGCACGTCGAGGGCGCGGAGCCCGGCGTACAGTGGCCGTCCTTCGGCCGGTGCGCTGACGGCCGCCCGGGTGGCCAGGTCGGCGAGCCGCTCCAGGCCGGGGGAGTCGGCGAGCTCTCCGATCAGCTGCCGCAGGGCGGCGGCGCTGCCCTGCTCACGGACGGCGACCGCCTCCTGCGGTGTGATCTTCCCCCAGACCCAGGGGATGTGGCGCGCCACCTCACCGTCGGCGAAGTTGTAGAAGACCGCGTGGACCACCTCGGCCGGCGCCGTCCCGAGCGGCGCGGCCCGCCCGGCGAAGTATCCGTCCCAGTAGTCGCGCATGCCGACGGCGAGGAACGCCTCGTTCGGCACCTCGGAGAAGGTGACGGTCCCGATCGCCTCGACGATCTCGAACATCGTGTGGATCTTGGCCAACGAGTGCGGCGACATCGCGCATCCCCTCTGAACACGGCAGCCCCGGCGGCGGCCCTCCCATCCTCGCTACGAACGGCCGAGCGCGAATCCGACACCACCTCCCGCATTCCTTTTCCGCACCGTCCCATCGCCAAAGACCGAAGACCCGGAGAGAGGTTGGCGCCGCGGAGGTCGGCGTCGGTGAGGTTCGCTCGGCGGAGGTCGGCCCCTTGCAGATGCGCGCCGGTGAGGTCGCTGCGGTCCAGCAACGCTCCGGCCAGCAGGCGAGGTTGGCGTGGCGGAACCGTGCAGCCGGGCCCCGGAGGGAGATGCTCCGCGGGTCGGTTCGTGGCATGGAGACGGTCTGGGTGTCGGACGATCTCGGCCGTCGGCTCAGGACGCCCATGGCCGCCTGGACATCAGGGGCGCACACGCGCATCCAGGCGAGATGCTCGTCGACCTCTGGCGTCGGGTGCACCGGCCCGTCGGGTGTGCCGACGGGCCAGACCAGCCTGTTCCGGACGAACGAGCTGAGGAGATACTGGACCGAGCCGTCCGCCGCCCTCCCTGAGATCGAAGTCTTCATCTGTCGCGGGCCGGTCGTCGGTCGCCGTGCTGATCCGGGCGGACGTCGAAGTGCTCTGCGGCACGAAGTGCGGTTCACCGTTGGCGTCGGCGGAGCGCGGCCACCAACGGCGGGGCCGGAGCGAGTGACGCCTATTTGGTGATCGTGAGGCTCAGGTTGTCGGCGTAGCCGTCGTTGTAGGTGCCTTCCCGGCGGGTCATCCGCAAAGTGATGACGGCCTTGCGGGCCCGGGTGGGAACCTTGCCGGTCGCTGTGCGCTGCAGCAGGCAGGTGATGTTCTCGCGCTGCCCGGCGGTGACGGGCCCGATGGTCTTGCGCGTCAGGACGGCGCCCTTGGCGGTCCGCCATGTCACCGTCAGAGTCGCGTAGTCGGCCTGGGTGCCGAAGCCGCCGAGCCAGGCCGAGAGCCTGAACTTGGCCTTGCCGCTCCTGATCAGCTTCGTGTATCTGCTGAGGGAGACGGTCTGGCTCGCGCTGGAGGTGCCCCCGGTGATCCCTCCGGCGAAGAAGTTGCCTCCGCGCTTCGACGGCCCCGGTGAGTCCTTCGCGGGGAACCCGGCCGGAGCCCCGTAGGCGACCGCCGTGAAGTACGTCCCTTTGGCGGGCTTCCATCCGCTGACGGAGACCTTCCCGCCCGCGGGGTTGGGCTTGGGCTTCGTCTTCTCCGCCCCGGCGTTCCGCATCAGGTTGGCAGGCGCGGCACGGAGCCCGTCCGAGGCACTCGCCGACACCGGCAGAACAAGGCCACCGGCCATCGTCAGGACCGCGGCGAGGACCCCGGCCGTCCTCGCGGAGGAGACCCGGCGGTGCCCGAGCCTGTTGCTCGCCTCCCGCAGATCCGCGGCGACATGCTCGGAAACGGAGGGAACACCCATGACGGCCTCCTGGCCTCGACGCGACGGGGGAATGCGTCGTCCCCGAGTATAGGAAGCCATCCTGATCTCCGGGTGGAGATCAGATGTCCGAACAGCGCTCCAGGAGACCGCGTCACTGTGTAGCGGAATGACCATGAATGATCTCTGTCAGATGGGCTTCCTGCGCATCGGGCCGCGGGACACTTGCCGGCTTCGATAGCGTCCGCACTACCACTGAAGGTTTTTCATCCAAGGATGAAAAACCTTCAGTATTACAGCGGGTCCGTAGGGGAAGTTCCAGGAGTCCCCGAGGAGGTCCCGCTCGCAGCGTTGCAACACGCGGCCCTACAGGGAAAGGCCAAGCCACCATGCCAGTCTCTGGTGGTTCGGTGCCGACCGGCAGCGCCAGCACCTCGACGGATCCGCAGTGAGGCGACTCACCATCAGTCGATGGTCTCTATTCACTGCTCGTCTCCAGATCCGGGTAGATGGCGACACCGCGGTCATCTATGTGGTCGAGCCCGGTAACGTCGCGAACCTGCCACCCGGCATCTCCTTCTAGGAGGGACGTAGGTCGGGTTCCGCGCCAGGATGGACAAGGGCGTTGCGCTGAGCAGGCAGCCCGTAAGTCCGCGGACACCGCCTCCCCCCCCGCGCCTGGGAACTGGCCAACGCGGCGTGGAGACCGGACGGGCCAGTCCGGCGGCGTGACCGGACGCAGGAGCTAACGGCATCCCGGAACGCACTCATCTGCCGCCGAGCGCGCGCTGTCGCTCAGGTGGGCAGCACGGGGCCTGCCGATGAACGGACTGGAATCTAGGATTCTACGATCTTGTTTTGGCAGAGTGGTTGATTTGTTCCTGGTGTGCTCGGCGGTAGTCCCACCATCGGCGGGCGGCTTCCAATGAGGAGTTGGTCCAGGGGTCGCCGTCGAAGTGTTTGAGGCCCCAGGTCGATCGGGTGGCGCTTCCGTTGTGGACCATTGCGTCGAGGTCACCGGGGCCGAGGTTCTTCCAGGCGCGCATCTGTGAGCTGATGGCTTCGGCGTCTTTGGGGGAGTGTCCGCAAGTGATGAGGAAGTGGGTGATGCTGACGGCGTCGAGCCAGGAGGTTCCGCGGGTTGGGCGGGCCCAGTCGAGCAGGTAGACGCGGTTCGGGGTCATCAGCACATTGGCTGGTGTGAGGTCGGTGTGGACGAGGTTGTCGCCGCTGACCCGGCGCATGAGGTCGATGTCGCCCTGGCTGGAGTACAGCTGGTCGGCGTATTTGAGGGTGATGTCGGGGCAGGGCGTGGCGGTGAGGACGTCGATGGCTTCGAGTACTCGGGGGATGTCTGGTGAGCAGGGGGAGTAGTCGGCCCTGCGGCCTTCGATGAAGTCGAAGCCGGCGATGAGCCAGCTGTCGGTCTCGACGTGGAACCGGAGTTCGGGAGACAGGTGAGCGACGTGCGGGTTGATGGCGATCTCTCTGCGGAGCATCGCGACCTGGCCCGTTGAATCAAGGCGGATGCCCTTGATGAACAGTCGGCCCGCCTCGGTGTCGGCGGCGAGAGTGACCGCAGAGTTCCAGCCCGCCGAGATCGTCTGGGCTGCCGTCACGTTGCCCACGTGCTCGCGGGCTGCTTCGCGGACCCCCTGTGGCAGGTCGTTCCAGTGGGTCTTGTTCATCATGTCGGGAAGCCTGCCAGAGGGAGTTGCGGTCAGTGGGTCAGATGGCGTCGAGGAAGGCGGTCAGCTCGTTGTCGCTGAACCGCATGGGGCTCATGCCGGGCTGCTTGGAGTCACGGATCGCGATGCCGCCGGGGAGCCGGGTGAACTCCATGCAGCTCTCGGGGGAGTCGTCGCCGACGTTGCCGCCGCAGGGCTTGGTCCAGTCTGCTCCGGTGATGTCGATCGTGTACAGGTCGTTGTTCTGCATGGCTCCTCCTAGAGCCTCCCTGCGCGGTCGGTCCGCGCACTGGTCGTGCAGACCTCCGGGCGGACGGCGACCATCGGTAGTGGCGCACACATCCAGCGGTACCCTCCACCCGGAGGAGATGGGGACAAGGCCGACGATCTCGCGCACGCCTCTCCGCAAGGCGACGCTGGCCGAGTGGCCTTATGGCAGCAGGATGAGTGCGTGCACCGGAAAGGCCGGATATGAGATCAAGACCCGCCCGGGGTATCACCGATGAGCTTGACGATGGCCGAGATGGTGGAGATGCCAGGCCTCGACTAAGACGGCTTGGGACTCGTTGATGCCTCGGTAGGGACGCACCGCTTCGTCAGCTCGGGTGAGGTGCAGTCATGGGCGGACCCGGCGAAGTCGGGGGGAAGCCGATTCCCGTCGCCTGGCCGCTTTGGGGAAGCTCGACCGCGCTTGCTTCGCTGACGCTCATGTCCTTGACGGTAGGAGCGCGTCGCCTGATATGGCCATGGATTAGACAGAGTTAGACACCTCCGGATCGCTTGAACCGCTCGAGCCTCGGGAACGCTGGAAGGGATTCTCAGACCCGTACCCCCGAGCCATCCCGGAGGCTTGCTGTGGAAGAACTCGACTTCGTCGGCATGGACGACGGCTCTCCCTCGAACAAGTGCATCGCGGTGTTCGTCGACCCGGCCACCGGTGCGCCCTACTTCGTTGGCCGGACGGTCGTCGACCAGGAGGCCCTGGCCCGCCTCACGAAGCACACCTCGATCGCCGACGATGAGACCGCGGTATGGCTCCCGCCGGAGGAAGTCCCCGACATTCTTGAAGCACTGACGCGGACGTATGAGAAGGGAAGAGAGGGCTATGGCGAGCCGACCTTCGAAGCTCTGTTGGACAGCTCCGTCCGGTCCGTGGTCCACCTCGAGGCGCGGGACACCTACGATGCGACCGATCCGGCTTTCGTGAAGTGGAAGGAGGACGGGGACACCGGCTACGAGGCATGGGAAGGATGGAAGACGCTCGTCGGCGGAGCCGTCGGGCGCGGAGTCAGGTTCCGGCGGCTCCGGATCGTCTCTGAGCCGGTCAGCGACTACATCCGGTGGGAGCACGCGATCAGCTATGGCAACGTCGAGGCCGGCGAGGAGCTGCGATGGCTGCCGCGTCATCTGGCCTTCGATCTGCCGCACCCGGTGGCGGATTTCTTCATGTACGACCAGCGGCTGGTCGCCTACAACTTCACCGCCGGGGACGGCACCGACACCGGCCGCATGGAGTACGTCACCGACCCCCGCTCGATCCTGCCGGTGGTCGGGATGTTCGAGATGCTCTGGGAACGGGGGATCCCGCACGCCGACTACAAGCCGGCCTAGCGGTCCATCGCACGCTCGATCAAGGCGGCTGCGTTCTTGAAGGTGGCGAGGGACCACAGACGGTCCCACAGCTCGGTGTACATCCTCACCTCATCGGGGCGCGTCACCGACAGGTAGCCGCTGGCCAGCTCGACCGTGGCCATGTGGGAGTCGGTGATGTCGAACGCCTCCTCCGGATGGATGCCCCGTCGGAAGGTGTTCATGGGGATGATCCCGACGACGACGTTGGGCCGCCGCATCACCTCCAGCAGGTGCCGGAGCTGCTCGCGGTGGACCTGCGGTGGATACGGGCGGACCCAGAGAACCCACTCCTCCATGAGGAACAGCCATTTCGCGTCGGTGCGATTCAGCATCGTCTGACGGTCCATGCGTTCGGCTACGGCCGCCGCCAGGTCCTCGGCCGGGTTCTCGACGTCGACGCCCTGTTCGATCACCACACCTGCCATGGCAGCGCGGGTGTAGTCCTCTGTCTGGACCATGCCGGAGAACACCTTCGGCTGGTAGGAGCGGGCAAGTGTCAACTCTTCGTAGACCTGGCGGATCGACTTCTGGGCGCCCTTCAGACCACCCCGATTGAGCTGCTGATAGGTCACCCACATTCCGGCGACCTGAGCCTGCTCCGCCAGAAGGTCTGTGGTGAGCCCCCCGGACGCTCCGCAGATCCGGCACCAGAGCCGCACGTGCTCCACGGTGATCGTTCTCTTGCCGAGTTCGATCGCAGAGGCAAGAGACGAGTCAGCCCACCCGGCCTCCCTGGCGAACTGCACGCCAGTGATCCCCGCGGCTCTGCGCATCTCCCGCAACTGGGCTGCGAGGCGCTGCCGGGCGGCTTGAGCGGAGGAAGAAGGTGAGGCAGGCATCGGAAGAACATCATCTCAAGGAAGGTGGGAGTCTCATTCTTCCCCGGGAATGAACTGACCTCTGGAGTCGGGAGATCAAGATCTTTCATGGTCTGGACTGGGCGGTCGGGATCTGCGTCAACCAACGTGCGAGCACCGGCGCCAAAGCAATGATCACCTGGCAAGCCACTGGCGTCCAGCAAGACGCATGGTTCAGCCACCACAAACCCCATGGGCTGGTTGCCTGGGCAGCCCCGCCCGGGGATTTGTTCGAGCTGGCGATGTCTCTCTCGTGACCGCTCTAAGCCTGGCCTCAGGTTGATCGGGGACAATGAGCGGAAAAAGCATCGACTGGAAGGGGGCGGGCCGGCGTGCGGATCATGATCGCGGATGATGAGAGGGCCATCCGTGAGTCGCTGGAGCGGGTGCTCCAGGTCGAGGGTTACGACACCCGCACCGTCGCCAACGGTCTCGCCGTGCTCGACGGGGTCGGTGGGGTCGGCGGCGACACGCTGGATCTGCTGATCCTCGATGTGATGATGCCCCGCCTCGGCGGGTTGGAGACCTGCCGACGGCTGCGGGCCGCGGGCCGGGATCTGCCGGTGCTGATGCTGACCGCCCGTGACCAGGTCTCCGACCGGGTCGCGGGGCTGGACGCGGGCGCCGACGACTACCTGCCCAAGCCGTTCGCCACCGAGGAGCTGCTGGCCCGGGTGCGGGCCCTGCTGCGCCGGCGCATGCCGCCCGACGGCGACGCGCAGATTCTGTCGTTCGCCGACGTCCGGCTCGATCCCGACAGGTTCGAGGCGTGGCGTGGCGATCGGCCGCTGCGTCTGACCCGGACCGAGTTCTCACTCCTGCAGGTCCTCATGCGCAACGCGACCCGGGTCTTGACCCGCGACGCGCTGTTCGAGGCGATCTGGGGTTTCGACATGAGCGCCACCGCCAACAACCTCCAGGTCTACGTGAGCTACCTGCGCCGCAAGCTGGAGGCCGAAGGTGAGCCGCGATTGATCTACACGCTGCGCGGCCTGGGATACACGTTGCGAGAGACTCCTCCGTGAGCGGGCCCGCCGACCGGGAACCGCGCCGATTGGCCCGATGGTGGCGTCGCCGGTCCCTGCGGACCAGGCTGACGGTGATCGCGGCGACGGCCATCGCGGTCAGCGTGTTCGGGGCCCTCCAGGTGGGCATCGAGCTACTGGACCGGGAGTTGCAGGACGTCGCCGGGAAGCAGCTCCGCGCCGACTCCCGCGTCCTGGCGACGGACGCGGAGCGCGCCGGTCTGGCGCAGGTCCAGCTGCCGCCGTATCCCGGATCCGGTCGGCTGGTGCGGGTCGTCCTGCCCGACGGCTCGACCCGGACGCCGGCCGGCCAACCCGCGCTGCCCTCGGTCAGCGAGCACGCCGGGCGCGTGGCGCGGGGCGCCTCAGCCGACCTGATGGAGGCGGACGACAGCGACGGCTACCTCATCTACACGCTGCGGGCGGGCGACGGAGCGGTCCAGGTGGCTCGTGTCGCCGACGACGACAGCCCGATCACCCGGTTCGGGTTGGGCATGCTGCTGATCGGGCTGCTCTGCGTGGTCGGCGGCGCCCTTGTCGGACGGACCGTGGCGCGGACCGGGCTGGCACCGATCGACCGGCTGACCGCCGCCGCGGTACGGGTCGCGCACACCCGGGATCTCGACGCGGACATCCCGGATGAGGGCGGTGGGGAGGTCCGGCGCCTGATCCAGTCGATCAACGACATGCTCGCTGCGCTCCGGGACTCCCGGCGGGCCCAGCGGCTGCTCGCCGAGGACGCCGCCCACGAGCTCAAGACCCCGCTCACCAGCCTGCGCCTCAATGTCGAGCTGCTGATCCGGCTCGATCGGCGCGGCACTCTGGACAGCGCGCTGCCGGCGGAGAGCCGGACCCGGCTGCTCGACGATCTCGGCGCCCAGGTGGCCGAGCTGAGCACCCTTGCCGCCGAGCTGACCGACCTGGCGCGCGGTGACGTCAGCGACGAGAGCACCGAGCTGCTCGACCTCGCCGACGTGGTGGTGGCCGCCGCGACCCGGGCGCGTTCCCGTGTGCCCGCCATCGAGGTCGCGCTCGACGTGACCTCCGTGTGGGTGAGTGGACGTCCCGCCGCGCTCCAGCGGGCGGTGCTCAACCTCATCGACAACGCCGGCAAGTGGTCCCCCGCGGACCAGCCTGTCCAGGTCCGGCTCCGTGCCGAGGGCGCGTCGGCGGTGCTCGAGGTCGACGACGCCGGTCCGGGCATCGACGCCGCCGACGTACCGCGGGTGTTCGACCGGTTCTACCGTGCTGACAGCGCCAGGGCGTTGCCGGGATCCGGTCTGGGGCTGTCGATCGTGCAGCGGGTCGTCGACGCCCACGGCGGCCGGGCCACCGTCGCCCGCTCCGCACGCGGTGGCGCACTGCTCCGGGTCGACCTTCCGGCCGCGGCCCTGCCCGCCCCGATGCGCTGACCCGTCCCGCCGCGTGGCGCAGGATCCATGGGCGGCGGCCACCGGGCAACGGCCCGCGCGGCCCACCACGGGGCAGGACACCGCGATGCGCCGACCCCGGCCCCGTCGCGGGACCAAAGGGCGGTGGCCGTCGGGCGCACGAACGAGATCCGGGACGGGCGTGGGTCCCCGTCCCGGATCTCGTTGGTGCCGCCGCGCTCACCGTTGCGGCGCGGGCTCCTCGTCGTCGGCGAGCGACTGCTGACCGTTGGGCAGTTCCGCCGCTGGACGGGACAGCCGGCTCGGCCACCAGATCCGCCGGCCGATCAGCAGGGTGAGGGCGGGCACCAGGACCGACCGCACCAGCAGGGCGTCGAGCAGCACGCCGAAGGAGACCAGGAACCCGACCTCGATCAGCATCACCAGCGGAAGCGTGGCGAGGACCGCGAACGTGGCCGCCAGGACCAGTCCCGCCGAGGTGATGACGCCACCGGTGGCGGAGAGGGCTTTGAGCATGCCCTCTCCGGTGCCGAGACGCGCGGTCTCCTCCCGGGCCCGGCTGGTCAGGAAGATGTTGTAGTCGACGCCGAGCGCCACCAGGAACAGGAATGCCAGCAGCGGCACCGAAGAGTCGATGCCCTTGAACCCGAGGATCGCGTCGAAGACGAACACGCTGCCGCCGAAGGCCGCGGCGAAGGAGACGATCACGGTGGCCATGAGGACCAGCGGGGCCACGATCGCCCGCAGCAGCAGCCCGAGAACGATCAGGACGACGGCGAGCACCAGCGGGATCACCAGCTTCTCGTCGCGGCTGGTGGTCACCTCGGTGTCGAGGCTCTCCGCACTCGGCCCGCCGACGATCGCCTCCGCCCCGCTCACCGCGTGCACGGCTGCGCGCACCCGCTTGATCGTGTCGTACTCCGCGACGGTGTCCGGCGCGTCCGCCGGGAACACGGAGATGTCGGCCCAGCCGCCATTGGTCTCACCCGGGAGGGCCTGGGCCACACCGCGAGTGCCCTTGACGATGGCGAGCACCCGCTCCTGGTACGCCGGCCGAGTGAAGATCGTCATCGGCTGGCCGCCGAGCTCAGGGAAGTGCTCGCTGACCACGGTGAAGCCGGTGACCGACTCCGGCGCGGACAGGAACTGGTCCTGCTCCCGAAGGGCGCCGGTGTTGCCCACCAGCCCGATGGCGAGCACGCAGAGGACTCCGAGCGAGCCGAGCGTCGCCACCCACCGGCGGCGGCTGATGGCGGTGCCGAGCCGTCCCCACAACCCAGGCTTCTCCGCCACGGCCGTGCCGAACCGCGGGATGGCCGGCCAGAAGATCCGCCTGCCGAGCACCACGAGCACCGCCGGGAACAGCGTCAGCATGGCCACCAGCGCGCACAGCACGCCGGCCGCACCGATCGGGCCCAGCCCGCTGGTGCTGTTCAGGTCCGCGACGAGCAGGCAGAGCAGGCCGGCCACCACGGTGGCCGCGGATGCGACGATGGCCGGCGCCGCGCCGCGCAGCGCGTGGACCATCGCGACCCTGACGTTCTCGTGATGGTGAAGTGTCTCCCGGTAGCGGGCGATGAGCAGCAGTGCGTAGTCCGTGCCGACGCCGAACACCAGGATCGTCAGCAGCGCCGAATTCTGGTCGTTGACCACGATGCCGAAGCCCTTGACGAGCAGGTACACGGTTGCCATCGCGGTCAGTGCGGCCGCACCCACGACCATCAGCGGGATGAACCACAGCACCGGGCTTCGGTAGGTGAGCATCAGCAGGAGCGCGACGACGACGATGGTGGTGAGCAGGACCTGCAGGTCGATGCCGTCGAAGACGGCGTCCATGTCTCCGTCGACCGCGGCCGGGCCGGTCACGTCGAGTTCCAGGCCGGCGGGGCGGTCCTTCGCGGCGTCGCGCAACGGGCCGACGATCGCCTCCGGCCCGCCGTAGGCCGTGCTCACCGGGAGGGTGAACATCATCGCCTCGCCGTCGGCGGAGGGTCTCGTCGGCGGGCCTTCGTCTTCGTCTCCGGCCGGTGCCGCCGCCTTGGGCGGGTAACGCTTGGAGAGGGTGGCGTAGTGGCGCTCGACCGTCGCGCGGTCGGCGTCGGTCATGCCGCCGGCTCGGTGGTACACGAAGACGAACGTGTTGTCCTCCCCGCCGGGGAGACCGTCCTCCAGCATCGCCACCTTGGTGGACTCGGCACTGGCCGGCAGGGTGTCCACAGCTGCATCGGTGGTGACCGAGCTCAGCTTTCCGCTCAGCGGCACCATGAACGCCGCCAGCACCACCCACATGCCGATCACCAACCACGGCACCCACCGGCCGGTCAACCGACCGGCCGACGCTGCGCTGACTGCCATCACGAGCCTCCTACCTACGGGTTCATCGCTGATCTGATGCCTCCGTCCTACCGAGCGAACCTGAGACGACTGTTAGGGCGCCGCTCAGGACGGTCGGCCGAACCGGGCGCTCAGCGCACCCACCAACGCGGTGGCGTCGAGGTCCTGCCCGAGGCAGGAAAGGCCAAGGAGACACAGCCCGCGGACAGGGATGAGCACACCGCTCGTAGCGGCCATCGCGCGGCTCGGGTGCTCCGCGGCGTCGGAGCGCTCAGCGAACGGCGGCACCGACGTCGAGGGGCGATGCCGCCGAGCATCCGCAGGGTCGGCGCGACCCCTGGCCGGCGGGTCGAGCACCGGACGGCGGCAGGTGAAGACCAGCCGCGGCAGGTCGTCAGCGGCTGAGCGCCACCGACGATGATCGCACCGCGCATTTCCGGCTGATCGTCCGGGGACGGTGTCAGGAGCGGCCCGTGAGGGGGAGGAAGCGGCCGACGGAGGCGGTGTAGTGGTCGAACGAGGAGCCGTGGACGCGACGCAGGTGGGGTTCCTCGACGACGCGGACCTGGAGTTCGATGGCCAGGATCGTGAGCAGGAGCCCGGCGAGGGCGACCGCGTTGGGGGTCATCGCGGCCAGTCCCGCGACGGTGGTGATCATGGCGCTGTAGATCGGGTTCCGGACCAGGCCGAAGGGGCCCGACGTGACGAGGTCGGTGCGCTCGGCGGGATCGACGCCGACTCGCCAGGACGCCCCCATCGCCAGCTGGGTGATGACCGTCCCGACTACGCCCGCCACGGCGACCGCCAGGCCCGCCCGGCTCACGACCGTGTGATCGAGAAAGGCGAGCGGATCCAGCCCGAGGAGCGCGCCCGCTGATCCGGCGGCGCCGCAGAGGAGGCCCGCCGAGAGCAGCAGCGCGATCGGACGCCCCGCGCCCTTGCCGGGGCCGCGCAAGCCGGTGTCGCCGTAGCGCCTCCACTGGATCCAGGCACGCAGGACGAACGCCGAAAGCGCCCATACGAAAGAGAGGACCAGAGCGATCGTGGGCATGAGAGACCTCCGTGAGCAGCGATGGTTAGGGTTGCCTCACATGCAATGGTGGGTAGCCGAGCGGCCCGGTGGCTACTCGCTTTCACACAGGGAGCGGCGATGGCGGACAGGCGGCTTCGGCCCAGAAAGACCCCAGGTCAGCTGCGCGCGATGGAGACCCGGGAGCGCCTGCTCGCGGCGGCTGCTCGCGTTTTCTCCGAGCACGGGTACACCGCGGGTACCACCAACCGGATCGCCGAGGCCGCCGGCCACTCGATCGGGTCGCTCTACCAGTACTTCCCGAACAAGGACGCGATCCTGCTGGAACTGGCCACCGCACACGCCCGCTCGGGGATCGCCGCCATGGAGGAACTGCTGGCGTGGGGCCCGCTCCCCGAGACGATGCAGGAGACGATCCGTCTGTTCGTCCGCGCCGCCATCGACAACCACCGGCACGATCCGGCCCTGCACCGCGTCCTGTTCGAGCAGGCCCCCCGATCGCCCGAATTCCTGGAGTTCCTGCGGGAGGCCGAAGCCAGGGCGGTGACGCTGGCGGAGTCGCTCCTCACGTCCGATCCGTCCGTGACGGTCGCCGACCCGGCCATGGCGGCCCGCCTCGTCGTCATCACGATCGAGTCCGCGGTCCATCGCTACGTCACCGGCGACGGTCCCCACCGGCTGGCCCACTTCGAAGACGAGCTCGTCACCCTGCTGACCCGCTACCTGACGCTCCCGGCCGGCAGTGGGGACGAGTCCGCGGACCGGGCCTTCCACGACGACGGCCAGAGCCCTGTGCCGTTCCCGGCACCGCTCCGTTGACTCCGGCCGAAGCGGGAGGGCGCCATTGCCTTGGGTCTCCTCGACGCTGGTGGGCTGGTCGCGCCGCTGTTCGGTAGGGAGGGCGCGGAGTTCGTGGGGCGGAGGGATCGCAGCTTTTGTGGCTTCTACGAACATGTCCTGGCCGCTTCCGGCACCGTCCAGGCCCTCCGATAACTTTGAGGCCAAGCGTTTGCTCGATGGGAGGCCGTCATGGGACGGGTGGTGGAGGAGCGGCACGGCGTGGGGGTGCCCGCACGGGTGTTCACGTTCTTCCTGCGCTTCTGGTTGCGGCCGCTGATGCGGTACGTGCTGTTCACTCCGTTCGGGATGCGCCTGTGGAAGGCCCTCGACCCGCTGTGCGCGGTCCTGGTGACGCCGCCGGGCACACGCCGGGCGGCTGTACGGTTCGACGGGTTCGGGGCGGAGTGGATCGCCGGGCCGGGGGTGGAGGCCATGAAGGGGAGCGGCCGGGTCGTTCTCTACCTGCACGGGGGCGGGTTCGTGGTCGGAGGGCTGCGCACGCACCGGCGCATGGTGGCGCGGCTGTCGGCGGCGTCGGGGGCTCCCGCGCTGTCGGTGGCCTACCGGCAGCTGCCCGGCACGACGCTCCTGGGATCGATCGCCGACTGCGTGACGGCGTACGAGTTCCTGCTGGAGGAGGGGTACCGGGCGGACGAGATCGTGATCGCCGGGGACTCGGCCGGCGGGTTCCTGACGTTCGCGGCGGCGCTGCAGGCCGTTCTGGACGGGCTGCCCGCACCCGGCGGCCTGGTGGCGATGTCGCCGCTGACCGACCTCGACCACACCGACAAGCTCGCCCACGCCAACCTGCTGCTCGACCCCTACATCCCCGGCGCTCTGCTGTCCGAACTCACCCCGGTGCTGCTCGGCGGCATCGTGCTGGAGCCGCTGCACTCGCCCGTCAACGGGGCCCTCGCCGCGTTGCCGCCGACCCTCATCCATGTGGGGTCGACCGAGATCCTGCGGGTGGACGCCGAGCTGATGGCCGGACGCCTGTCGGACGCCGGTGTGCCCGTCACCCTCGTCGTCTGGGACCGCCAGCCCCACGTCTTCCAGATCTTCGCCGACTTCTGCCGGGAGGGCCTGCGCTCTCTGGAGGAGATGGGCGCCTTCATCCGCGACCTGCCCGCTACCGGAGAGAAGGCCGCGTAGGACCAGCGGACGCGGTGCCGGGGATCATTAGGCAGACGGGCCCCTGGCGGGATTCGGGTACGTGCAGCACGTCATCGCGTTACGGGTGTCGGTCGCGGGGGCTGCGCTGGTCGTCCAGGCGGAGCCGGTCGAACTCGCGAACCTCCGGCATGTCCGGCCCGGCCCGGCCGGTCGATTGGCCTGATCGGGCACGTGGGAAAGGCAACTAAGAGTGCCTCCCGACGACGAGTCGTCCACCGCACCCGCTGATCCGTTCGGAGGGAGCGCACGTGGGTGGTGCCGCCTGATCGTGGTCATGGCTGGTTCGGGGGGCGGTCGGGCGGGTCCAGGCGTTCGAGGCGGGTCCAGCCGTTCCAGCCCCGTTCCCGGAGAAGGACGCGGAGGCGTTCGGCTCGGGGGTCGGCTTCGTCGGCGAGGGAGTCGAGGAGGTCGAAGGGGAGGGGGTCGTCGTCCGGTCCGCCGAAGTCGGTGTGTCCGGCGGCGTAGGCTTCGTCGGCCAGTTCGGCCATAATGTCGGCCGCCTCCTCCAGCCGCGGGTCGTCGTCGCCGTCGATCTTGAGGAGTTCGGAGAGGATGAGGTAGAGCCGGACGAGGCGCGGATCTTCGAGCTCGGCGATCTTCCAGGTGACGATCTCCTGGATGCGGTCGGGCCAGCGGGCCGAGATCAGGATCCAGCCGTCCCGCTCGCCCTCCAGCATGCGTTCCGAGACGCCGAGCTTCCGGAGCCGGTCGAGATAGCCGACGACCTCCGCGGGAAGCACGAGACTGTCCCCGGAGGCGAGCCGGGTGACCTGTTCGCGGCTGGACCGGAGCCGCTCGATCTCCCCGCGCAGCCGGTCGTCGATCTGCCGGATCGCTGCGGCGAAGTCCTGCTCGTCGGCTTCGAGCAGGCGGCCGATCTGCGACAGCGGAACGCCGGCGTGGGCGAGGGTGCGGATCTTGATGAGGGCCACGACGGCCCCCGCTCCGTACCGCCGGTAGCCCGAGGCGTCCCGGCCGGGCTCGGGCAGGAGCCCGATCTGGTGGTAGTGCCGGACCGTCCGCACCGTGACGTCGGTGTAGGCCGCCAGTTGACCGATCGTCAGCATGGTCTGATTCTGCCCTTCCCCGTCGGGGCCCGGTCGGCGGCTCTCAGGAGAGCTTGCGTCTGTAGACGCGATCGGCCCACAGGTAGGCGACGATGAGGGCGCCGGCGCACCAGGCGAGGGCGGTCCAGATCTCGCTGCCGGCCGGCTGCCCGGTGAACAGCGCCCGGATCGTGTTGACGATCGAGGTCACCGGCTGGTGCTCGGCGAAGGCCCGCACGGGGCCGGGCATGGTGCCGGTGGGGACGAACGCCGAGCTGATGAACGGCAGGAAGATGAGCGGATAGGAGAACGCGCTCGCGCCTTCCATGGTCTTGGCGGTGAGCCCGGGAATCACCGCGATCCAGGTCAGCGCCAGGGTGAACAGCAGCAGGATGCCGACGACCGCGAGCCAGGCCGCGACCCCGGCGTCTGAGCGGAAACCCATGACGACCGCGACGATGACGACGACCGCCAGCGAGATCATGTTCGCGGCCAGCGAGGTCAGGACGTGTGCCCACAGCACGCTGGAGCGGGCGATCGGCATCGACTGGAACCTTTCGAAGATCCCGCCCCGCAGATCGGTGAAAAGCCGGAACGCGGTGTAGGAGACGCCCGAGGCGATGGTGATGAGCAGGATGCCGGGCAGCATGTAGTCCAGGTAGGAGGACGTCCCGGTGTCGATCGCTCCGCCGAACACGTAGACGAACAGCAGCATCAGCGCGATCGGCGTGATCGCGGTCGTGATGATGGTGTCGACGCTGCGGGTGACGTGGCGCAGGCTCCGTCCGGTGAGGACCGCGGTGTCGCCGAGAAAGTGCGTTGCCATGATCGTTTCCTTACTCCGTGTCTTCCCGGCCGATGACCGCGAAGAAGACGTCCTCGAGGGAGGGCTGCTTCTCGACGTATGCGGTTTCGGCGGGGGGCAGCAGCGCCTTGAGCTCCGCCAGGGTGCCGTCGACGATGATCCGGCCGTGGTGCAGGATCGCGATCCGGTCGGCGAGTTGCTCCGCCTCTTCCAGGTGCTGGGTGGTGAGCAGTACGGTCGTGCCGGTCGAGGCGAGGTCCTTGACGGTCTGCCAGACCTCGAGGCGGGCTTCCGGGTCGAGCCCGGTCGTCGGCTCGTCGAGGAAGACGACCGCCGGCCTGCCGATGAGGCTCATCGCGATGTCCAGGCGGCGGCGCATGCCTCCGGAGTAGGTCGAGGCCCGCCGGGCCCCGGCGTCGGTCAGCGAGAAACGGCGCAGCAGGTCGTCCGCGACGGCCCCCGGTTCTCTCAGGTGCCGCAGCTTCGCGACCAGGACGAGGTTCTCGCGCCCGCTGAGGATCTCGTCGACGGCGGCGAACTGCCCGGTCATGCTGATCGACTCACGGACGTCGGCGGCCCGCGTCGTGGCATCGAATCCGTTGATGCGTGCACTGCCCGCATCGGCCTTGAGCAGCGTGGCGAGGATTTTCACCAGGGTCGTCTTGCCCGCCCCGTTCGCCCCGAGCAGCGCGAAGATGCTTCCCCGCGCCACCTCGAGATCCACACCGCGAAGCACGCGCAGATCTCTGAACGACTTCTCGAGACCTCGCACCTGAATCGCGGGGCCGTCCACCGCTGGATTGCTCATGCCGCCAGCATGCGACCCTGACGCTACGTCAAGGTCAACCCGGAACGACCGCCCATGCCGCTGACGACATACCCGGAGTGCGCTTGAGCCGCCTCGAGCCGACGTTCTCGGCGACCCGCTGTGAACGGGGGCTCAGCAGGGGGCGTTCATCCGACTTGTCCGGACGGTCGTTCGCCGAGGGTGTTCTCATGGTCCAATGTCCTCAATGGCCGCCCAGGGTGGAGGTGCGAGGTGGCAGGGCCTGGGGAGTTCGGGGAGGGCCTGCCGGAGATCGCGGGCTACCGTCTGATCAGGGTGCTGGGCGAGGGCGGGCAGGGACGGGTCTATCTGGCGGAGGCGCCGGACGGGGCCACGGTCGCGGTCAAGGTTCTGCACGCCCGGTTCGCCGGCGATGACCAGGCGCTGAGGCGATTCCTGCGGGAGGTCGACGCCACGCGCAGGGTGGCCGGGTTCTGCACGGCTCAGGTTCTGGAGGCGTCCACGGTCGGCGCTGTTCCCTACGTCGTCAGTGAGTACGTTCACGGGCGTTCCCTGCAGGAGTCGGTCACCCGTGACGGGCCGCGGGGCGCGGGGGCGCTGGAACGGCTGGCGGTCGGCACCGTCTCGGCTTTGGCCGCGATCCACCAGGCCGGGATCGTCCATCGCGACTTCAAACCGAACAACGTGCTCATCGGACCTGACGGCCCGCGGGTCATCGACTTCGGGATCGCCCGTGCCCTGGACACCGTCGCGACGCAGACCAGCGGCCTGGTCGGCACACCGGCTTACATGTCCCCCGAACAGATCACCGGTGGCCCCGTCGGTCCGGCCAGTGATCTGTTCTCCTGGGCTCTGACCATGGTCTACGCGGGTACCGGGCGGCCGGCCTTCGGCGGCGACGGGATGCACAGCATCATGTGGAAGATCGTCCATGCCGAGCCCGAATTCTCCGCGCTGCCCGACCCCGTTCATCGTCTGATCGTCGCCGCGTTGGACAAGAACCCCGACCGGCGCCCCACGGCCACCGACGTCTTGATGGCCCTGGTGGGCCATCCGGATTCCACCAGGCCACCGGCACCTGCCCGTCTCCGAACCGTCCCCGAACGGCAGAACGTCGGCGAAGGTGAGGCCGAGCTGCGCGCCGCGCTGAACGCGCGGCGGCAGTCTCTGGGTCCTGACCATCCAGACACCCTCCGCGAACACTGGATACTCGGGGTCACGCTCCGCGAACTCGGGCGGCTGGAGGATGCTGCCGCCGAGCTCCTCACCTCTCTCGAAGGCCGTCTCCGGGTCCTGGATCCTGACCACGTCGACACCCTGCGGAGCCGCGAGGACCTCGGTCGCACCCTCTGGCGCCTCGGCCGGTTCGCCGAAGCAGAGCAGCACCTCAGAATCTCCCGGGACGGACGGCTCCGCGTCCAGGGCCCTGACCGCTACGAGACGCTTTGGGCTCACCACAACCTCGGCGCTCTTCTCCGAGTCCTCGAACAACTACCCGAGGCGGAGACAGAGCTGCGTGCCGCCGTCGACGGCCGTCTCCGGGTCCTGGGTCCCGACCACGTCGACACTCTGTGGGGACGGCACGACCTCGCCGAGGTCCTGAGGGACCAGGGGCGGCTCCAGCACGCCGTCACCGAGTTCCGCGCCGCGGCGCAAGGCCGGTCGCGGATCCTCGGCCCCGACCACCTCGACACCCTGTGGAGCCGCCAGGAACTCGGCCGAGCACTCTGGGGACTGGGTCACAGTGGAGAAGCCGAGGCAGAACTGCGTGCGGTCCTCGAGGGACGGCTCAGCCTTCTGGGCCCCGACCACCCCGACACTTTCACCGCCTTCCATAACGTCGGCGCCTTCCTCGGCGAGCTCGGCCGCCTCACCGAAGCCGAGACGGCACTTCGATCAGCGGTGAACGGCCGGACCAGCGCGCTGGGCGCCGACCATCCGGACACCCTCCACGCCCGCCGCGACCTCGGCACCATCCTCCTCAAGCTCGGCCGCTGACAAGCGCGAGATCAGCATCGGAGAAGAACAGCCACACAACCCTCACGACCTCCGACGAGACCGCACCTGATTCCGCCTGCAGACGTAAGAGCCATCCAGCTGGGGAGGAGCATGACGAGGCAGACCGCGGTGAAGGTTCCGATGTTGAACCAGCGGAAGCCCAGGCAGGCCATGGTGAGGGCCTCGCCGTGCTTCAACGCCAAGGCCGTCCCCATCAGCCACTGACCGGCGGCCCTTTCCGCTGACGCGCAACAGGGCGTTCACCCGGCCGGAACCGGTCGGCAAACAAGATCGGTCAGCCTGGAGACGGAACGGCGGCGGAGGGGAGGAACGGGTGTCGCGATGTGCGGACCTCCGCCGGGGCGTTCATCGCACGGCATGGACCAGGGGACGGATCGCGCACGGAAGGTGAACCGGGCACGTCTCGTCGCCTGCCGTCCCTTCCCTCGCTTCCGAGGAGTTCCATGCCCGATCCGTCCGACAGCACCTTCGACCCCGCCGACCGGGAGATCCTCGCCCGCTACTGGTACCCCGTCGCCCGCACGGCGGACGTCGGGAACGCTCCGCTGCCCGTCGTCCTCCTGGACGAGCGCCTGGTGGTCTACCGCGCGGACGGAGAGATCGTCGTCGCCGGGGACATCTGCCCTCACCGCGGCGTCCCGCTCAGCCTCGGCAGCGGCGACGGCACCGGCGTGTCCTGCGCCTACCACGGGCTGAAGTTCGGAGCGGGAGGCCGGTGTGTGGCCGTCCCGGCCCACCCCGAGGCGAAGATCCCCGACCGGATGCGGCTCACGACCCACCCCGCGGTCGTGCGGTACGGCCTCGTCTGGACGTGCCTCCGCCCCGGCGCCGGGCAGGCGCCGCCGGAGATGATCCACTGGGACGATCCGGGCTTCCAGCAGGTCACCTGCCCGGGAATCGACATCGCCGCCTTCGCCGGACGCCAGGTCGAGGGCTTCATCGACGTCGCGCACTTCGCGTTCGTGCACGCCGGCTCCTTCGCCGATCCCGCGAACACCGAGGTCCCCGACTACAGGACGGCGCGGAACGACCGCGGCTTCTCCGCCGACTACTGGAGCACGGTCGCCAACTACCCGCACGCCACGGGCCTGAAGTCACCGGAAGGCTTCCGCTGGCTGCGGCGCTTCGACGTCGACCTGCCCTTCACCGCGCAACTCGTCGTGCACTTCCCCGAGGGCGGACGGCTCAACATCCTCAACGCGGCCTCACCGGTGTCGGCGCGCAGGACCCGGATGTTCTGCCCGATCGCCAAGAACTTCGCCACCGAACAGCCGGCCGCCGAGATCGAGGCGTTCAACCGGCAGATCTTCGAGGAAGACCGGGAGATCGTGGAGGTGCAGCGGCCCGAGAACCTGCCCCTCGACCCACGGATCGAGGTCAACATCCCCGCCGACCGCAGCTCCGTCGCCTACCGTCGCGGACTGCGCGACCTCGGCCTCAGCCACTTCTTCACCGCCTGAGCGCTTCCGCCCGTGAAAGGGGAAACCATGGACACCTCCGCACTCGCCCTCTCCTTCGGCGCTTCGCTGCCCGCCTGGGTTCCGGACCTGCTCGCCGACGTCCCCGAGCGCCTGGCCTCCGACGACGACCGCGTCCGGCTGGTCAACCGGCTCGCCGATCGCAACCACCGCGAAGGCTCGGGCGGGCCGTTCGCCGCGATCGTCGTGGAGAGCGGGACGGGGCGGATCGTCTCGGCCGGGGTGAACCTCGTGCTCGCCTCGAATCTGTCGGGGACGCACGCGGAGGCCGTCGCGCTGTCGCTGGCCCAGACCCGGCTCGGCGTGTGGGACCTGGGCGGGGACGGGCTGCCGCCGCTGGAGATCGTCGTCAACTGGCGGCCGTGCGTCATGTGTTACGGAGCGGTCCTGTGGTCGGGCGTCCGCCGTCTTCTCCTCGCCGGAGACGGGCCGGAGCTGGAGAAGCTGACCGGATTCGACGAGGGCCCGATGCGCGAGGACTGGGCCGACCAGTTCGCCGCCCGGGGCATCGAGGTCGTTCTCAGCCCGCTCCGGGAGGAGGCCGTCGAGGTCTTCCGCGCCTACGGGGCCCGCGACGACGTCACGGTCTACAACGCCCGCGGCGGCTCCTGAACCCGGTTCTCGGCCGAGGTCGGTTTCGAACGCGGTGAGCGTGAGGATCGTGCCCTCCACCATGCAGGCGGGATTCGCGGAGGCACGGCGATCGGACGCTCAGCCCTGGCGCTGTCGGCGACGACCGCCTCGACGGTGACGCGCGGGATCCTCGCGCTCCTCGTGGTCGCAGTGCTCGCGCTGCTGGCACCCTCGGCGAGCGCGGTCGTGCGCCACCCCGCCCAGCCGGGCAAAGTGGTCGTCACGGGGGAGATCGCTCACCGGCGGGCCCTGAACTTCGCCGATCTGCGTGCACTCCCGCAGCACACCTGCACCGGCCCGCTCCTGCTGGACGTCGCCGGCGCGGTCAAGCCCCGCTTCGACGCCGCGGTCAAGAACGACCAGCTCCGCTTCTTCGTCGCCGCGACCGCCTCCGACGGCTACCGGGCCATCGTCTCCTGGGCGGAGATCGACCCCGGCTTCGCCGGAACCCCGGTCCTCCTGGCCGTCAGCGAGGACGGCGCCACGCTCGACCAGACCGGCCCGCGCCTGGTCGTCCCGGGCGATGTCAAGGGCGGGCGCTACGTCAGCGCCGTCACCCGGCTGCACATCGGAAGCGTCGACCGCCTCGTCCGCTGACGTGGATGACGAGACCGGCATCTGCAATGGTGGCGCGCTCCGATTACTCATTTTTGAGAGGACATAGGCGACCATCGCCTTGCTTTCGCGGATGGTCGATCTAGGGTGTAAAGGGGAAGAGTGAGGGATAAGGGCGTCCTGGAGGGGGTGTGGAGTGGCGAATCGCAGGGAAGCCGCAGTGGGGGCTGTCTTTCTCGGCGGTGAGGTGTCCGCGCCGCGTGGTCTGACGATGGCCGAGCTGCGGAGCCTCCCCCAGTACCAGCAGGAGATCTCCTTCGCCTGCCGCAAGAGCGGTCTGCGTCGCCACAGGTTCGGCGGGCCGCTGCTGCTGGACGTCGCCTCGCTGGCGGCTCCCAGGTTCGTTCCGGGCGAGCGCAAGAGCCGTCTGCGGTTCATGATCTCGTTGTGGGGAGGAGACGGCCACCGGGTGGTGATCTCCTGGGCGGAGATCGACCCGGAGTTCGCCAACCAGCGGGTCCTGCTCGGCCTGAGCCGCGACGGCACCCTGCTGGACGGCGAGGGTCCGCAGCTCGTCCTGCCGTCCGACGTCTGCGGCGCCCGCAACCTGAGCGGCGTCACTGACCTGCGGATCTTCACCGACCCGACCCGCTGACATCGGGTCGCCCTGCGGGATGCGCCCACTGCTGCCGGCCGTTGTCACGGCGGTGCCCCTCGCGCCGTCCAGGGGCGGAGCTCGTCCTCGGCCCGGGCTGCGACGGGTTCACCCGGCCGGACCGGCGGCTGAGGCTTGAGGCTGACCGGGACGATACCGCTACCGTCGGGCCGGCTGACGATGAGGCGGGCCCGGACGTCGCGCTCGACGGTCCTGGTCACGGATCTGACGCCACGGGCGATGAGCCGGCCGGTGGCGGAGCCGTTCACAGTTCCTCGCCGGATCGGCCGCAGGAGGTGTAGGTGCCGGGCGGGGTCCAGCGCAGGACGGTGCAGGGCTCGCGCGCGCCCGGATGATGGACGAGTTCGCGAGTGACCTCGTAGCGGCACAGGTCGGGATCGTAGTCCGTTCCCGGCTTGATGATCAGGATGCCGAGGTCCTGATGGTGGTGCAGGAGCAGCCCGTGGAAGGGCCCGCCGAGGCAGAGCGCGGTCGGCAGCGGCCGACCGCGCCGGCACGGGGCGGGCTCTTCCGGCGGGGTCACGGCTTGTCGAATCCGGCCTGGGTGAGGACGGTGACGCCGTCGGGGGACAGGACGAAGTCGACGAACTGCTTGGCCAGGTCGGGGGAGCCGGCCTTGGTGAGGGCGGAGATGGGGTAGTCGTTGATCGCCTTGTCGGCTTCGGGGAAGGCGATGCCGGTGACCTTGCCGGAGGCCAGGACGTCGGTCTTGTAGACGAGGGCGGCGTCGACCTCGCCGAGCTCGACCTTGGTGAGGGTGGCCTTGACGTCCTGCTCCAGGGTGACGGGCTTGACGGTGAGCCCGGCGGCCGCCAGGGCCTTGACCGCGGCGGCGCCGCACGGGACCTGCTCGGCGCAGAGCGCGACCTTCACCTTCGGGCTCGCGAGGTCCGCGAGGTCGTCGACCTTGGCCGGGTTGCCGGTGGGGACGGCGATCTGCAGCTTGTTGCGGACGAAGGTCGTCGGGGATGCCGCGAGGGAGGCGTCGGTGACGGTCTTCATCGTGGCAGGGCTGGCGGAGGCGAACACGTCGACCGGCGCGCCCTGGGTGATCTGCTGGGCGAGCGTGGCGCTGGACCCGAAGTTGAAGGTGACCTTGACGCCCGGGTGGGCGGCCTCGAACTTCCTGCCGATTTCGGTGAAGGTCCCGGTGAGGGAGGCGGCCGCGAACACGGTCAGCTTCTTGTCACCTCCGGAGGAGGGGGAGTCGTCGTCGGAGCCACAGGCGGTGGCTCCCGCGAGGAGTCCGACGGCGAGCGGGACGGTGAGGGCCCAGCGGGTGAGGCGCCTGTACATGGTGGGGGGTCTCCTTGCGGGTTCAGCGTTGAGTGAGGGGAGCTCGACGACGACGTTGGTGGACTTGACCACCGCGGAGGCCACGACACCGACCTCGAGGCCGAGTCCGTCCACGGCCTGACCGCTCAATGGGGACACCGCCCGGAACGGGCCGACGGCGATCTCCACCTGCGCCATGACCGGATCCCTGATGATCTCGGTCACGATGCCGGTGAAGCGGTTGCGCGTCGAAGACCGTCCCCGTCCGCCGCCGCTCCCGGCGATGATCCGGCGGCCTTGGGCGTCCCGCCGTGCGCGGAGCCTCCCGGAGCCGAGGAGCTGCCGGACGGCGTCGGAACTGATCCCGAGCAACCCAGCGGCCTCCCCGATCCGAAACGTCGTCACGGCGTCATCTTAGCTCCGCAGAAGCCAAGGTAAATGAATACTAGCCATGGCAGATGCGGCTCAATGAGTGTTGTAGCGGTGGTTTTCGCGGCGGAGCAGCGCCCAGTAGGTGGTCGTGGCGACCCAGCGGTACCTTCTTCGGTGGTCGCTGCCACACCGTTCCGATCCGTCTGCCAGAGGAGCCGGCGATCACCCCCCGCGCTCCGGCGAGCCCGCCACCACGATCGTCCACCCCGTACCGGGCCTCGGCCACAGGTCGCGGAAGCAGCGGAGAAAACCGAGCAGCGCATGGTTCCCACTGTGAAACGAAGGGTGGTCCAAGAAGCGGATCGAGCGGCCCAGTGGGGGACGGCGTAGCCATCATCGGACACGGATCGGGCGGCTATTCGGGCGGGGAGAGCTGCGCCGATCTGGTGGTGAACCGTTTGCGGTAGGCGGACGGGCTGAGGCCGAAGTGGGCCTTGAAGCGGCGGGCGAAGTAGTTCTGGTCGTTCCAGCCGACGAGCTCCCCGATGACGGAGACGGAGTCGTCGGTGTGAAGGAGGAGGTCCGCGGCGGCCTCGACGCGCTGCCGGGCCAGGTAGGCCATGGGCGGGAGGCCGGTCTCGCTCTTGAACAGGCGGACCAGGTAACTCGAGGTCAGGTGGAGCCGGTCGGCGAGCTCGACGAGGGTCCAGTCGTGGGCGACGCGGCTTTCGAGCGCACGCATGGCCTGCACGACGGCCGGATGCGTCGGGCCGGCTGAAGTGACGAAGTTGGCCTCGGCTACGGCTCTCGCCAGGTTGCCGAGGAAGAGTGACAGGCGCCCGATCACATCGGCGCGGTGCTGGGTCAGGGGGCGACGACGGAGATCGTCGAGGCCGTCGAGATGCACGAGCGCCTCTTCGAGGGCCGGCTCGTCGAGGTGGGCTGTCAGCATGCCGCGGCGGTGCATCGAGTAGGGCCCGGTGGACAGCAGGTAGCTGATGATCGGGTCCTCCTGCGTCCAGGCCAGCTCCCGGGTGAGGAGCTCGGCGCTGAAGCAGCAGTTGAAGAGCTCCAAATCCCGGCATTCGGTGTAGCCATGCCAGGTGCCAGGCCGGAGGAGCACGACGTCTCCCCGCGTGAGCGGGGTGTCGCCGGTCATCGTGTGGTGGTTGCCCTGGCCTCCGAGGACGACGGCGATCTCCACGAAGCTGTGGGTGTGGGCGTCGAAGGTGTCCTGGTGGGAGTAACGGCCGGCGTATGCGAGGGATCCGTCGGTGAAGTACAGGAGCCCTTTGGACTCGGCGACGGGATCGTCTCTCATGCGTGGGGAGCCTATCTCCGGATTCAAGGTGGTTCAGGTGGTTCATGGATGGTGTCTGAGACAGAGCGCCCAGCACTAGCACAATCTTGGCTTGTGCTAGCAGATAACTGACTTCAGGTCGTCAGAGTGGCCATATATCAAGATCAGGTCAACTTCGTGCTACTACAAGCGCATCAGAGGCTAACTGTGCGGGCCTGGAAGAGGCCATCATCCATCGTTAAGAAACGCGAAACGCATCCGAAACACGGCCTTCGCAGCTCAGCTACGGCCGCACCGAAGATCCATCCCCTTTTGATCTTGGTGCGGCCGCTCGGGGGTTGGCGGTCCGGCCCAGCCGGTGCCGGACCTTTCGCTAGCTTTCGACACCCACGGGAGAAACACGTGAGATCAAAATTCGCCGCGATCGCGGTCGCCGCTTCCCTCCTGGCCGCGGCCGCCTGCGGCGGCACGGGCAAGGGCGGCTCTGACGCGGGCCAGGACGCTTCGGGCCCGGTGAACGTCGAGTTCCTGTCGGTCCAGCAGGCCACGGACAACTGGCCGACCGTCCTGTCGGACCTGATGACGGGCTACTCCAAGGACCACCCGGGCAGCGCCCTGAAGAACACCTTCGTCGCGCAGACCGACCTGGACCAGAAGCTCCAGCTCCTGGGTGCCCAGAACGCCCTCCCGGTCCTGTTCAACGCCCCGAACACGCCCGCCGCCCAGACCGAGATGGGCCAGACCGGCAAGGCCGTCGACCTGGAGGCCAAGCTCACCGAGCTGGGCGTCATCGACAAGGTCAGCCCTGCCGCGATCTCGGTGGTCAAGCAGCTCCAGGGCGGCAAGTTCTACGCGCTGCCGTTCGAGCTCAACGTCGAGGGCATCTGGTTCAACAAGAAGATCTTCGCCGACAACGCGATCACCGAGCCCAGGACCTGGGACGAGCTGACCGCCGCGGCGACGACCCTGCAGGGCAAGGGCATCCAGCCGTTCGCCGCCTCCGGCGTCGAGGGCTGGCCGATCACCCGCCTGCTGGGCGACTACATCTTCCGCCTGCTCGGCCCGGACGCCCTCAAGAAGGTCGCCGACGGCCAGGCCAAGCTCACCGACCCGCAGTACGTACAGGCCGCCCAGGCGATCGCCGACCTCGGCTCGAAGGGCTTCTTCGGCAAGGGCGTCACGACCCTGGAGTACCAGCCCGCCGAGGACCTGTTCCTCCAGGGCAAGGCCGGCATGTTCTACATGGGCAGCTGGGCCGTCGGCGACTTCAACGACCCCAAGAAGAACAAGATCGGTGCCGACAACATCGGCTACATCCCGTTCCCCGCGGTCACCGGCGGCGCCGGCAACGCCGAGCAGACCCCGATGAACGTCGGCCTGCCCACGATGGTGTCGGCCAAGGCCTACACGCCCGCGGTCGGCGAGTGGCTGAAGTACCTCGCCACCAACTACGGCGGCACCGCCCTCACCAAGCGCGGCCTGATCTCCGGCTTCAAGGCGGCCACCCCGCCGGCCGACCTCTCGGAGACGACCAAGCTCGTGCAGACGCGGATCGACGGCACCAAGGAGCCGGTGCTGTGGTTCGAGGCGCTGTTCTCGGCCAAGGCCACCTCGGTCTCGCAGAAGAACGCCGCCCGCCTGGTCACCGGCAGCATGTCGCCGCAGGACTTCATGTCCAAGGTCCAGGACGCCCTCGCCGGCTGATCCTCCGCTCTTACGCGGCCCGTCCTGATCTTGGGCGGGCCGCGTCCTGACTCCCCTTTCCCCGGAAGGCTCCCCATGGAGAAACTGCTTCGGGATCGCCGTGCGATCCTGTTCTTCATCGGGCCCGCGCTCACCGTGTACACACTGGTGATGCTGGTGCCCATCATCTGGTCCGCCGGCTACACCTTCTTCGAAGGCAACGCCCTCAGCGGTTTCTCCTGGACCGGCCTGGACAACTACTCCAAGCTGTTCAGCGATGACGCCTTCTGGCAGTCCGCCGGAATGACCTTCAAATACGCCGCCGTCGTCACGGTCGGCCAGGTCGGCGCGGGCCTGATCCTCTCGCTGATGTACATCTTCTACCTGCGCAAGGCCTCGTCCCTGGTGCGGACACTGGTGTTCTTCCCGGTGGTCCTGCCGACCGTGGCCGTGGCCCAGATGTTCGTGAAGATGTTCCAGGTCTCTCCGCAGGAAGGCCTGTTCAACGCCACGTTGTCGGGCGTCGGGCTCGGCTCGCACGTTCAGGACTGGCTCGGCACCCCCTCGGGCGCCTTCTGGATCCTGGTGATCATGGACATCTGGCGGTCCATGGGCTTCTACGCCGTCCTGCTCTACGCCGGACTGGTCGACATTCCCGAGGACATCCTCGAATCCGCCCGCCTCGACGGAGCCTCCGGCTTCACGCTCACCCGGCGGATCGTGCTGCCGCTGCTGACCCCGATCCTGGTCTCCTCGATCATCTTCAGCATCAACGGGACGCTCAAGGTCTTCGACTCGGTCCTGGCCCTCACCAAGGGCGGGCCGGGCGACGCGACGACCCCGCTGACGCTCTACATGTACAACACCGCCTTCTCCTACGGCGACTACGGCTACGGCTCCACCATCGCGATGGCGCTGACGCTGCTGAGTCTCGCCGTCACCCTCGTGATCTTCCGTGCCTCACGAAAGGACGTCCGGAAGTGACGGCCACGATCTCCACTGTCCACCGCAAGCCGAAGTCGCGGACCAGGTTCGTCCGCAAGCTGGGGCACGTGCCCGTCCGGCTGGCCGTAGCCCTCCTGGTCATCGTCGAGCTCGCCCCGCTGGTGTGGCTGGGCATCTCCTCGCTCAAGGCCGAGGACGAGTTCTCCTCCCGGCCCATGTGGGCGCTGCCCCGGGGATTCCACTGGCAGAACTACGTGGACGCCTGGACGACCGGCAACATGAGCGTCTACTTCCGCAACAGCATCCTGGCGACCTTCCCCGCCCTCGCACTGATCATCGTGCTCAGTGTCATGGCCGGGTTCGCGCTCGAAGTGCTCAGGTGGAAAGGCCGGGAAGGCGTCCTGCTACTGTTCCTGGCCGGCGTCATGGTGCCGCTCCAGATGGTCCTGCTGCCGCTGTTCACCATCTACTTCCAGGCCGGTCTGATCAACAACCTCTGGTCGCTGATCATCACCTACACGGTGTTCGGGCTACCGCTCAGCGTGTTCCTGATGGCCGGCTACTTCAAGGCCGTGCCACGCGAGGTCCTGGAGGCGGCGGCGATCGACGGCGCCGGGCTCTACCGCACCTTCTGGAGCGTCGTCCTCCCCACCGTGCGGAACGCGGTCGTGACCGTCTCGCTCGTCCAGTTCTTCTTCATCTGGAACGACCTGCTCCTGTCGCTCACCTTCATCAGCGACGACAACCTGCGCACCGTCCAGTCCGGCCTGCTCAACTTCGTCGGCCAGTACGGCCAGCGTCAGTGGGGACCCACCTTCGCCTCGGTCTGCATGGCCGTCTTCCCGACCCTCCTCATCTACCTGGTGCTGAACCAGAAGGTGATGAAGGGCCTGACCGCCGGATCCGTCAAGGGCTGATCAAGCCCCGGCCGCCGCTTTCCGAAAGAGATCCTTCCCCTGATGGCTGCTATACGTGTTGGTATTGTCCGGATTGAACATCTGAGGGAGGCTCTCGGTATCGGGGTCGCCCGGCCGAGGATCTCCTGGCAGGTGACGGGAGCCGAGCCCGGCTGGGCCCAGAGCGCTTATGAGATCGCCGTTGACGGCACCGGTACCGGTCCCGTCGAATCCGAAGAGAGCCAGTTCCGTCCTTGGCCCGGTGCTGCCCTCGCCTCCCGAGAGCGGCACAGCGTGCAGGTGCGTGTCTGGGGAACCGACGGTGGACCGTCGCCGTGGAGCGAACCGGTCGAGGTCGAGGCGGGTCTGCTCGACCCTTCGGACTGGACGGCCGAGATGATCTCACCGGAACAGGAGCCGGGCGGGACGGCACAGCCCGATCCCGCCGCTCTCCTGAGGGGCGAATTCACCGTTCGTGCCCCGTTCACACGAGCCCGTCTCTACAGCACCGCCCAGGGCGTCTACGAGCTGGAGCTCAACGGCCGGACCGTCGGCGCCGACGTGCTTTCGCCCGGCTGGACCAGCTACTCCCATCGCCTGCGCTATCAGACCTACGATGTCACGGAGCTGCTGGCCGAGGGCCGTAACGCCCTCGGCGCCTGGCTCAGCGACGGATGGTTCCGCGGCCGGATCGGTTTCGAAGGCGGCCGGACCCATGTCTACGGCGCGGAGATCGGGCTTCTCGCACAGCTCGAACTGCACTACGCCGACGGGACCGTCGAGACGTTCGGCACCGACGCCTCCTGGCGCACGGCGCCCAGTCCCATCACGGCGGTCGGAGCCTACGAGGGCGAGACCTACGACGCCCGGCTGGAACAGGACGGCTGGTCCGCACCGGGCTTCGACGAGACGCGATGGCAGCCCGTCCGGACGATCGGCCACGACGCGGGCGTGCTCGTCGCTCCCAGCGGACCCCCCGTCCGCCGGACCGAGACGCTCCGCCCCGTGAAGATCTTCACCTCGCCCGCCGGTGAGACCCTGGTCGACTTCGGGCAGAACATCGCCGGCCGACTGCGGATCACCGTCCGGGGACCCGCCGGCCACACGGTCACCCTCCGGCACGCGGAGGTCCTGGAGGACGGCGAACTCGGTGTCCGGCCACTGAGGTCGGCGATCTCGGTCGACACCTACACGCTCAGGGGCGAGGGCCGCGAGCAGTGGGAACCCCGGTTCACCATGCACGGGTTCCGCTACGCCCAGATCGACGGATGGCCGGGCGAGCTGACCGCCGACGACGTGCAGGCCGTCGTCTGCCACACCGACATGGAACGGACCGGCTGGTTCTCCAGCTCCCACGCCGAGCTCGACCGCTTCCACGAGAACGTCGTGTGGAGCATGCGCGGCAACTTCGTCGACCTGCCGACCGACTGCCCGCAGCGTGACGAGCGGCTCGGCTGGACCGGCGACATCCAGGTCTTCGCGCCCACCGCCGCCTACCTCTACGACTGCGCCGGGATGCTCTCCTCCTGGCTGGAGGACCTGGCCGCCGAACAGGAACAGTTCGGCACCGTCCCCGTCTACGTTCCCTGGATCGACCTGGGCGTCTTCCCCGCCGAACCCACCGCGGTCTGGGGCGACGCGGCCGTGATCGTGCCGTGGACCCTCTACGAGCGCTTCGGCGACCTCGACATTCTCCGCCGTCAGTACGCCAGCATGCGGGCATGGGTCGATCAGGTGGCGGTGCGCGCCGGCGGCTCTCATCTCTGGGACAGCGGATTCCAGCTGGGCGACTGGCTCGACCCGACCGCTCCGCCGGAGCGGCCGGAGGAGGCACGGACCGATGTTCACCTTGTCGCGACCGCCTACTTCGCGAGATCGGCCGATCTTCTCGCGCAGGCCGCCGGGATCCTGGGACGTGACGCGGAAGCCGTCCACTACAGCCAGCTGGCCGAGCGGGTCCGAGCCGCCTTCAGCGTCGAGTTCGTCTCGCCCTCCGGACGCATGGCCAGCGATACTCCCACCGCCTACGCACTCGGGCTCGAGTTCGGGCTGATCACGGGGGACGCCCAGCGTGCGCGGGCCGGACGCCGCCTGGTCGAGCTCGTCCGGGCCAACGGGCACCGGATCGCCACGGGCTTCGTGGGCACCCCTCTGGTCTGTGACGCGCTCACCTCGGCCGGTGCCCTAGACGACGCCTTCCGGCTGCTGCTTCAGACCGAGTGCCCCTCCTGGCTCTATGCGGTGGTCCAGGGTGGCACCACCGTGTGGGAACGGTGGGACAGCGTCCTGCCCGACGGCCGGATCAACCCCGGTGACATGACGTCCTTCAACCACTACGCGCTCGGCGGGGTCGCCGACTGGATCCATCAGACGGTGGCGGGTCTCAGGCCTGCCGCTCCCGGCTACCGGAAGGTGACGATCGCTCCCCGCCCCGGCGGCGGTCTCGCCCACGCCGCGACCTCGCATCGCACGCCCTACGGAGTGGTCGACGTCCGCTGGGAGCGCGTGCGGGAAGTGTTCGAACTCAAGGTGACGCTTCCTCCGGGTGTCACCGCCACCGTGAGCCTGCCCGGCCACGAGGGGGTGGAGCTCGAGCTCGGCTCCGGAACTCATGTTCACCGGATGCCGTTCCGCGCCGCTCACGAGGATCCGCTCCCGGAGGCCACGCCCGCTCTTCTGGGCTGACACCGGACAGACGAATGCCCGTGCGAAGCTCGTCGCACGGGCATTCGTCATGGATCTGCTCTGCGGGAGCGTGGCGCTGAACCGGTCGGCACATAGCGGGTCAGCGGCTGGGCGGCGGCGACGAGAGATCGGAACGCGGCACCGGGCACGGCGGAGGCGGTGTCGTGGAAGCCGACGGCGGTCACCGGAACGCCCGGTAGCCCTGCCTCCAGCAGGATCACGCCCGCCGGATCACCCGGATCGCGTAGTGCGGGGAGCAGCGAAGGCCGGATCCCCGAGCACGTCGCAGGTGCGGTCTTCGCCCTCACCGGCGGCGACCTCACCCACACCACCGGCCTGCACATCCCCGTAGACGCGGGCGTCGCGGCCGCGCTCCTCCGCTGAGACGCCTCCTCGAAAAGCGACACGCCCCGTGGTCGGCTGGATTCCAGCTTGACCACGGGGCGCTCGGGCTTCTGGCCGCCTGATCGAGGCTGCGCCTGCCCTATCGACTCGCTTCCGGCATGACTACGGCAGGGTGACCGTCGTGCCCAGCGGGAGCGTGCGGGACGAGGGACCGACCTGGACCTTGAAGGCTCCGGCCGGAGTCGTCCAGGCGTGGGTGGAGGTCTTCCAGTAAGAGAAGGGGTGGTCGGGCGTCGTTCCGCTGATGGTCAGGGTGACGACCTTGGACTGACCCGCGAGCAGGCTGGGCTGGGAGAAGGCGACCAGGCGCTTGCCGGGCTCGCCCGCGGCCGCGGGCAGGGTCAGGTAGACCTGGCTCGTCTCGGTGCCGGCGCGGGCGCCGATGTTGCTCACGAGGAAGCTGACCTTCAGCGAGCCGGGCGACGGCTTGGCCACCTGGAGGCCGCTGTAGAGGAACTTCGTGTAGGACAGGCCGTAGCCGAACTCGTACAGGGGCTGGATGCCCTGCGCGTCGTACCACTTGTAGCCGACCTTGAGGCCCTCGGAGTAGCTGACCTGGCGGATGCCGTTGGCGTCCGTGATGCCGGGGAACTGCGCGGGGGTGTTGGTCGGGGTGTCGGAGAGAGCCTTCGGGAACGTCATCGGCAGGCGGCCGGTGAAGTTGTCGTCGCCGTACAGGAGCCTGGCGATCGCGGTGCCCTGCTGGTCGCCGGCGTACCAGGCCTCCATGACGGCCTTCACCTTGGGCAGCCAGGGCATCAGGACGGCGCTGCCGGTCTGCAGGACGACGACCGTGCTGGGGTTGGCCGTGGCGACCGCGTCGACGAGCGCGTCGCCGTTGCCGTCGAGGTTGAGGTTGGGGCGGTCGGCGAATTCGCCTTCGGTGTAGTGGCCGAAGACGACGACCACGTCGGCGGCCTGGGCGACGGCCTTGGCGGAGTCGAGGTTCTGCCCGTTGTCGAAGGTGACCGTGCCGCCGTTCTGCGCGGCACGCTGCCGGATGGCGTCGACGCCCGCGACGGGGGAGGGGCAGGAGATCGACGGCTGGCCGAAGAAGAGCGAGGCGCACACCGAGCTGGCGCTGATGCCGTCGGTGGGGGTGTTCGAAGCGGTCGGGCCGATGACCGCGATCTTCTTACCGGAGCCCTGAAGGGGGAGGATCCCGCTGTTCTTCAGCAGCACGGAACCCTGCGTCGCGACCGACAGGGCGACGTTCTTGTCGGCGGTGGTCGAGACGTTGTCCGCGGGAGCGGGCGCGGGGTGGTCGAAGAGCCCGGCCCTGATGTAGGCGCGGACGACCAGGAAGGCCGCTTGGTCGATCTTCGCCGGGGTGATCTGGCCGGTGGTCACGGCCGCGTTCAGCGCCGCGGGCGTGTAGTAGATCGGCTTGTTGAGCTCCTGGTCCATCCCGGCGTTGAGGGAAGGAGCGGTGGAGCGGACGGCCCAGAAGTCGGAGACGACGAAGCCGTCGAAGCCGAGGGTGCCCTTGAGGACGTTCTTCAGGAGGTCGTTCTCACAGGCGTAGACGCCGTTGATCTGGTTGTAGGAGCACATGACGCCGCCGGGCCTGCCGTTCTTGACGGCGATCTCGAACGGCAGGTCGTAGACCTGGCGCAGGGTGCGCTCGTCGACGTTGGAGGAGCTCGCGGTGCGATCGGTCTCCTGCTCGTTGGCGACGTAGTGCTTCAGGACGGCGAGGGTCGGCTTCGACGGGTCGCCGGTCTGAAGTCCCTTGATGTTCTCGGCGGACAGGGTGCCGCTGAGGAGGGAGTCCTCGCCGAGGTACTCGGAGTTGCGACCGGACAGCGGGGTTCTGCCGCCGGCGATGCCGGGAGCCAGGACGACGGTCCTGCCCTTGCCGACGGCCTCGGCGGCCTGGGCCTTGCCCTTGGCGTAGCTGAGGCCGCTGCT
Source organism: Actinocorallia longicatena (assembly GCF_039534125.1). Taxonomy (NCBI): domain Bacteria; kingdom Bacillati; phylum Actinomycetota; class Actinomycetes; order Streptosporangiales; family Thermomonosporaceae; genus Actinocorallia; species Actinocorallia longicatena. Next base: position 506,019 of record NZ_BAAAUV010000001.1, on the reverse strand, counting down.
CCAGGTCGAGGCCAGGGAGATCGGAGCGGGGAAGGCGGTGACGCCGGTCGTACCGCGGACGCCGTCGGGGCCGTCGGTGTAGACGATCGCCGGGGTGCAGGGGAGCTGCGCCGGGTAGGTGACGCCGTCCTCGAAGGTGGTCTGAGAAGGCCGGGTGGCTGCCTGCTCGTTGAGCCAGCGCATCTTCTGCTCCAGCGAACTGGCGTTGAGCAGCAGACGGGCTCGCTGGTCGGGGGTCTTACCGGCGTCCATCCACGGGCAGCCGGCGGGGTAGGACGGGCGGGCCAGGGCGCTGGACGCCAGAGGGGGAAAGGCGCTCAGGGCGCCGGCGGTGAGAGCGGTGACGACGATTCCGGTTCTCAGCCGCGAAAGGGGGGTGCGCATTCTTCTCCTCGAGGGGGTGGAAGTGCATTGCCCGGAGGGCTGAGAGAAGAGTGCGCCACGCCGGGTTGTTCGCGACAGGACGAAACCGGCCTCTGGTAGGACGATTTTCCCCTCAGGAAATCTGCGATTCCCGATAGCGGGTCGGGCTCATGCCGAAATATGTCCTGAAGCGCCGGGTGAAGTAATTCGGGTCGGTCCAGCCGACGGCATGTCCGATCTCCGCGACCCCTGCGTCGGTGCTCTTCAGCAGGTGGGCGGCCTTCTTGGCGCGCTGGCGGAACAGGTAGGCCATCGGTGGTATCCCGACGCCGCTCTTGAACAGGCGGACGATGTGACCTTGGGTCAGGTGCAGCGCACCGGCCAATTCGGCGAGTGTCCAGTCATACGAGAGATCATTGTTGAACATCTCGATGGCCGTCAGGACGGCCGGATGGTCGGGAACGTCGATGGACAAGGCCGCCTCGCGGGTGGCTCCGGCCTGTGCGATGCAGCTCGCAAGGAGAAGGAAGCGCCCGAAGAGGTCCGCACGGTGCGACACCGGGGAATGCCGTTGGAGTTCTCGGAGCTCCTGGAGATGGATTGTCGCGGGAGAGAGGTCATTGTCCGAGAGCTCGATGAAATTCGGGGTCTGGACGGACTCGGTGAACAGCAGTCCCAGAAGCGGGTCTTCCAAGATCCAGGCGAGTTCCTTGTCGAACAGGCCGGGAGCCGCTTCACAGGTCAGACCTGCGAGGTCTCTGCACTCCTCATAGGAGTGCCACATTCCGGGGCGCAGGAGGAGGACGTGTCCGCGGCCGACCCGCCGGTAGCCCGTCATGGTCCGGTGAAGCCCGGTTCCACCGGTGATGAGGACGATCTCGAAGCGCTCGTGGAGGTGGAGGTCGGATCCGCTCCGCGCGAACCGGCTCACATTGAGGTCGCTCACCCGCAGGGGCGGGGATTCGACCTGGGTCGTCTGCGGCGAGCCGGCATAAGGCATCTGATGGTCGTGCCGGGTGTTGGGGTTCATGGGGTGGCTCCGGGTGGTGCCGCGACGGCCCGGCACGGTGAGCGCGGGCCGCCGCGGAGTCTGTCAGATGGGCGGCGCGATGAAGACGCCGCGGTCGGGGTCGTTGAAGGACTCCTTGGCGATGAGTTCGTTCATGGGGTTGGCGGTGCCCCACTGGTCGGTGACCTCGGGCTGGGAGAAGTCGTGGACGCCCGGGTGCCAGGTGTCCTCGTCGAGGTTCTCCAGCTCGGTGGTGTACTCGACGGTGTTGCCGTGGGGGTCGAGGAAGTAGGAGAAGGTGTTGTCGCCGGCGAGATGGCGGCCGGGACCCCAGATCATGCGGGTGCCGGATCGCAGGAGGCGGCCGGTGCCGTACATGTACTCGTCGATGCCGCGCAGCTCGAAGCTGATGTGGTGCAGGGACGTGTGCGGGCCCTTGGCGATGGCCAGGCTGTGGTGCTGGGGGTTGCAGCGCATGAAGTGCATGACCTCGCCCATGTAGGGGGAGGAGAGAGTGTCGGACAGGGCGAAGCCCAGGTGGGTCTCGTACCAGGTGCGGGTGGCGGTGATGTCGGGGGCGTTGAGGACGACGTGCGACAGCCGGACGGGGACGGACTCCTTGGGTTCCAGTTTGCGGTGGGTGCGCAGGGCGACGTCGGCGGAGATCTCGACGGTGCGGCCGTCGAGGTCGAAGAACCGGAAGCCGTAGCCGCCGCCGGGGGTGTCGAGCTTCCCGGGGGTGGAGATCAGCTGGACTCCTGCGGTGCCGAGGCGTTCGGCGAGGGCGTCCACGTCGGCGGGGGTCTGGGCGCCGAAGGCGATGAGGTCGAGCCGCTTGTCGGCGTCCTTGCGCAGCCGGACGATGTACTGCTCGGGCGAGCCCTCGGCGGCGAGGAAGGAGACGCCGTCGTCACTGGCGACCTCGGTGAGGCCCCACACGCCGGAGTAGAAGTCCAGCTGCTTGTCGTAGTCCGGCACCGCCAGGTCGACGTGCCGCAGATGGGTGATGAGTCGCATGGTCAGTCCTTCAGGGAGAAAAGGGCGGCGGCGTTGCCCCCGCGAATCGCGTCGAAGTCGGTGTCGGGGAATCCGGCGGCACGCAGCGCGGCCACCGGGTCGTCGGATCCCATGTCGAAGGGGTAGTCCGAGCCGAGCAGCACCTGGTCGGCCCCGACGGCCTCGACCAGGTGGCGCAGAACGCGCGGGTCATGGACGAGGGAGTCGAAGGAGAGCTTGCGCAGGTAGCTGCTGGGTTTCTCGGCGCAGCCGCGTGCGTCGGGCCGGGCCTGCCAGCCGTGGTCGGCGCGGCCCAGATGGGTCGGCAGATAGCCGCCACCGTGGGCGGCGAGGACCTTCAGGGCGGGGAACCGGTCGAGAACCCCGGAGAAGATCAGGTGGGACAGGGCGACGGCGTTCTCGGTGGGCTGGCCGACGATGTTGGACAGGTACCAGCGGTCCAGGCGCTCGTCGAGGGTGCAGCCGAACGGGTGCAGGAACAGGACGGCCTCCCGCTCCTGCGCACGTGCCCAGAACGGGTCCAGCGCGGGATCTGACAGTTCTCGGCCGGGTGCGTGTGAGGAGATCTCGACGCCCTTGAGCCCGAGGTCCAGTGCGTGGTCGAGCGCGGTGACGGCGAGATCGGCGTGCTGGAGCGGTACGAGCCCGAGTCCGTGGAGCCGGTCGGGCGCCTGGGCGCAGTGTTCGGCGGTGCCTTCGTTGGCGAGCCGGTAGACGCGTTCGGCGATCTCCGGTCCGGCCCAGTAGTGGTAGTGCGAGGGGGACGGGCTGACGATCTGGACGTCGACCCCGGTGGCGTCCATGTCGGCGAGCCGGGCTGAGACCTGGGTGAGCCGGCGGATTCGCTCGCCGATCATCTTGCCGGAGACGCCGAGGGCCTCCTGGCCGTTGCGACGGGCGTCGAGCTCCCGGTGCGCGGCGAGGCCGGGCTGGCCGGCGACGGTCTCCTCGACCTTCGGCAGGATCACATGCGCGTGGACGTCAACAGTGGTCACGGCTGCTCACTCACCATCGCGGCGGTCCGGCCCATGAGGCCGGGAACGTCGGCGTCGGGCGTGGGTTCCAGCTGCCACCTCGCCAGCTGGAGGGACCCTTCCACGATCGCCTGGACGCGCGGGAACCTCCGCTCCATGAAGTCCCCGAACAGCTGGTCGTCGATCGCGCCGCGGGCGAGGACGAGTTCGGCGAGGACGGCGGCATCCTCCAGGCACATGGCCGCGCCCTGGGCGAGGGTGGGCGGGCAGGCGTGGGCGGCGTCGCCGATGAGGAGGACGTTCCCGCGGTTCCACGGCCGCTCGACCAGGAGCGATTCGAACCAGGTGTAGTTGACGCGGTCCGGGTCGGTGATGTCGTTCTTGATCTCGTCCCACGCACCGCCGTAGGGCTCGGCGAGCTCGCGCATCAGCGTCGCCTTGTCGGCGGGCGGGATGGACGCCCGGTCGCGGGCCTTCTCCACCAGGTAGGCGTAGAGGGTCTCCTCGCCGGTCGGGCAGTACCCGGCGATGTAGCACGGGCCGCCGTAGGCGAGGTCGGTGCGCTCGACGTCCTTGGGGCGCTTGGCGTGCACCCGCCAGATGCCCATGCCGACCGGCTCGGGCTTGACGTCGACGCCGATCATCGCGCGGACGGTGGAGTTGATGCCGTCGGCGCCCACGACGAGGTCGTAGGAGCCGGTGGAGCCGTCGTCGAAGACGACCGGGTCGACGCTGGTGACGGTCCGGCCGAGCAGGAGCCGCGCGCCCGCCGCGGTGGCGGCCTCGACGAGGATCGCCTGGAGGTCGGGGCGGTACATGCCGAGGGTGGCGGGCAGCTCGGGGCCGCCGGTCCGCAGGTCCTGGTGCTCGAACAGCAGGGTGCCGTCGGGGGTCTTCATCCCGACCGACCCGAAGGAGTACCCCTTGGCCTGCACGGCGTCCCACACCCCGAGGTCGCGGAGGACCCGCAGGGCGTTGCCCTGGAGGGTGATCCCGGAGCCGAGCGCGGACCATGCGGTCTTGGCCTCGAGGAGGTCGACCTCGGCGCCGCCTCGGGCCAGGAAGGTCGCGAGCGCGGTGCCGGCGACGCCTCCGCCGACGATCAGCACCTTGATGCCGGTGGTCATGGGTGGGTTCCCTTCGTGTGATGCCGCAGGGCATCGGAGATCGACTTGACGCCGCCGTGAGCGCTGTGACCGCCGTCGACGGCGATCTGGGCGCCGGAGATGTAGGAGGACTCGGGGGACAGCAGGAACAGGACGAGGGCGGCGACCTCGTCGGGTGTCCCAGTGCGGCCGAGCGGTGTTTCGGTGACGCTGGCCTCGCGGAACGCCGCCGGGGCCGATGCCGTCATGGGCGTCTCGATGAATCCCGGATGGACGGTGTTGACCCGGATTCCGCGCGGCCCGAGTTCCAGGCACGCGGCGGCCGACAGACCGCGCAGCGCCCATTTGCTGGTGGTGTAGGCGACCGGATAGTGGCCACTGATCGCGGCGAGCGAGCCCACGTTGACGATGGATCCACCGGAGGCCATGAGCGGGGCGAGGGCCTGGATGCCGAGCAGGGGGCCGATCACGTTGACCGCGTGGACCCGGCTCATCTCCACCGGGTCCACCTCCCCGAGCCGTGCCCGCCAGGTGACGCCCGCGTTGTTGACCAGCCCGTCGACCTGACCGAGTTCGGCGGCCAGTTCGGCCCAGTCCTCGGCCGCGGTGACGTCGAGCCGCCGGTAGCGCGCGGTCGCGAGGTCCTCGCCGGGCTGCTCGTGCAGGTCTGTCGCGATCACCTTGGCTCCTTCGGCGGAAAGGAGGCGTGCCGCGGCCGCGCCCTGACCACCGGCCGCACCGGTGATGACCACGCTGAGACCCGCCACGCGTCCGGTCACTTGAGCGCGATCGGGTTGATCGGCGATCCGACGGCGCCGGTGATGGGCAGGGGAGCGGCGACGAGCTGGAAGTCGTAGACGCCGTCGGCGGCGCAGTCCTCCGCGAGGGCCTCCAGGTCCCACATCTCGCCGACCAGGAGACCCATGTTGGGGATGACGACCTGGTGGAGGGGCTGGAAGGCGTTCTCGAACTCGTTGGGGCGGACCTCGAAGCCCCAGGTGTCGGTGGCGATCGCGGCGATCTCGGTGCGGTGGATCCAGCCCGCCGACCAGAACGACAGGCCGGGCGCGGGACCGCCCGCGTACTCGCCCCAGCCGTCCCGGCGGACCCGGGCGAGCTGCCCGGTGCGGACGCACACGATGTCCCCGGTGCCGATCTCGACGCCGTGCGCCTCGGCGGTCGCGAGGAGGTGCTCCTCGGTGATGGCGAAGGCGTCCGGCAGCTCGCCGCCGCCGATGACCCGGCCGACGTCGAGCAGGACACCGCGTCCGGCGACGATTCCGGCGATCGTCTCGATGCCGGTCACGAGGTCGCCGTCGCTGGTGACGACGTTCTCCGCGGGACGGCCGTTCCAGGCCTTGCCGTGGTCGAAGATGTGGCCGAGGCCGTCCCACTGGGTGGAGCACTGGAGCGGCATCGCGATCACGTCGTCGGCGCCGCCGATGCCGTGCGGGAAGCCCTGCTTGCCGAGCGCGGCGTCCACTCCGGTGTCGAGCATGGTGTGCACGGGGTTGGTGCGCCGCCGCCAGCCCTTCTGCGGTCCGTTCATGTCGAAGCTCTGGGCCAGGGAGAAGCTCACCCCGCGCCGTACCAGCCGGGCCGCCTCGACGCGCTTGGCCTCGGTGAGGAAGTTGAGGGTGCCGCGGACGTCGTCGGTGCCCCAGCGGCCCCAGTTGGAGTAGTCGGCCGCGGCCTTGGCGATGGCCTCTTCGGCGTTCACGCCTCGCTCCGGCAGACGATGCGCTGGGTGCCGAGGCCGGTGATGGTGCCCTCCATGACGTCGCCGTCGCGCAGGAACCTGCCGAAGGCTATGCCGTTGCCCGCCGGGCTCCCGGTCAGGACGAGGTCACCCGGTTCCAGGCGCACGATCTGCGAAGCGGCCGACACCAGCGCGGCGACGTCGAAGAGCATGTCCTTGGTCGACTCGTCCTGCATGACCTCACCGTTGACCGTCAGGGTCACCTGAAGGTCGCCCGGGTCGCCGACGAACCGCGCGGGCACCAGGAAGGGGCCGAGCGGCAGGAAGCCGGGGGCGTTCTTGGACCGGAACCAGTCGGTGCCGATCTCCTTCATGTCCTTGCGGAAGACCAGGTCACGGGAAGTGACGTCGTTGCAGATCGTGTACCCGGCGACGTGGTCGAGCGCCTCTTCGCGGGTGATGCGGAAGGCAGGACGTCCGATGACGACGGCCAGCTCCAGCTCCCAGTCGTTCCGGTCGCTGTAACCCGGCAGAACCAGGTCGTCATACGGCCCCGCCACCGCGCTCGGCAGCCCGGTGAACAGGTAAGGCGTTCCCTTGGCCGCTCGCTCGTCCATCATCGCGCCGACCTCGGCGCGGGCCGCGGCCACTGCTTCGGGGGTCGTCAGGTCATCGCGGTGGGCGACCGCGAGATCGACCACGTGGGTGCGGTAGTTCGCTCCCGACTGGATGACCTGGCGCGGTCGCAAGGGCGCCCGCACCGCGAGATCGGAAAGTGCGATCCACGGGTGGTCGGAACTGTTCGCGAGCTCTACGAGAACCGGCTCCGCACGGTCCCACTCCCGCAGGACGGCGTCGACCGAAGGCCAGTGTCCGCGCAGGTCGAGCACGTGCTCGCCGACGACGAGACCGGGGAACTCCTCGGCGTCGATGGCGAAGGTGCTCAGAGCGAATGTTCGCGAGGGTTGCGAATAGGTTTCCAAGACGTTGCCTCTCCTGTGATTGCCATCACTGTGCCCGAGATGCAATGATTTGAGAAATCGATAGGCAATATGCCTGCTATAGATCACGTCTATTAGGGGCGTTCCGTGAAGCTCGAAAGCCTTGACCTGAACCTGCTCATGGCCCTGCACGCGCTGCTCGAGGAGCGCAATGTGACCAGGGCGGGCAGGAGGCTCGGCCTGACCCAGCCGTCAATGAGCTCCAGCCTCGGCCGGCTACGTCGTCACTTCGGCGACGAGCTACTGATCCGTTTCGGCAACACCTACGAGCTGACGCCGCTGGCGGCCACCCTGGTGGACTCCACGAGCCTGGCGGTCAACGTGGTCGACCGGGTCTTCTCGGCCCGCCCCCAGTTCGACCCGGCGGACAGCGACCGGGAGTTCACCATCGTCACCTCCGACTACGTCGTGAGCGTTCTCGGTGGCGAGCTGATGCGCATCCTGGAGGAGCGGGCTCCCCAGGTGCGGCTCAGATTTCTCCAGATCAACGTGCCCCGGGTCGACGACATCGACACGACGCTCCGCTCGATCGACGGCCTGATCATGCCCCACGGCTTCATCTCCGCCCACCCTGCCGTCGACGTCTACACCGACGGCTGGGTCGTGATCGCCGACCCGGACCATCCCGACCTCGCCGGCGGCCTCACGATGGAGCACCTGCGGACCCTGCCGTGGGTGGTGACCTTCCGGGGCCCGACCGCCATCGCCTCGGCGGCCCGGCAGCTCACCATGCGCGGGGTCGAACCGAACATAGAGATCGTCGTGGAGAACTTCCAGTCGCTGCCGTTCCTGATCCCCGGCACCCGCCGGATCGCCCTCGTCCAGGAGCGCCTCGCCCGCAAGCTGGCGGTCCTCGGCAACTTCGCGATCCACCCGTGCCCGTTCGAGGTCGTCCCGATCCTGGAGGCGTTCTGGTACCACCCCGTCCACCAGGCCGACCCGGCGCACCGGTGGCTCCGGGAGACGCTGGTAGAAGTCGGTGAACGGATCGAGCTTCCGGCGTGACGGGCGAGAGCGTCCTGTCGCGGGTGGTGAGGATCCTTGAGGCGTTCGACCCGGAGAACCCCGCGCTTCGGCTGTCCGTGGTCGCACGGCGTTCGGATCTGCACATCGCGACCGCCTCCCGGCTGGTCAACGAGATGGTCGGCCTGGGGCTGCTGGCCCGCGACCCGGATCGCCGCATCCGGATCGGGGTGCGGCTGTGGGAGCTCGCCTCGCGAACCTCTCCGACCCTTGGCCTGCGTGAGGCCGCGATGCCCTTCCTTGAGGATCTTCATGATGTCGTCGGCCACCACACCCAGCTGGCCGTCCTCGGGGGACGGGAGGCGCTCTTCGTCGAGCGGCTGTCGGCACCCGGCGGCATCGTCAACATCACCCGGATCGCCGGCCGGCTTCCCCTCCACGCCTCCTCCGGCGGACTGGTCCTGCTCGCCCACGCGGATCCGGATCTCCAGGAGGAGATCCTGGCCGGAGCCCTCACGCGCTACACCCCGCAGACCCCGCACAGCGCCCAGCAGGTGCGGGTCCTGCTGGCGGAGATCCGGCGCACCGGATACGTGTTCTGCCCGGGATACATCGATCCGGCAGCGGCCGGGATCGCCGCACCGATCAGGGACGGCACCGGACAGGTGGTCGCCGCCCTCGGAGCCGTCCTGCCCAACGATGCCCATGCGCGTGCCCAGATCTCGGCCGTCAGGGCCGCCGCCCGCGGCGTCTCCCGGGCGCTCGGCCAGGCCTTGTGACGGCCGTCACGAACTTTTCTCTCACTGAGTGAGAACCCGCCTTCCGGTCCACCGTCCGGAGACGGATCCTCTGGTTCCCCGAACCGAGGAGGACCGATGGCCGATCCCGCTCCGGCCGTGCTCGACCTGGTCGTCACCGCGAAGACCCCGGTGGCCGACGGCGTGGTCACGCTCACCCTGCGAGATCCCGCCGGAAGGCGACTTCCCGACTGGGCGCCGGGTGCGCACGTCGACCTCGTCCTGTCGAACGGACTCACCCGCCAGTACTCGCTGTGCGGCGATCGCTGGGACTCCCGCAGCTACCGGGTCGGAGTTCTGCGCGAGCCCGACGGGCGGGGCGGCTCCGCCTTCATCCACGACGAGCTCGTGGTCGGCGACCACATCGGACTCGGCGGGCCGCGCAACGCCTTCCGGCTCGTCCCGGCGCCGCGCTACCTGTTCGTCGCCGGAGGCATCGGCGTCACGCCGATCCTCCCGATGCTGACGGCGGCCGAACGGCTCGGTGCTGATTGGCGCCTGATCTACGGCGGCAGAACCCGGACGTCGATGGCCTTCCTCGACGAGCTGGCCGAGCACGGCGATCGGATCACGGTCGTTCCGCAGGATGAGCACGGCCTCATCGATGTGGCCTCCCTCGTCGCAGAGGCCGGCCCTGGCACGAGAATCTACTGCTGCGGGCCGGCACCGCTCCTCGCGGCCGTCGAGACGGCATGCGCAGGGCTGCCCACAGGAGTCCTTCGCACGGAGCGGTTCTCCGCGCCGGAGACGGCCGGATCCGCCGAGGACAGGGAGTTCTCCGTCGAACTGAGCCGATCCGGTCGGACTCTGTCCGTTCCGCCCGGCCGCTCCATCCTCGACGCCTGTGCTGATGCGGGCCTGAACGTGCTGTCGTCCTGCGCCCAGGGACTCTGCGGTACGTGCGAGACGACCGTCCTCGCCGGCCTGCCCGACCACAGGGACTCGCTCCTCGACGACGCCGAACGCGCTGCCGGGGACTGCATGTTCATCTGCGTCTCCCGGGCGCGAACCGATCTCCTGGTCCTCGATCTCTGAACCACCCCATGGAGCACCCCGTGAACGTCATCGACATCCCCGCGATCGACACCGATCCCTTCAACGCCGCGAACCTCGAGGACCCTGGAACCCTGCAGCGAGTCATGCGCGAGGCCGGGCCCATCGTCCACCTCACGCGCTACGACGTGTACGCGATGGCTCGGTATGAACATGTCCACAGTGCTCTGGTCGACTGGCAGGGTTTCTGCTCCTCAGCCGGCGTCGGCTTCAGCAACTTCCGGAAGGAAGAGCCGTGGCGGCCGCCGAGCCTCCTGCTCGAAGCCGATCCGCCGCACCACGACGCTCCGCGTGCCGTTCTGTCGAAGATCCTCGGGCCCCGGGCCCTGCGAGGGCTGCGCGAGCAGTGGTTCCTCGCCGCTCAGGAACTGGTCGACCAGGTTCTTGAAGAACCGGAGTTCGACGCTGTTCCGGCGTTGGCCGAGGCCTTCCCGCTCAAGGTCTTCCCCGACGCCGTCGGCATTCCCGCCGAAGGCCGTGAGAACCTGCTGCCCTACGGCGACCACCTGTTCAACTCCTTCGGCCCGCCGAACGAGCTGGTCGCCAAGGGGAATCCGCAGGCGGCCGACCTCAGCGCCTGGGTCAATGCCCAGTGCCGGAGGGAGGTTCTCACCCCGGACGGGTTCGGAGCGGCGATCTGGGCCGCCGCCGACCGCGGAGACCTCCTGCCCGAGCAGGCGCCGCTCGTCGTCCGGTCCCTGCTGTCCGCCGGCGTCGACACGACCGTCCACGGGCTGGCCGCGGTGCTGTACGCCTTCGCCGGCCACCCCCATCAGTGGCGGAAGCTACGGAACGATCCCCAGCTCGCGAGGGTCGCCTTCGACGAGGCCGTCCGCTGGCAGTCGCCGGTCCAGTTCTTCTTCCGAACCGCTGAGCAGGACATCGAGATCGGCGGAGTGACCGTTCCCGAAGGCAAGAAGATCCTCATGTTCCTCGGTGCCGCGAACCGCGACCCCCGCCGCTGGGACCGGCCGGACGACTTCGACCTCGACCGCAACCCCTCCGGGCACGTCGGCCTCGGCATGGGCCTGCACCAGTGCGTCGGCCAGCATGTCGCCCGGCTGGAAGCCGAGGCCGTCCTGACCGCGCTCGCCCGGCGAGTGCAGGACATCACGCTCGTGGGACAGCCGCAGCGCCACCACAACAACACCCTGAGGGCGTTCGCCTCCCTGCCCGTTCGAGTAACCCATTCATGACATCAATGGCTGATATGCCGAGTATCCATTTCCCATATTCGCACCAAGGCGGCGAAAGTGGACGTCACCCCAGGTCGAGGAGGGACGTCTGACATGCGTTATGTGGGCTATGAGCAGCGCGGAAGGCACGCTCAGGGTGTGGTGGAACAGGGGATGATCTATCCCCTGGACGTGTCCATCGCCCGGCTGATCGAACGGAGCGAGTTCGAGATCCGCCACGCGACCCGCCGTGCCTTCGAGCGCGAACCGGTGCCGCTTGAAGACGTACGCCTGCTGGCACCGCTCGAACCGCCGACCGTCCGGGACTTCGTCGCTTTCGAGGAGCACGTCGAGGGCGTTCGACGCAGCGTCAGCGGAGAGACAGGGGTTCCGGACCAGTGGTACGCCGCCCCGACGTTCTATTTCACCAACCCCTACGCCATCGTGGGCACCGGTGCGGACATCCCCATCCCGCCGGGCTCACAGGTCCTCGACTTCGAACTCGAAGTCGCCGCGATCATCGGCAGGCCGGGCCGTGATCTGACGCCTGAGCAGGCCCGTGACCACATCTTCGGCTACACGATCTTCAACGACTGGTCGGCGCGCGACCTCCAAGGCGCCGAGATGACCGTGGGCCTCGGTCCGTGCAAGGGCAAGGACTTCGCCTCCACCCTCGGTCCCTGGATCGTCACCGCCGACGAACTGGAGCGCTTCCGCGACGCCGACGGCTTCCTGAGGATCGGGATGAGCGTGGCCGTCAACGGTGAGGAGATCGGCAGGGACCTGCTGTCGAACATGGGCTGGCCGTTCGAGGATCTCGTCGCCTATGCCTCGAGAGGAACGGAGGTGCGGCCCGGGGACGTGCTCGGCTCCGGAACCTGCGGCAACGGCGGCTGCCTCGCCGAACTCTGGGGCCTGACCGGGAGCAGGGAACCCCGCCCGCTCCAGCCGGGCGACGTGGTGACGATGACCGTCGAGGGCATCGGATCCATCACCAACACCGTCGTCGCGGGCACCGACCCACAGCCGATCCCCGCTGCCAGGCCGCGCCCGCGGACCCGCCCCCACTACTTCGCCTCGGAACTGGAGACCCGCTGATGGACAAGGTCGTGACGTCGGCCGCCGCTGCGGTGGCGGACATCCAGGATGCCGCCACCCTCGCCGTGGGCGGCTTCGGGCTGTGCGGTGTGCCGTTCACGCTCATCGACGCCCTTCACGAGCGGGGCTCATCCGGCTTGTCGGTGGTGTCCAACAACTGCGGTGTCGATGGCCGAGGGCTCGGACAGCTCCTCGGCTCTGGTCGGATCTCCCGGGTCACGGGCTCCTACATCGGAGAGAACAAGGAGTTCGCCCGCCAGTACCTGGGCGGCGAGATCGAGGTCGAACTCGTCCCGCAGGGAACCCTCGCCGAACGCCTGCGGGCCGGCGGCGCGGGAATCCCCGCCTTCTACACGCCGGCCGGAGTCGGCACCGCGGTCGCGGAGGGCGGCCTGCCCCTGCGTTACGCCGCCGACGGCTCGGTGGAGCTCGCCTCGCCCCGTAAGGAAGAACGAGAGTTCGGAGGCCGCCCCCATGTGCTGGAGGAGGGCATCGTGACGGACTTCGCGCTTGTACGCGCCCGCAAAGCCGACCGGTTCGGCAACCTCGTGTTCGACCAGTCGGCTCAGAACTTCAACCCGCTCTGTGCCATGGCGGGCCGGATCACCGTCGCGGAGGTCGAGGAGCTGACCGACCTCGCTCCCGATGAGATCCACCTCCCCGGTGTGTTCGTCGACCGCGTGGTCGTCCTGACCCCGGAGCAGGCCGCCGACAAGCCGATCGAGAAGAGGACCACCCGATGACCTGGACCCGCGACGAGATGGCCGCCAGGGCCGCGCGGGAACTCCCCGACGGCGCCTACGTCAACCTCGGCATCGGACTGCCCACGCTCGTACCGGGCCACCTTCCGGCCGGAGTGAACGTCGTCCTCCAGTCCGAGAACGGCGTCCTGGGCGTCGGCCCCTACCCGGACGAAGAGCACGTCGACCCAGCACTGATCAACGCGGGGAAAGAGACCATCACGGTCGTGCGGGGGGCCGCGTTCTTCGACTCCGCGCTGTCCTTCGGCATGATCCGCGGTGGCCACATCGACGTCGCCGTTCTGGGCGCCATGCAGGTCTCCGCCGCCGGAGACCTCGCCAACTGGTCCGTTCCCGGAAAGATGATCAAGGGAATGGGTGGTGCGATGGACCTCGTCCACGGCGCCGGCCGCGTGATCGTCGTCATGGAGCACACCGCCAAGGACGGCGCTCCCAAGCTCGTCAAGGAGTGCACTCTTCCGCTGACAGGCCGCGGCTGCGTCGATCGGATCATCACCGATCTCGGCGTCTTCGACATCACATCCGAGGGATTCGCCCTGGTCGAGACCGCTCCAGGCGTGACACCGGAGGAGGTGCGGGCCCGCACGGAGGCACACGTCCGATGAACGTCTCCGGCCTGGTGGGCCATCACATCGATCCGTAACCCGGCCGTCCGCTTAAGGACGGCCATTGTCCGAGGCATGCGTGAGCGGCCGCCGATCCAGGATCGGCGGCCGCTCCGTGTGTCCTGCTCGCAATGAACAAGGAGTGTCAGTCAATGGCGCAATCAGTACGCGGAGTGGTCTCCGTGAAGCGCGGCGAGCCCGTCGAAGTCCGAACGATCGTCATCCCCGACCCCGGGCCGGGCGAGGCCGTGGTGAAGGTTCAGGCGTGCGGGGTGTGCCACACCGATCTTCACTACAAGCAGGGAGGCATCAACGACGAGTTCCCGTTTCTGCTCGGGCACGAGGCGGCGGGAGTCGTGGAGTCGGTCGGAGCGGGAGTCACCGAGGTGGCGCCGGGCGACTTCGTCATCCTCAACTGGCGCGCCGTGTGCGGCCAGTGCCGGGCCTGCCTGCGCGGCCGTCCCTGGTACTGCTTCGCGACCCACAACGCCGAGCAGAAGATGACGTTGGAGGACGGCACCGAACTGTCGCCCGCTCTCGGCATCGGCGCTTTCGCCGAGAAGACCCTGGTCGCGGCAGGGCAGTGCACCAAGGTCGACACGGCGGTGTCCCCGTCGGTCGCCGGGCTGCTGGGCTGCGGTGTCATGGCGGGCATCGGCGCCGCCATCAACACCGGGGGAGTGACGCGTGGAGACTCGGTCGCGGTCATCGGCTGCGGCGGCGTGGGCGCGGCCTCGATCATGGGGGCGCGGCTCGCCGGTGCGCGAAAGATCATCGCGGTCGACATCGACCAGCGCAAGCTCGACAAGGCGATTGAGCTGGGCGCGACCCACGCCGTGAACGGCAAGGAGAGGGACGCCGTCGAGGCGATCAGAGAGCTGACCGAGGGCAACGGCGCGGACGTCGTCATCGAGGCGGTCGGCCGGCCCGAGACCTATGACCAGGCCTTCCACGCCCGCGACCTGGCCGGAACCGTCGTGCTGGTCGGCGTGCCCACCCCGGACATGAAGCTGGAGCTGCCGCTGCTGGAGGTCTTCGGGCGCGGCGGCTCGCTCAAGTCGTCCTGGTACGGCGACTGCCTGCCCTCCCGGGACTTTCCGATGCTCGTCGACCTGCACCTCCAGGGGCGCCTGCCGCTGGACGCCTTCGTGTCCGAGACCATCAGCCTGGAAGACATCGAGGCCGCGTTCGACCGGATGCACCAGGGCGACGTCCTGCGTTCGGTGGTGATCCTGTGATCGAGAAGCTCGTCACCTCCGGCACCTTCTCCCTCGACGGCGGCACCTGGGACGTCGACAACAACGTCTGGATCATCGGCGACTCCACCGAGGTCATCGTGATCGACGCCGCCCACGACGCGGAGGCCATCGCGGCCGCGATCGGTGACCGCACCGTGAAGGCGATCGCGTGCACCCACGCTCACAACGACCACATCGACGCCGCGCCGGCGCTCGCGAGACTCACCGGCGCCCCGATCCTGCTGCACCCCGCTGACCTGGAACTCTGGCGTATGACCCACCCGGACACCGCTCCGGACGGCGATCTCTCCGACGGCCAGGTCCTCACCGTCGCCGGAGCCGACCTCACCGTGGTCCACACGCCGGGACACGCTCCCGGTGCCATCTGCCTCCACGGACCCGAACTCGGGGCGGTCTTCTCCGGCGACACGCTCTTCCAGGGAGGCCCCGGAGCCACCGGGCGGTCGTTCTCCGACTTCCCGACCATCATCACCTCGATCGAGAAACGCCTGCTGACCCTGCCGGCCGACACGATCGTCCACACCGGGCACGGCGTCTCCACCACCATCGGCGGAGAAGCCCCCCATCTGCTCGACTGGATCACCCGCGGCCACTGACACCATGGGACGGCTGAACGCGCGGGGGCCTTCGGGCCCCCGCGCGTTCGTGTACTTCGCGGATTCAGCTCATCAAGCGGGAGCGGCGGTCGGCTCCGCCTCGATGGGCGCCGCGACCACACGATCGGAGGACTCCCGGAGCCACAGGGCGGTCGCCAGTGCCGCGACCAGGGAGGCGACCCCGCAGATCACGAGCCCGACCGAGAAGCCATGCGACAGAGACTGCAGCGCCGCCCCGGCCGCCTGCTCGCGCAGCGGCCCTAGAGGGGCTCCGAGGAGGGCATACGGGCCGCCCTGCTCCGCGATGTTCGTGACGACGCCTGCCTGCGGACCTTCGAGTCCGACGGACTTCAGCCGGCCGGGGAGCGCGTCCGTGGCGGCGCTGAGCGCGAGCGCGCTGATGATGGCAGGGCCGATGCACATGCCGAAGTCGCGGGCGGTGCTGATGGCCGCACTGGCCATGCCTGTCTGCGACAGCGGGACGGCCTCCACCGCGGCGGCCGTCATGGCCGACACGATGAACAGGAAGCCGAACCCCGCGAGCAGGAGCGGGCCCAGGTGGTCGAGAAGCGAGGCCTGCGCCAGGGACAGGGTCGCCATCCAGAACTCTCCGGCGGCCAGCAGCACCAGCCCGCCGCTGACCAGGCTGCGTGCTCCGAACCGGTTCATCATCCGGGGGAGGACGGGACCGAGGACGCAGGGAACGCCCTGCAGCACGATGAAGAAGGCGGCTGCGGCCAGGCCCGTCTTGGCCTGGAGCGTCCCCACGCGGATCGAGAGCGCGTAGACGCACCCCATGAAGGAGAACATCCCGATCACGGCCGCCGCGGCCGCGGCTGAGAACGCGGGGTTCTTGAAGACGGCCAGGTGCAGCATCGGCGCCGCGACCCGGTTCTCGACCCCGATGAAGGCCGCGAGCCCGAGGACACCGACGGCGAGAGTGACGATCACTGAGGTGGAGGTCCACGACGTGCTCGCGCCCTGGACGATTCCGTAGAGCAGGCAGAACATGCCGACGGCGATCGTCGCCTGACCGGCCCAGTCCAGTGAGCGTCCCTCGGGGGACCTTGACTCTCCTGCCAGAACCGCGGTCGCGATGAGGCTCAGCAGGGAGAGCGGAGCCACCGCGGAGAAGGACGCGTGCCAGGAGATGGCCTCTCCCAGGGCCCCGCTCAGGACCACGCCGGCCATCGTGCCCAGCGACAGGGCCATCGTCCAGGTCGCGATGCCGCGCGAGCGCCGCTCGGCGGTCTGCGCCCCTGCCACGGCGATCGCGAGCGAGGTCGGGATGATCGCGCCCGCCCCGATGCCGGTGAGGGCCTGCCCGACCACCAGCTGCCCGACGCTGCCGGCCGCGCCGGTGATGAGGCCGCCGACGGCCATGAGAACAGTGCCGCCCATGAGCACCCGCTTGCGGCCGTAAAGATCGCCGAGGACTCCGAAGCTGAGCTCCAGAATCGCGGTCGGCAGCAAGAACGCCGAAGTCACCCATGCGAGGGCGACACCGTCGGCATGCAGGTCCTGCTGAATCGCTCCCACGATCGGGGCGGGAACCACGTTCGCGATCTGGGTGACGAAGATGGCGATGCACGCAGCGATGAGCGTGCCCACACCACCTCTACCGGTTGAATCCTTCACCATTCCTCCTCTGGGGGGCCGTCGTGGAAGACCCGACGCGCAGAGACAATGTGGCTGCGATCACAGCCATTTGAGAAATAGATGATTGGGATACCGGCTATAGACGCCAAGTATTACCGGCGGCCGGACTGGGAAACGGAACCAAGGCGATCTAGGAGACTTGTGCGGTGTCGAGTGCTCTGCTGAGGTGGAGGCCGGCGACCTGCAACGGCCTGATGAGGCTCCAGGCGACGTCGTCGTTGGGGACGACCAGACCCAGCGCCGCCACGACGCGACCCCGGGTGCGGACGGGCACGGCGATGCCGGTGGCATCCGGATGGATGTGCCCCGGACAGAACGCGAATCCCCTGTCCCGTACCTCGGCGAGCGCCCGGCGCAGGGCATGTTCTTCACGGAGCGTCGCCTCGGTGAACCCCGGCAGCGGCCCCTGCACGACCCGATCCCGGATGTCCGCCGGGGCATGGGCGAGGAGGACCAAGCCTGATGCCGAGGCGTGAAGGGGGAGCCTGCCCGCGGTCCTGGTGACGTTCGGAGTCGAACCAGGGACGGCGAGCCGCTCCACGAAGAGCACTTGATCACTGTCCAGGATCCCGAGCTGGGTCGAATGCCCCACCACAGCCTGGAGATCGTGCATGGACTGCAGGGCCGCCTGACGCAGACCGAGAACGGGAGAGGCGCGCTCGGCGAGTTCCCACATCCTGGTTCCGACGCACACGCGCCGGAGCTCGTCCCGTGAGAGCAGACCATGACGGGTCAGCTCATCGACCAGGCGGGCCGTGGTTGCCAGCGGCAGATCGGCGCGCCGGCTGAGCTCGCTCAGCGACAGCACCGACCTGTCCGGCCCGAACGCCTCGAAGATCCGAACGGCTCGGGTCAGTACCGACTCTCCACTGGGTGACCTGGCCATGGACCTCATCATGGCCGTATCGGCATTCGGCCTGCACCCAGGCCTTCCATTCAATGGAACGCCTGTGGTGGAAAAGTGTGATCTAGATCATGCTCGGTGCCGTCAACCTCTCGGCCGATGAGCATCCGGCGCAGCCGGCATCCCCTGTTCAGCGCATCGGCACCTTTCACCCCCTAGAAGGAGGCGAGGTGACCAGAACCTCGCGACGCGCCGGTGTTTCCCCGGGCACGCTCTTCGCCGCTTGTACGGCAGTCCTGATCGCGCAGGTGGCCACGGTGGTACCGGGCCCGATCGTCCACGGTATCCAGCAGTCCCTCGGCGCGAACGGCGCCGACCTGGCCTGGGTGACGGCGGCCTTCCTGCTTCCGGCCGCGAGCCTGGCGCTCAACGCCGGGTTGCTCAGCGATCTCTTCGGCCGTAAGCGCATGCTCATGATCGGTGTTTCCGTGGTCGCCGCGGGGGAGACGCTCACCGGCCTGGCCTCGAGCATTCACCAGCTCCAGCTCGGTCAGGCGGTCACGGGCGTCGGCGCCGGTGTCGTCATCCCAGCGTCGTTGGCCATCGCCACGGCGGGCGCTCCGACCGCGCTGAGCCGGTCCCGAGGCGTCGCCACCTGGACGATGACCCTGTCGCTGGCGACGATGGTGGGATTCCTTTACAGCAGTCTTCTCAGCAAGACCTTCGCCTGGCAGGCCTCGTTCCTCGGAGTCGCTCCGCTGGCCCTCGTCGGCCTTGTGGTCATCGCGCTGTTCGCGGACGACTCGGAGATCGTGCCCGGCCGATCCCTCGACTGGGCCGGGCAGGTCACCCTCGCCATCGGCATCGGCGGCACGCTCTTCGCGGTGGCGAGCGCAGCACTCGGCTCATGGACCTCGGTCACCACGCTGCTGGCGGCCTTCGTCGCCCTCACGAGCCTGGCGGCATTTCCCCTGGCGGAACGCCGCGAAGCCACCCCCATGCTCAACCTGGACATCTTCAAGGTGCCGACGTTCTCCGCGGCCGTCGTCGCGGCCGTGATCGGCTCGTTCGCCTTCATGGGCAGCGTCTACGTTCTCAGCGTCCGCCTGGGCCTTCAGGGTAAGTCCGCGACGGACTCAGCGATCTACTTCGTCGTCCTGCAGGGCGTCCCCTCCCTGCTCGGCCTGATGCTTCCCCGCATGATGGACCACTTCCGGGCCCGCCCTCTCATCGCGACCGGCCTGATCCTGCTGACCACGGGCGAGGTCTGGTTCGCCTTCGTCCCCATCACCCGAACAGGCCTCCTCGTCCTCCTGGGTCCGCTCCTCCTCATCGGCGCGGGCTTCCTGTTCATCTTCTCCGCCCTCACCGCAGCGGCAATGAACGCGATCTCCGCCCGCCACCTCAACCTGACGACAGCCGTCATCAGCGCGGCCCGCAACATCGGCCTCTTCGTCGGCCCGATCGCCATCACCGCCCTGCTCCAGCGATCCGCCCCTCCCTCGAATCTCGACGACCTCTGGCACGGCTACTCCGTCGGCCTGCTGATCTGTGCCGCGGCCTCCCTCCTAGCCACCTACACCACCTTGATCTGGCTCCGCGAAGCCCGCACTCCCACCGATGAGGCCTGGTATTCCTCCTTCCCTCGGCAGACTTCCTAGCGTTCCGGGGCCGTGGTCATATTGAGGGCCGCGGCTCGGGCGGTGAAGGCTGCGAGGACTGCGTCCAGGGCGTCGTCGGATCTGCGGCACGACTGTACGTGCGGGGTCGTCGTGGTCAGGTGCGGCGGGGGCCGTTCACGTGGGTGGAGGCCATCGTGAGGAATTCGTCGAGGGCCTGGCGGGCAGCGGCTCCGCGGGTCGCCCGGTCATTCTCGTCTATGCCGAGGTGGACGTCCGTGGCGATGTCGAGGGCTCGCTGGGCGTGCCGTCCGATCTCCGGATCCCCGCAGACGAGCCGTACTCGGCAGGCGGCGGCGGTGGCCTGGGCGCGCAGCCGATATGACTCCTCTCGTGCCGCGATGAACGGTGCGCTCTGCGGGTCTTCCCGCTCCAAGTGCCAGCGGTCGTTCTGGCTACGCCGGAAGTCGGTGGCGGCGGCGACGAACGAGCTGTAGGCGGCGACTCTTTCCTGCCAGAGCCGCTGCTCGCGCGAGAACCGCTCATTGTCCCGGGCGGTGCGCCGCTGGAACAGGTAGGTGAGCGTTGACCCGCTCAGCGCTGCGAGGGCCGCGACGATACTCACCAGAACACCGCTCACATCCCCAGACCACCACATCCCGTGGTCCACGTCATCCCGTCGCGGAGATTGTTCCGGAGCCGATGGGGGCGGAACTTCTTCGAGGGCTCGGGATGAGGGAATGTGCGCTCATGCGGCGAGCTGGGCGGAGACCCTGGTGCGTTCCGCCGACGCGTCTGGTGTTCGGGGCATGACGTCCTTGCCGCGGGCGGAGCGTCCGCAGAACGGGACGAAGCACGTCTGCCCGTTCCCCTCATCTGCGGTGTCGTGTTCGGTGATCTTGGTGGCCCGGGTGGTCGACCGGGTGCGTGGTGCGGGTCAGCGGGTGAGGGCGACGGTGTGGAAGGCGCGGATCGCGGCGGTGGTGGTGGCTTTGCACCAGATCAGGCCGAGGGAGGAGGGCGGGAGGCCGGTGACGGGGACGAACTTCACGTCGGAGCGGCCGTGGTAGGCGGCGGTGGGAGTACAGAAGAGCATCGCGCCGCGGTTGAGCGCGACCTGGGTCAGGCCTTCCTGGCTGGTGGAGGCGGTGCCCGCCGACGGGATCGGGCGGCCGGCGGGCGTGTGCTCGGGGGCGGTCAGCCGGCGCCACCGGCGAGGTGCCGGGCCCGAGAGGCCGATCAGCGGGATCTCGGCCAGGTCCTCGGCGTCCAGGGAAGGACGGCCGGCCATCGGGTGCGCCGGAGACAGTGCCACCTTGAGCGGGACGCTGTTCAGCGGCTCCCCTGCGGCCAGGTCGGGTTCGGTGACCGGAAGCAGGGTGAAGGAGATGTCGACCAGTCCCGCGCGCAGCTTCCCGAACGGGTCGGACAGCGGGATTTCGATCAGTTCCACCGCGCAGGAGGGGTGGCGTCCCTCGAAGCGGGTGACGGTTTCGGTGACGACTTCGGTGGGCGTTCCGAGGAACCCGACGCGCAGAACGCCGTCGACGCTGCGGGCGGCGTTCCTGGCCCGGCTGAGCGCGTCCTGCATTCCCTGGTAGGCGGGCCGCAGGTCGGCGAGGAACCGTTCGCCGAGCGGGGTGAGCGCGACCCTCCGGCTGGTGCGCTCGAACAGCGGCGCGCCGACACGCGTCTCGAGGGCCTTGATGAGCTGGCTGACGCGTCCGGGCGACAGGTAGAGCCGTTCGGCCGCGCGCGCGAAGTGCATCTCCTCGCTCACGATCATGAAGCATTGCAGTTCCCGCTGGTCCATCGCACTCCTTAGCCTGGTTGAACCAAGGATTCGATCTTCGTCGTTGTTCCCGGGCCCGCCGCCGCCGACGCTGGATCGCATGACGATCTGCGAGCGGAAGGGGTCGGTGGCCGCGGTGGCCTTCGGCTCGTTCACCCTGGTCACCAGCGAGATGCTGCCCGTCGGGCTGCTGACGCCGCTGGCTTCCGATTTCGATGTCCCCGACGGGCTGGCGGGCCTGACGATGACCGTCCCCGGACTGGTCGCGGCGGTCGCCGCCCCGGCGCTGACCGTCTTGGTGCGAAGCCGGGACCGCCGGACGGTCCTGTGCGCGTTGATGGTTCTGCTGGCCGTCGCCGATCTGCTGACGGCTCTGTCCCCCGTGTTCGCGGTGGTGCTCGCGGCCCGGGTGCTGGTCGGAGTGGCGATCGGCGGGTTCTGGGCGTTCGCGGCCGGGCTGCCGCCGCGGCTGGTGCCCGAGCGGAGGATCGGCCGGGCGGCGGCGATGATCGCGGGCGGGATCGGTGTGGCGTCGGTGCTGGGCGTCCCGGCCGGCGCGCTGATCCTCGCGGTGGCGGGGTGGCGCGCGGCGTTCGGGGCGGCGGCGCTGCTCGCGCTGATCGCTCTCGCCGCTCTGGTCCGGGCGCTGCCGCCGCTGCCCGCGGAGGCGGCGGTGCGGCCTGCGGAGGTGGTCGCGGCGTGGCGTTCGCCGGCGTTGCGTCCGGTGCTCGTCGCGACGGCGCTGGTGGTGACGGGTCACTTCGCCGCCTACACCTACGTGCGGCCGTTCCTTGAGGAGGTGGCGGGGGCGGGACCGGTGCTGGTCGGCGTCGCGTTGCTGGGATATGGGGTGGCGGGTGTGGCGGGGAACTTCCTGGTGGGGCGGGCGGCCGTCCGGGACCCGGGCGCGGCGATGGCGGTGCTGGCCGCGCTGATCGCGGTGGCGACGGCGCTGCTGGCGCCGGTGGGCGCGTGGGCCGTGGCCGCCGTGCTCCTGCTGCTGTTGTTGTGGGGCGTCGCCTACGGCGGGGTGTCGGTGACGGGTCAGATCTGGGTGGTGGGCGCCGGGGGCGGTGAAGCCGGGACGGCACTGCTGTCGTCGGTGTTCAACGCGGCGATCGCCGCGGGCGCGCTGCTGGGCGGCCGGGTGGTGGACATCTCGTCGCCGCGTGGGGTGATGGCGGCGGGTGCCGTCCTGGCGGGCCTCGCTGCCTGGCGCGCCTCCCGGACGAGCGTGCGCCGTCGAACACCGTCGCCAGGGCCTGTTTCGTGGATCAGGCCCTGCCGCGCAACGCGCCTGGACGCCGCTCGCCACGGAGGAGCCCGTAAGACATGGCTAGGGCTCGTTCGGGTCCAGCCGTTCGACGGTTCGCAGGTCGCGGGTGATGGCGGCTGCGGCGGCGCGGGTGGGGACGTTGAGCTTGGTGAGGATCGCTGAGACGTGGTGGCCGACGGTCTTGGTCGAGATGAACAGCTTGGCCGCGATCTCGGCGTTGGTGAGGTGCTCGCAGATGAGGGCGAGCACCTCACGTTCGCGTCGGGTCAGGCCGTCGGGGTCCTCGCGGGTGATGGCGCGGGGTCCGGCCGGGAGCGAGCGGGCGCCGAGCCTGCGCAGGTCCCGTCGGACGATGCGGGTCGCGGGCAGGGCTCCGAGCTCGGTGAGGATGCGCAGAGCCTCGCGCAGTTCGCGTTCGCGTCCCGCTCCGGAGAGAGCCAGGGCCGCGTCGTAGCGGCAGCCGAGCGCCGTCCAGGCGCGTGCCGCCGCAGCCGGGTCGCGCTCGAGCTCGAGGCGGTAGGGCTCAGGAAAGGGGCCCTGGAGCACGTGCGGGGATCCGGTGCGCCGCAGCCACACGGCGACGGCGCCGCGCTCCCACGCGCCGCACCGGCCGGCCGCGGCCGCGGCGAGTTCTGCCTCACGCCGCGCCTCGTGCACGTCGCCCTCCAGCCAGCGGGCCTCGGCGCGGGTGAGGCGGACCGGGACGATCTGCTGGGGCTCACCGGTGCGCTCGGCCAGAACCGCGGCCTCGTCGAGGTGATCCCAGACGCCGGATTCGCCGCGGCGCGCGAGGATCGAGCCGATCCTGCGGACGGTGCACATCCGGTTCGCGGGGGACCGGCTCGCGCTGGCGAGAATGCGGTTGCTGATCGTCAGGCACTCCTCCCACCGGCCGGTGTGCTCCAGGATGGTGGACTGCTCGCTGCGCAGGCAGGTCAGATAGGTCGTGAGGTCGTGCTCGCGGCAGTAGGCGAGGCCTTCGGCCAGATGGTGCTCGGCGTCGGCGAAGCGCCGCAGGCCGCTGTGCAGGGCGACCAGGTTGCTGAAGGCCCGGCCGGCCTGGTCCTGGTGCCGTCCGGCCAGCGCGGTCTCCAGAGCGAGGCGCAGCCCGGGCTCCCATTCCGCGCCCAGGCCGAAGGCGGAGACCGCCAGGGTGTTCAGCGCGCTGCTCAGAACGTCGGTGGCGTCAAGCCGCTCGGCCAGCGCCTGAGCCCTCTGCGCGTGGTCCCGCGCCGCGTCGTGCTCGTACTACAGCATCTTCTGGTTGGCGAGGGTGGCGTAGGCCCAGGCGAGTTCGACGCCGGGCCCGAGAGGTTCCAGGACGGCCACCGCGGCCTCGGCGGCGACGGTCTCGCCGTGGCACATGTTCCAGCTGATGCGCGACAGCCGCCGGAGGGTGTCGCCCTCCCGGAGCCGGTCGCCGGCGACGCGCCACTCCAGGAGCGCACGTTCGCAGGCCTCGGCGGCGTCCTGCCACTGATCGAGCAGCGCCGCCTCCTCGGCGAGCCCTTCATACAGCTCGGCCAGGGTGGCGGCGTCGGCGTCAGCGTCGGCGGCGAAGCGCAGCGCCCGCCGGTACTGCGCCGCGGCCTCGCGGTGGGAGGCCAGCCAAGCCGCGCGGCGAGCGGCGGCGGTGGCGTGGCGCACCACCGCAGGCGGGTCGGCGGCGGCCTCGGCGTGGAAGGCCATCCGGGCGTCGTCGTCGCAGCCCTGAGCATCCAGCGTCGCCAGGACCATGGCGTGGATGCCTCGACTGCGATGGAAGGAAACCGCTCCTTCAATGGCGAGACGAGCGATCTCATGACGGAATCGCAGCCGGGAGTCGTCCCAGATGACGAGACTGGAGGCGATCAGCTCGTCCATGACGGGGGAGGGGCAGGGGACCACCGACTCCAGCAGCCGTGACTCGACCCTGCTGCCGGTCAGCGCGGCGGTGTCGAGGACCTCGCGAGCGGCGGGGCTGAGACGTGCCGCCCGTGCCAGGACCGCGTCGCGTGCCGATCCGGGCACCCCGGGCGTCCCGCTCCGGACGACCTCGGCGACGTAGAAGGGATTGCCTCCGGTCAGGCGGTGCAGGGTGGCGGCGTCCGCGGCGCTGCCACCAGCCAGCACGTGCACCGCCCTTGCGGACAGGGGTGCCAGGTCGATGCGCCGGGCCGACCGCTGAGCGGCCAGATCGCCCAGGGCGACGCGCAGCGGGTCGGACGCCGCGAGGCCGTCGCTCCGATAGGTGACCAGAAGAAGAACGGCCGCTCGGTGCAGTCGCCGGCCGAGGAAGCGCACAAGGTCGAGGGTGGCCTCGTCCGCCCAGTGGACGTCCTCCACCACGACCACGTCGAGCGTGTCCGGATCGCCGACCTCGCGCAGGAGCCCGCGGAACAGCTCGTCCCTGCCCGCGCCGGCACGCGACAGCTCCAGCAGGGTGCCGCCGAGCTGTTCGGCCACATCGAACAGCGGTCCGAGCGGGCGCGGGGTGGACAGCCCGTCGCACGCACCCCACGACCAGCGCGCCTGCGGCAGATCCCGTTCGCACTGCTCGAGGAGGGCGGACTTGCCGATCCCCGCCTCGCCGCCGACCAGGACCAGCCGTCCCGCCCCGCGCCGAGCCTCGGCCGCGTACCCGGCCAGTGCCGCCGTCGCCGTCTCCCGTTCCAGCAAGCGCATCCTCGTAGTATCCGCCACCGCGGCGCGGCCACGTGAACGCGTCACGCCGGAGCCCGGGCGCGCGGTCCCCGGCACTCATCAGGGCCTCTGACGCGGGCAGGCGAGTCGCTCGGTGCGGCCCTCGAGGCCACCGATAAGGACCGCTAGCTCGAGGCCGTTGCCGTATACCGGAAGCCGCCGGGCGTCAGCCGACCGGCCGTGAGGCGAACCGGCTCACGGCTCGAATGTTTGACGTCCATGTGGATCATGTCGCCGGGAGCGGCGCGTTCGTAGCGCTGGTGGCTTTTGCGTGGCGCGGATCGACTGGCCGGTCGTAGTCGGCCAGGACTTTGTCCTTGATTTCCGCCGGGGTTCGGGAGGGGCGGCTGCGCGGCCCCTGTGGCGATCGGCCAGCCCTTCCCATCCCTCGGCCCGGAATCGCAGCATAGATCTTGATATCGCGTGCGAACAGCCAGAACGTCTACGTGACCGTGGTTTTGTGCCATTTGTTTCTTTTATCTGTATTTTGTGACGTGTGCTGACAGCATCAGAAGCATTGGAGGTCTCATTTTGGTGGAGGCTTTCCCGGTCGGTCGGTATTGACGCATATCGTTGACGATGGTGGTGTCGGCGACGGGTGGGGGATATGGCGAGGCGGCAGGGGTTCATGGCCACGGTCGCGCGGATGCAGCGTGAAGCGGCTCGCGCCGAAGCCGCCAGGCAAAGGGCCCAGGCGGCGGGCCAACGGGAGGCCGCTCGGGCTCAGGCCGCATACGAGCGGTCTGTGGCCGCCGACGAAAGGGAACGCAAGCGCCTGTATGGCGAAGCTCGTGCCGCAGAAGCCGTGGCGATGAACGAAGCGATCGCTCAGCGCATCGCTGAACTCGACTCCATTCTTATTTCTGGTCTCGGCCGGAACACGCGATTCTCCGTCGACAAGCTCAAGCAGCCGGCCGAAGTGGGGCCTTTCGACCTCGGCGCGGCAGGGCCTGTCGAACCAGCGCCCCGGCCTGAGCAGTTCATGCCGCCACCGCTGACCGGACTGTCCAAGCTCCTCAACGCGGCTCGCCACGAAGAAGAAGTTCGACAGGGGCAGATGGCCTATCAGCAGGCATGCGCTGAACACGCCCGGCGGGAACAGGGCCGGCAGGCACGGCTTGCCGAACTCCAGCGGCGGCATTCCGAGCGGGCCGCGGTAGTGATGGAACAGGCACGACAGCAACATGCGGAGGTGGACGCCTTCAAGCGAGAACTCGCTGAAGGTCGACCCCAGGCGATCGTCGCCTACTTCGACCTGGTCCTCACCGCCGCCGAATACCCCGAAGGTCTCCCCGAGCAATGGCGGTTGGCCTACGTTCCGGAATCGGCTCAACTCGTCGTCGAGTACGAACTGCCGCCGATCGACGTCGTTCCGACCGCGAAGAACTATCGCTACGTGAAGACCTCCGACTCGATCACCGAGACTGCTCGCCCGGCCACGCAGATCAAAGCCCAGTACACCTCCGTGGTCGGTCAGGTCGCTCTGCGGGTGGTGCGGGACATCCTTACGGCAGACGCTGACAGGCAGGTGGCGACCATTGTCTTCAACGGCATGGTGAGCACCATCGACGCGGCCACCGGACGTCCGGTTCGGCCGTGTCTCCTCACGCTCCGTACTACACGCGAGACCTTCTCAGAACTCGATCTGGCCCGGGTCGAGCCGGCCGCATGCCTTAAGCACTTGGGCGCCGGGGTCTCACGAAACTCCGCTGAACTCGTGCCGGTCCGGCCGGTGCTGGAGTTCACCATGGTTGACCCACGTTTCATCGAGGAGTCCGATGTTCTCGGCGAGCTGGACCAGCGGCCCAACCTCCTGGAGATGAGCCCAACCGAGTTTGAGGGGCTCATTTCTAACCTCTTCGCCCGAATGGGACTCGAGACGCGCCAGACCAGAGCGTCGAGAGACGGAGGCGTTGACTGTGTGGCCTACGATCCCCGCCCGATCATGGGAGGCAAGGTCGTCATCCAGGCGAAGCGATATCGGAACACGGTCGGAGTTTCGGCCGTCCGCGACCTTTACGGAACCCTCCAGAATGAGGGCGCCTCCAAGGGCATTCTCGTCACGACCAGCGGATACGGTCAGGCCTCCTACGACTTCGCCAAGAACAAACCGATCGAACTGCTCGATGGAGCGAACCTGCTCTTCCTACTCAAGGAGCACGCCGGGATAGAGGCCCGGATCACCGCTCCGGAGGGCTGGCACGACCCCAGGCCGGACAGCACCTCTCCGAGCACGGGCACCGATCCTGCCCCGCAGCCAGACGAGCTGCGGAACGGCCAGAATGTCAGAGTCACCGGAGGGCTTCTGCGCTTCGACTTCGCTCTGCCATCGCCTGAGCACGACCCCTGTGCGCTCCTCCTCGGCTCTGACCGGCAGGTCAGAGCCGACACCGACTTCGTGTTCTACAACCAGCCCGCCTCACCCGATGGTGCGGTCGTCCTAGACGCTTCTGGCAAGAGCATCCAGATCGATCCCAGCCGGCTGGCCACCGACGTCTCCTCTGTACTTGTTGTGACGAGCGGACCACCGGGATCCGTCCGGCTCACCGTGACCGAGCGGGACGGCACTGTCCGTGCGCTCCTTTCAGACGCCGACACCGAAACCGTCCTGATCTGCGCCGAGCTCTACCGCCGCCAAGGCGCATGGCGACTGCGCTCCGTCGGCCAGGGATACGCCGACGGCCTCGCCGGTCTCGCTAGAGATCATGGTGTCGCAATCTCCTAACCGACACCTACTCGCGGCGACTGGAACCGCCGACGCCGCCACAGCTCGCTCGGCATGATTATCATCTGGCAGCTATCTGGTGGCCGGGACGACGCGAGGAGTGATCGCCTCAGACGCGATCAGTTCATCGCGGGCGGCTTTGATGAAATCGTTCTCGGCTGTTGCCGCAGCGTGGATGAGCTCGTCGGATCTCATTCGGGAGAGGCGAGGCTGGGTCGGGTGCGGACGTTCTTTGGAGTGGTGGGCCGGGTGGGTCAGTGATTGGGGATTTTGAGGTAGACGGGTTTGCTCAGGGAGGAGCGGTGGGTTTGGGAGCCCAAATAGGCGGTTTTCTGGGTGGCGGGCTCGATGAAGTAGAGGCGCCAGTGGGCCGTGCGGGGTTTGGTGGTGGCGGTGTAGTCGAAGCGTTTCGTGGTGAGCCGTTCGCAAGGGATGCCGCGGAGGTTCTTCCAGGCTGTGGAGTTCGGCAGGCGGTACTGGATGCCGATGCTGCAGGGGCCGCGGTCCTTGGTCTTGTTGGTGAAGGAGAGCCAGGTTCCGTGGACCTTGCGCTGCATGCGGCCCTGGAGGTGGACCGTCCAGTGCTTCTTGCCCTTGCGGCCTTCGAGGACTCGTTTGCCAGTGAGAACGTGTTTGACATGTGACCGTCTTGCTACGGCACGTGATGCTAGGTGTGGTGGGTGCGTTGCCCCACCTACCCCTCGGACCTGACGGACGCGCAGTGGGCGTTGATCGAGCCGCTGCTGCCAGCCGCGCACTGGGACGGCCGTAAGGAGAAGCATCCGCGCCGGGACATCGTGGATGCGATCTTGTATGTGAACCAGACCGGATGCGCGTGGCGGTACCTGCCGGTCGACTTCCCGCCCTGGCAGACGGTCTACTGGCACTTCCAACGTTGGGAGGAACGCCGCGTCACCGAGAAGATCGTGGACGTGGTGCGGCGCCGTCTGCGCCAGGACCTGGACCGCGACCCCGAGCCGTCGGCCGCGGTGATGGACTCCCAGACCGTCGACGCCGCCGACACCGTCGGGGCCGACACCCGCGGCTATGACGCAGGGAAGAAGATCAACGGACGTAAACGGTTCATCATCACCGACACCCAGGGCTTACTGCTGGCAGTGATGGTCCGTCCCGCCTCGGTCCAGGACCGAACGGGAGCGACCAGCCTGCTGCTTGGCCTGGTCCTGTTCTTCTCCTGCCGGACCGTGTTCGCCGACCAGGGATTCTCCGGACGCTTGGTCACCTGGGCGGCCGACGTCCTGCGCCTCACCCTCCACATCATCGGCAAACCCCCAGGCCAGAAAGGCTTCCAAGTCCACCCACGCCGCTGGGTCATCGAACGCACCAACGGATGGCTCCTCCTACGACGACGCCTGGCCCGCGACTACGAACGCCACCCCACCACCAGCGAAGCCCTCATCCGCTGGGCCGCCATCGACCAGATCACCCGCCGCATCACCCGCGGCCACCCCGCCACCCGCCCCGGACCACGACCCCTCGAACACCTCTAAACAATCAGCTCTCAAACACGTTCTGAGACCGTAGAAGCGGGTGGGCCAGAGTGCGTTGTAATCGCCTCGGGCGGTGGTGGCGGCGTAGCGGTCGGTGCCGGCGAAGGTGACGGTGAAGCTGCTGTTGCGCTGGTCGGCCGGGCCGGACAGGGTGAAGGTGCCGTCCGGTCCGCTCGTGATATCGCCGCGGGGGATCGGGGCCTGGTTCCAGCGGTGTTCGGTGACGGTCAGACGGGCGCCGGGGAGCGGCTGGAACCTGTGCAGGACCGGGTCTTCGTAGAAAAGCTGTCCGCGGAGGGAGAAGGATTCGCCGCGGTCGGCCCAGGCCAGCCCGGCGTGACCGGGGACGTTGCCCCGCAGATTGCCGGTGAGGTCGAGGCCTCCGTCCGCCCGTGGAGTGCCGATGGCCGTGTACAGGGGGTCGGCGGCGGCCGCGGGATGCGCGGGGGCGCAGAAGGCTGTCGTCAGGGCGACGGCGGACAGGATACGAAGGGACAAATCGGCTCCAGATCTTGAGGTGACGGAGATCGTAGGGCCAATCCGGCCCGGACCGCCACCCGCAGGTCAGGTGGTGCGGAGCAAGGCGTAGCGGACCAAGCCTCTCGATGGTTGGGGACGTTCCACCAAGATCGAGCGTGGGCGGTCCAGCAAGTCCGGCGACGCCGCTCTCCGATCGGACCCTTCTAGCGATCGACCGCCGGAGGCAGACCGTGGTGTCCGCCCACCAGATCCTCGGTCCGCAGAGTGCGATGTGGTACGAGCCGGTGGACGGGTCGGCCGCCACGCGGAATTCCGGCGAGCGGCGGTGGGCTGTTCTACGCCCACGGCGTTGACGAGAAGGTCGGCACTCGCGTCCTTCTTGCACCTCGGCCAGGTCACTCACCTGAGAGCCGCAGGGTTCGAACCCATACCGGTGGGCGGGCCTTCCGCTCCTTCGTCATCGGCAGGACCCAGCACGCATTGCGCCGCCGGGCCGACAGCCGATGGTCAGTTGGCCGGAGAGCGACGGCTCTGACGTCGCGTCGGGTTCAGGGGCGGTGGCCGAGGATCAGGACCGCGACCTCGGCGGCGAGGGGGGCGGCCAGGGGGCGGTCGCAGTTGCGGGCGGCCCAGGAGCGGATTCCGTCGCCGACGAGGATCTGGGCGGTTCGGGCGGCTTGGATGATGTCGAGGTCGGCGGGGAGTTTGCCGTCGCGGTGGGCCTGCTGGAACGGCTGGAGGAAGAGGAAGGAGAGGTCGGCGTCGGTGGCTCCGGCGGCCAGGGCGCGGCGTTCGATCCGGTAGGACTCGATGACGGCCTCGAACACGAGGTCGGGCGGGTAGCGGCGCATTCCCTGTTCCAGGACGTCGATGACGGCCTCGATCAGGTCGACGAGCTCGTACGGGCGGGCCGCGAGAGTCTCGGCGGCGGAGTGGGCGTCGCGCATGGTGAACACCTCGATCTCCATGAGGACGTCCTCGCGGCGGGCGAAGTAGACGTAGAACAGCGCCTTGGAGACCCCGGCCGCCTTGCAGATGTCGGTGACGGTGGTGCCGGCGAATCCCTTGGTCCGCCACAGCGCCAGGGCTCCCTGCACGATCGCGGCCCGGCTGATGTGCGATCGTGCCCGCACCGGGACGCTCCGTCCCTGACGCTGGTCAGAACCTGTCTCCGTCGTATTTCCGCCCATAGGGGCCAACCTTAGCCCATCCCTATTATTGACGGTCGTCAGAAATCGGGCCATGCTACGGCTGCGGCAAGCCTCTTCACGTCAGAAGAGAATGTCGTTCTCGCTTGGAGAAGGGAGCAAGGCATGCAGGTCCTCACCGAGGCCGAGGAGAAGGCCGTCTCGGCGATGCGGGCTCAGCAGGTGATCTTGTGGTCGGCGCCCGTGCTGGCATTCGTCCTGCTGGTGCTGTTCGTGGCGTTTCCCGGTTTCTTCCCGCCGATGTCGCCGGACATGAGCGCGGCCGAGGTCGGGGAGTTCTACCGGGACAACACCGGGATGATCCAGTTCAGCATGGTCGGCTTCAACCTGCTGGGCATCCTGATCGTCCCGTTCTTCGTGCTGATCATGGTGCAGATGCAGCGGATGCGCAGTGAGAGCCACATCTACGCCTTCTCCTACCTCACCGCGGTGGTGGCCGGGGCGACCCTGTTCGCGTTGTCGAACATCTTCTTCGCCGTCGCCGCCTTCCGTCCCGACCGGGGTGACGACCTGACCCAGGTGCTCAACGACATGGCCTGGATCATCTTCATCGCGCCCATCGGGATGCTGGTAGGCCAGTTCGTCCTGCTGGCGCTGGCCGTCTACGCCGACGACCGGAGCGCGCCGGTCTTCCCCCGCTGGACGGGCCACTACGCGCTGGCGACCGCGGTGGCCATGCTGCCCTCGGCCGGCGCGGCGGTCTTCCGCGACGGCCCGCTCGCCTGGGACGGGCTGATCTCGTTCTGGCTGCGCAACACGGCGTTCGCGGCGTTCGTCATCGTGATGTTCTTCCTGCTGCGGACCGCCCTGCGCCGCCAGGCCGAGCAGGAGGGGCTGCCGTCATGACCAGCACGGCCACGCTCCCCGCCGACGGGTCCGCCGCCCCGCAGAAGGCGGGCAAACGCGAGGTCTGGATCGTCTACTGGGCGTTCACGATCTTCTACCTCGCCCTGACGATCGGGGTCTGCTTCCTGGGGCGTGCCACTCCTCCGCCGCGCCCGGACGTCAGCCAGGCCCAGGCCGCGGCCTGGTTCGACCAGCACCAGCTCGGCATCCAGATCGGATTCACGTTCCTGCTGATGATCGCCGGTGGCGCCGCCATCGCCAACGGCATCGTCGGCTACTTCATGAAGCGCATGTCCTCGGGCAAGATGCTCGCCTACGCCTACATCGCCACGATGGGCGTCGGCGCGATCCCCGGATTCCAGGTCATCCTGGTGTGCTGGCTCACCGCGGTCTTCCGTCCCGACCGCGAGCCCCGCATCCTCTACATGCTCTACGACCTGGGGATGCTGTCCTACAACGGGTCGCTGGGCTGTTTCACCGCCGCCTACACCGTCGTCGCCATCGCCGTCATCTACGACAAGAACCACATCTTCCCCAAGTGGTTCGCCTACGTCACCATCTGGCAGATCGTCACCGAGCTCCTGGCCAGCCAGATGTGGCTGTACAAGTCCGGGGCGTTCGCCTGGAACGGCATGATCACCCTCTACCTCGCCCTCGTCATCTTCGGCGTCTGGATCACCTGCTTCCTGGCCCTGTTCCGCATCGCCGCCAAACGCGAATCCGCCCAGACCCCCGCCCTGTACGAGCCGGAGGGCTCACGATGACCGCGCCCAGCCCCCATCCGCCCAGCCCTCAGCCGCCCGTCTCCACCACCGCCCGCACCGAAGCCCAGGGCGGGGACCGGCGCCTGCCCGGCGACATCGACATGTGGGTGATGGTCCTGGGAGACCTGTTCTTCTTCGGCTGCTACTTCATCGTCTACATGGTCTTCCGCGCCCAGTCCGTCGAGGAGTTCTCCGCCGCCCAGCGGCACCTGCACATCGGCGTCGGGGTCGTCAACACCGTCGTCCTGCTCACCAGCTCCCTGTTCGCCGCCCGTGCCGTCATCGCCGTCCGCGAAGGGGCACTCGACGGTGCCCGGCGGCTGCTGTGGGCCACCGGCGGCTGCGGGGTCCTGTTCGTCCTGCTGAAGATCTACGAATGGCACGACGGGCTCAGCCACGGCCGCACCATCCACGACGAGTTCTTCAGCTACTACTACGTCTTCACCGGCCTGCACCTCGTCCATCTCGCCCTCGGCCTCCTCGTCCTCGGCGTCGCCCTCCGCGAACTGCGCGCCGTCGGCAGACAGCGGCCCACCATCGTCGAGCAGAGCGTCCTGTTCTGGCACATGATCGACCTGCTGTGGGTCGTCATCTTCGCCCTCCTTTACCTGATGAGGTGACCCATGCCCCCCACCACCACGGAAGCTTCCAAGCGGGACAAACGTGCCATCGGCGTCTCCTGGGCGGTGCTGGCCGCCGCGACCGTCCTCGCCTGGCTCCTCACCCCCGGCGAGTCGGAGGCCACCACGACCGTCGGCAAGGAACTCGTCGCCGTCATCGTCGTCCTCGCCGCCATCAAGGGCCGCCTGATCATCCGCTACTTCATGGAAGTCCGCCACGCCCCCCGCTGGCTCAGGCACACCACCGACGCCTGGCTCGCGATCCTCTGGACCACCCTGCTCACCCTCTACCTCATCTGACGGCCCGGCCTGTCGAGGACGGTTCATGAACGAGTCCCGTTCACTCACTTCTGCCTCGGCACCGGCCCCGCTCTTTCCGTTCACGCTGCTGGGACGGGCCATCGAACCCGAGCTGGGCGCGCTCGCGACCGAGGTCGTGGAGAACATCCGGGCCCAGGTCTCCGAACTGGCCCCCTTGTTCGATGGCCCGGCGGCCGAGCAGGCGAAGCGGGCCTTCATCGCGCACTTCGACGCGATCATGGACGGCTCGGCCCTGCGGGCACCGGCGGTCAACGGCTCCGCGCGCCGTGCCCATCAGGCGTTCGTGACCGGCGCCTTCCAGCAGAACCTCTCCCTCAGCAGCTGCCAGGGCGTGACCAGGCACTCGCGCAGGTACTTCGAGGGATCCCCTGTGCACTGGGCCCGATCGTCAACATGGCGGATGCCAAGCTGTCGCTGAAGTTCGCCCGCCGCGCCCTCGGCTTCATGAAAGAGGGCGTCCTGTCCGCACCGGACGACGTCCTCCGGTGCGACGACCACCTCGCGACGCTCCAGCTCCTCAACGACGAGGACGGCATGCGGATCCAGACGATTCCCTGTTCTTCGGCACAGCGGAGGCGACCGCGTCGCCTGGTCCAGGAGGCGGCTCGCCGACACCGGCCGAGCAGATCGGTGAGGGCCGCGTGTCCTCCGGGCCCGTCTACTGTCACCGCTCCGACCCGGCCCCGGCTCGTTTCGGACGGTGATGAGGGGGCAACGAAAGCGCAGCCTCGGCGTGGACGCCTGGGCGCGTGACCGGCGGAGGAGGATACGGCGATGGCGGACGGCACGGATCGTGAGTGGCGGCCGAGCTGGTCGAGCGGGCCTCCGAGCGGTCGCCTGCCACAGGACGGCGGTCCTGCCGGCGGCCGCTCCGGGAAGCCGTCGTGACCACCCGGCAGAACCTCAACGAGCTCAAGGAACGGACGCACGATGACCCACTCGACTTCTGATCCGGCATTCCAGCCGGGCGACACCCCGGCCACCGCTTCCCCTCCCCGTCCCAAGACGCCGCGCGCCACGAAGGCGGGGAAGGCCGATGAGGGTTCCTCCTCGGACACCCGGGCGCTGCGCGAGGAGATCGAGCAGACGCGCGGGGAACTCGGCGACACCGTCGAAGCCCTGGCGGCCAAGGCCGATGTGAAGGCACGTGCTCAGCAGACCGCGGAACGGCTCAGGGTGAACGCCCAGGCCGGGTTCGCCACCGCGACCGTCAGGGCCGCGGAGTACGCCGACCGGGCCGGTCAGGCGGTCCGGGACCCCCGGAACGCCGGGAGGCTCAAGGGCGGTGGAGCCGCCATGGGCGGCGCCGCCGTGCTGGGGGCCGCGGCCTGGGCGGTGCGGCGTCGCCGTGCCCGCAGGACGCGCTGGGAGAAGTCCGCCGACGCGGCCCAGCGGGCATTCGGGCAGGCCGCCGGATACACGCAGGCCGCGCTGCGCGGCGACCGGGCCGCCCAAGCCGCCGACCTGAGCAGGCGGGCGGCGAAGAGGGCGGCCGGGAACGCGCGGAAGGCGGCGAAGAAGGGCCAGGACCTG
Organism: Actinocorallia longicatena; assembly: GCF_039534125.1. Taxonomy (NCBI): domain Bacteria; kingdom Bacillati; phylum Actinomycetota; class Actinomycetes; order Streptosporangiales; family Thermomonosporaceae; genus Actinocorallia; species Actinocorallia longicatena. The sequence goes on along the minus strand of NZ_BAAAUV010000001.1, from coordinate 470,663 downwards.
GTCCCGGCGACGGAGTCCTCCGGCAGGAAGGGCGTGACGCTGCTCGCGGTCGTCGCCACGGCGGCCGGAGTGGTCGCCTGCAAGAAGCTCCACTCCGACGGTGAGCAGCCGGTGTCATGATGTACCGAGGGTTGGCACGAGCCGCCGCGTCCCGATGACACCGACTTCTCCTGGTGAGGTCCTCATCGCCGCGACCGTGCAGGGCGCGATCGCCGGAGCGGTCCGGGCGGCGGTCCAGCGCGGTGGTGCCCAGGGCGTCCGCAAGGCCACCGGTTCCTGGCCCTCCGCCTGGAGAGCCCGTTCCGGGTGACGACCCGCGACACACGGCTCGGCGGCGTTCACCTGCCCGCCGGATCGCGGCTGATGCTGCTGTGGGGAGCCGCCGAGCCCGACGCCTACCCCGGCCCGGCGACCTGGACCGGCCCGCGATCCGATCCCATACCGCCTTCGGCCGCGGCGTCCGCTTCTGCATCGGCGCCATCTCGCACGCCCGGAGGCCGCTCCCGCCGCTAACCGACGAAGCGCCTCACCTTCGTGAGGGAGAGCCTGCCGTTCCTGACGCGGAACAGGTAGGTGACGCGGCCCTCGCCCGGGGCGCCCACCAGGAGGTCGGGACGGGGGGAACCGGTGTAGCGGGCGAAGGTCAGGGCCTTGCCGAAGTACTCGCTCTCGCCGGCCTCGCCGGGGACGCCCGGGGTGTTCTGGGTGATGCGCTGACGGCCCTTGGCGGTGAGGCCCTTCTGGGAACCGCGCAGCACCACCAGGGAGCCCGCGGTGGGCCTGCCGTCGACGGCGGACCAGTACTGCCCCACGACGATCTCCGAGCGGCCGTCGCCGTCGAGGTCGGCGGCGGCCAGGGTGCCCGAGGGGGTGTTGGGGACGCGCTTCAGCGGGCCGAGGCCCTTCCTTCCGCCGTAGCGCACCCAGGTGCGGCCCTTGGCGGTGCGGTCGCCCGGCATGAAGCCGCCGACCAGGTCGGTGAAGCCGTCGCCGTTCACGTCGGCCGCGATCGGGTCGATCCGCTCGGTGCGGCCCAGCGGCAGGGAGGGGCCGAAGCCGCCGGACTTGCGGGCGTACTGGACGCTGATCGTCTTGACGTCGGACTCGACGTCGCCGTCGGAGATGACGAGGTCGGGTCTGCGGTCGCGGTTGAAGTCGCCGAAGACGACCGTCGCGCCGGCCGCGTAGTGGCTCTGCGCCCCGAAGGCCGCGGTGGCCGCGTGGGAGGAGCCCTTGGCCAGACGGTCGAAGATCCGCACCTCGCGGGAGCCCTCGGCATGGAACCGGTTCAGGACGACCAGATCGGGACGGCCGTCGCCGGTAGCGTCCGCGGCCACCAGGCCGAACGTCTCGCGGACGAGGAGTTCGCCGTCCGGCTGCGGCAGGTGTCTCACTCGCTTGCCGGTCACGCCCTTGCGCGCTCCGTACAGGACCGTCACCAGGGGGCCGTCCCACTTTCCCGCCGTCGCCAGGCAGCGGTGCACGACGGCGAGGTCGGCGTAGCCGTCCCGGTCGAAGTCGGCCGAGACGGGGAAGGCGAGAGAGCAGGCGGCGGGATCGGCCGCCACCGGCTTGACGATGTCGCGTCCGATCAGCCTCGTGCCGTTGCCCTTGCGGGTGTAATGGACCTTCAGCATGCCCGTCACCTCGACGACGCGGTCCGCGCGGCCGTCGCCGTCGAGGTCCCAGGCGGCTGCCGGGGGTTTCGCCTGGGCGGGTGTCGCGACGGCGGCGGCGAGCCCAGCGGCCAGTACTCCGGAGCCTGCGGCAGCGAGCAGCTTCATGATCGAACCCTCCGTCTCGAGATGCTGCCCCTGGGACGCCGGAACCACGCGGAAAGTTCGGAGGATCTTCGGCGCGACGTCAGGAGCGGGAGAGGGACTTGGTGAACCAGACGGTCTTGCCGTTGTTGGTGGCGCGGGTGCCCCAGGTGTCGGCGAGGGCCTCGACGAGCTGGAGGCCGCGACCGGCTTCGTCGGTGTCGCTCGCCCGGCGGGGCTGGGGCTGTAGGGGGCTGTGGTCGGTGACCTCGACGGTGAGGTCGTGTTCGGTGCGGTGGACGCGCATGCGGATGGGGCCCTGCGCATGCCGGATCGCGTTGGTGACGATCTCGGAGGTGAGCAGGAGCGCCACGCCGGCCAGGTCCTCGCAGCCGGCGGTCTCGTCCCAGCACTGCAGGGTGGCGGAGAGGAAGCGGCGGGCGTTGATGACGGAGCGGGGGTCGACCGTCAGATAGGTGCCGGCCGTGGCGAGAGGGGTGGCAGGGAGGCGGACCATCAGCAGGGTCACGTCGTCGTCGTGGCCCTCGAGGTCGGGCAGGAGGGAGGACAGGACGCTGTCGGTGCTCTTCTCCAGGGAGAGACCGCCGTCGAAGGCGTCTTCGAGGGCGGTCGCCAGGATGTCGAGCCGGGTCTCGATGTCGGTGCCGCGGGACTCGATGAGGCCGTCGGTGTAGAACACCAGCGTCGATCCCGAGGGGACGGTGATCGTCGCCTCCTCGTGGGGGATCTCGCCGACGCCGAGCGGGACGCTGATCGGGGCGGGAAGCCTGCGGACGGTCCTGCCGTCGACGATGAGGACGGGCAGATGGCCGGCCGAGCAGATCGTCACCTCGCCCGCGTCGGGGTCCATGACCAGATAGGAGCAGGTGACGAGCTGGTCGGGGAGGTCGGCGACGATGGCGTCCAGGGTCCGCAGCAGCTTGGCGGGCGGCATGGCGGTGCGGGCCAGGGCGTTCGCGGCCGAGCGGAGCTGGCCCATCATGGCGGCCGCTTCGAGCCCGCGCCCCATGACGTCGCCGATCAGGACGCCGATGCGGCCGTCGGCGAGAGCGATGAGGTCGAACCAGTCGCCGCCGACGCCGGCGCCCTGGGTGGCGGGAAGGTAGCGGCTGGCGGCCTCGATCCGCGGCACCTGGGCGGGTGTGCCCATCAGGCTGCGCTGCAAGGTGAGCGCGACATGCCGCTGCTGTTCGTACAGGCGGGTCAGCTCACGTTCGGCGCGCCTGCGTTCTCCTATGTCGCGGACGATGGCGCAGCCGCCGATGATGGTGTCGTCGCGGCTGCGGACCGGCCAGAGCGTGACGTCGACGTCGAGGCCCCGGCCGTCGCGGGCGACCCGGATGGTGTCCAGGTGCTCGATGTGCTCGCCCTTGCCGAGCCGTTCCAGGAGGTCGGAGAGCTCCCCGTCGAGCCCGGCGGGGATGAGCATGCTCACCGGGGAGCCGATGGCCTCGGCGGCGGTGTATCCGTACATGTGCTCGGCGGCGGCGTTCCAGAACGTGATCGTGCCGTCGAGCGTCTTGACCAGGATGGCGTCGTGGGAGGACTGGACCAGCAGGGCGAGCTCGTTGACCTGCTGTTCGGCCGCCTTGCGTTCGCTGACGTCGCGGACGGCGGCGGACACGACGAGTCCGTCGGGTGTTTCGAGGGGGCTGAGGCTGATCTCGACGGGGAACTCGTGGCCGTCCTTGCGGAGCCCGTACAGGTCGAGGCCCGCGCCCATCGGCCGGACCTGCTGGTTCCCGGCGTAGCCCTGACGGTAGGCGGGGTGGTGGCCGCGGAACCGTTCGGGGACGAGGATCTCGATCGGCTGGCCGAGGAGCTCGTGGCGGGTGTAGCCGAAGAGGGTCTCGGTCTGGGCGTTGACCAGACGGATGACGCCCGTGTCGTCGACGATTACCATCGCGTCGGGCGCGGCCTCCAGCAGGGCCCGGAACCGCTGCTGAGCCGCCTTGCGTTCGCTGACGTCGCGGACGGCGGCGGACACGACGAGTCCGTCGGGTGTTTCGAGGGGGCTGAGGCTGATCTCGACGGGGAACTCGTGGCCGTCCTTGCGGAGCCCGTACAGGTCGAGGCCCGCGCCCATCGGCCGGACCTGCTGGTTCCCGGTGTAGGCGTGCCGGTGCAGGGGGTGGTGGCCGCGGAACCGTTCGGGGATGAGCATCTCGATCGGCTGGCCGAGGAGCTCGTGGCGGGTGTAGCCGAAGAGGGTCTCGGTCTGGGCGTTGACCAGGCCGATGACGCCCGCGTCGTCGACGATCACCATCGCGTCGGGCGCCGCCTCGAGCAGCGCGCGGAAGAGTCCCTCGTCGTCTTTCACGCCCTCAGTCGACACCCCCCAATCCGCTTCTGTCCGGCAAACCGCCACGATTCGTATCGGTATCGCAACGCATAGCGTCGGCCGTGTCGTCGACGAAGGTCATGTTCTCCACGACGCGTGTGACGCCCTCGACGGCCGAGGCCAGGCGCACGGCGACCGGAATGAGGCTCCTGCGGTCGACCTGCCCGTCGAGCTCGACGACGCCGTCCCTCACGCGGACGGTGAGGAGGTTGAGATCCTGGCGGAGGTAGTACTCCAGGACCTCCCGGGAGATCTCCTCACGGATCTCCGCGTCGGGGCGCAGGAAGACCTTCAGCAGGTCGGAGCGGGCGACGATGCCGGCCAGACGCCCCCGGCGGTCGACGACGGGCAGCCGGTTGTACCCGTGGAAGTCCATCAGGCAGGCGGCCTCGATGACGGTCGTCTCCAGGGTGACCGTGACGGCGGGGGCCGTCATCAGGTCGGCGGCGCGGAAGGCCTCGGCCTTGTCCCGCTGGCGGCGTCGCAGCCACGTCTCGGCCGGTGACGGCCGGTCGAGCTCCGGCGACTTGTACTCCTCCTTGGCCAGAAGGTCGGTCTCGGAGATGACGCCGAGCGGCCGCCCGTCGACCGGATGGATCACCGGGACGCCGCTGATCCGGCGTTCGGCGAGCAGTTTCACGATCTCCATGAAAGCCGTGTCCGGCAGGACCCTGGCCACGTCCCGGGTCATCACGTCCCCGACGGTCGTTCTCCTCATCACGCCTCCTCAGTGCCGTCTCTCCAGGCTCGCGTCCGTGAGCGGAACGGGTCAGTGCGACAGGTCCCGTCGAGGAGGGGACGGAGGTCCCATCGAGGGGTGACCTCCGGCAGCAGCCCCCGAAGGCCTCTGAGGCGGATGCTCGAAACGCAGGAAAAAGGACCCCCCAAGGAGTTGAGATGGCCACCACCGAGCGTCGGCACCACTTCATCCGGACCTCCCCGTTCACCGAGGCTCCCGCCGTCCGCTATGTCTGGGCGATCGCCCGGATCGCGCTGGGCTGGGTGTTCCTGTGGGCGTTCCTCGACAAGACCTTCGGGCTCGGCCACGAGACCGCCAAGGCCCAGGCGTGGATCGACGGCGGGCACCCGACCAGCGGGTTCCTGTCGAAGGCCGCGGCCGGTCCGTTCCAGGGCTTCTACAACGACCTCGCGGGCCACGCGATCGTCGACTGGCTGTTCATGCTCGGGCTGCTCGGCATCGGCACCGCGCTGATCCTGGGCATCGGGATGCGGTTCGCCGCCGCTGCGGGCGCGCTGCTGCTGGTCATGATGTGGAGCGCCGTCCTGCCCCCGGAGAACAACGTCCTCATGGACGACCACCTCATCTACGCCACCGTCCTGGTCGGCCTGGCCCTGGTCGACGCCGGGGACACCCTCGGCCTGGGCGGCTGGTGGGGGAGGCTCCCCTTCGTCCGCAAGTACCCGATCACCAGGTGACCGTTCCTTCGGCGAAGGCTCCGCTCCGGCGGGGCCTTCGCACGTTTCCGGCGGGGCACAAGACCCACCGCCGCCAAGATGCAGTATCCGCCGAGGGCCTAGGAATGGCCCGTCCGGCGGGCGTAAGCATGGGACAGGAGCGGAACTCCGGCCCTCGACGTGCGGCTTCGGCCGGTGGGGACAGGAGCGACCGAACGGCTCCGGTCGAGGAGGCCCTGGATGCGTGCGCTGCGCCTGCTGGAATGGAAGTCCGGCCCCGAGCTCGTCGAGGTCCCCGACCCGTCGCCCGGCCCCGGCCAGGTCGTGATCAAGATCGCCGGGGCGGGGGCGTGCCACTCCGATCTGCATCTGATGCGGGACTTCGAGGGCGGCCTGCTCCCGTGGGGGCCGCCGTTCACCCTCGGCCACGAGAACACCGGCTGGGTGCACGAGCTCGGTGACGGCGTGCGCGGTCTGAGCACCGGCCAGCCCGTCGCCGTCTACGGGGCGTGGGGCTGCGGGACCTGCATCCGCTGCCGGCTCGGCGTGGACAGCTACTGCGAGGATCCCGCCGGTGCCCCGGTCCCGTCCGGCGGCTGCGGGCTGGGGCTGGACGGCGGCATGGCCGACTTCATGCTCGTACCGGACGCCCGTCACCTCGTGCCGCTGCCCGAGGGCCTCGATCCCGTGGCCGCCGCACCGCTCACCGATGCCGGGCTCACGCCCTACCACGCGATCCGCCGGTCGCGGGAGAAACTGACGCCCGGAAGCACGGCCGTGGTCATCGGCGTGGGCGGCCTCGGTCACCTGGCCGTCCAGATCCTCAAGGCGACGACCGCCGCCCGGATCGTCGCCGTCGACAGCCGTCCAGAGGCGCTCAGGCTCGCCGAGACCAGCGGCGCCGAACTCGCCCTGTCCCCGGGCGACGAAGCCGCCGAGCGGATCCGCGCGGCGACCGGCGGCCGGGGCGCGGACGTGGTGCTGGACTTCGTGGGCGCGGACGCGACCCTGGCCCTGTCGGCCGGTGTCGTCCGCTCCGCCGGCGACCTGACGCTCGTGGGGATCGCGGGCGGAACCCTTCCGTTCTCCTTCTTCGCCCTTCCCTACGAGGTGTCCGTCCAGACGACCTACTGGGGCTCCCGGCCGGAGCTGACGGAGGTCCTCGACCTCGCCGCCCGCGGCCTGCTCACCACGGCCTGCACCACGTTCCCACTGGCGGAGGCCGTCGAGGCCTACCGACGGCTGGAGGCGGGCACCCTCCTGGGCCGGGCCGTCATCACCCCCTGAGATCGGCGGACACCCGCTCCTCCGGGGGACGAAGGTCCCCGCCGGTCGGGACGTTGGCCTGCCACGGGCGCGGCGGCATGCGGGGATGCTGCTGGCAAGGCCACGAGAGGAGCCGATGATGCCGTCCCTCGAAGAGACCATGACGATCATGGACTGGATCGGTGCCGCCACCAGGGCGCCGTCCCTCCACAACACCCAGCCGTGGCTGTTCCGGCCCGTGCCCGGGGGAATCGAGGTCCACGCCGACCTGACCCGCCGCCTGCCGTCGGCCGACCTCCGCGGCAGGGCACTCCACCTCAGCCTCGGTGCGGCGATCATGAACCTGCGGATCGCGATGCGGCGCAGCGGACTTCCGCCCCGCACCGTGCTGATGCCAGACCCCCGCCGCTCCACGCACGTGGCCACGGTCCTGGCGGACGGAGCGGCACCGGTCCGCGACGAGGACCGCGAGCTGTACGAGGCCATCAGCCGCCGCCGGTCCAACAGGGAGCCCTTCGAGGACCGCGTCCCGGCGGCGGCACGGCTCGCCGCCCTCGCCGAGGCCGCGCGCCGCGAACGGGCCGTCCTGGAGTTCGCGGGCGATCCGGAGCGCGACGCTCTGCTCAGCCTGGCCAGAACCGCCGGCACGCGGATGCGCGCCGACCCGGCCCACCGCGACGAGCTGCGGCGGTGGACCACCGACGACCCCTACCGGGAGGACGGTGTCTTCCTCGACGCGGTCGGGCCCCGGAGCGCGCGAGCCGCGTTCCCGCTGCGCGATTTCGCCGCGGACCGTGAGACCCCCGGCCGCCGGACCGCCGAGTTCGAGCGGGAGCCCTGCCTCGCCACGCTCTCCACCGCGGGCGACGGGCCCGAGGACTGGCTGCGTGCCGGCCAGGCTCTGCAGAACGTCCTGCTGGAGGCCGTCCGGCACGGCCTGGAGACCTGCCTGTTCACCCAGCCGCTCGAGGACCCGGCCCTGCGGGACCTGCTGGGCCACGACGGCCTCGCCGTCCAGGGCGTGGTCCGTATCGGCTACGGCCCGCCCGCCCCGCCGACCAGACGCCGCCCGCCCGAGGACGTGCTGCTCTGACCCGGCCGTCCCGCACGCGAGGCGAGGACCTTTGTCCTTTGTTCCGAGGCCGCCAGGCGGCACTGTTGAGGCATGAACATCACTCAGAAGATCGTGGTCGGGATCGACGGGTCGGCGGCCTCGATGGACGCCGTGAAATGGGCGGCGGGGGAGGCCGCTCTCCGAGGCCGGGAGCTGCGGATCGTCTACGCGATCGCGCCCTGGATCCTGGAGCCCTCCGCCGAGCCGCAGATCGAGGCCATGCGGGAGGTGCTGCGCGATGGGGGCCGGGACCTGCTGGAGCAGGCCGCCGAGCGGGCCGCTGAGATCGCTCCCGATCTCGGCCCGGAGACCGGGCTGGTGCCGGGCGGGTCGGCCGAGGGGCTGCTCCGTGAAGCGGAGGGACAGGAACTCCTGGTGGTGGGAGGGCACGGGCTCGGCGAGGTCTCCGGGCTGCTGCTCGGTTCGGTGAGCCTCCAGGTCGTCGCGCACGCTTCCGTCCCGACGGCGGTGGTCGGCCGGCTCCAACCGGGTGCGACGCTCGAAGTGGTGGTGGGAGTCGATTCGGCGAGAACCGCGCAGCCCGCGCTGGCCTTCGCCTTCGAGGAGGCGTCCCGCAGGAATGCGCGTCTGCGGGCGGTGCACGCCTGGACCCATCCGGTTCCGGCCGGCCCCGGCGCTCTGCAGCCGTTCGGCCATGACGAGGATCTGGCCGCCGAAGACGAGGCCGGGGTCCTGTCGGAGGCTCTCGCGGGCTGGCGGGAGAAGTACCCGGACGTCGAGGTGATCGAGGATGTCGTCCACGGCGGTGCGGTCAGGACGCTGACCGCGGCCTCCGCCCGGGCGGACGTCCTGGTCGTCGGCTCCCGCGGCCGTGGAGGCTTCACCGGCCTGCTCCTCGGCTCGGTCAGCCACGCCCTGTTGCACCGCACCCACTGCCCGATCGTCGTGGTCCCGTCCTGAACGGCCAGGCAGTAGCCGTAAGCGCGGTGGTCAGGTGAGGCGGACGCCGCCGGTGAAGGGGCGGTCGTCGATGGTGCTGATCCTGACGGTGTCGCCGGTCTGCGGGGCGTGGACCATCTTGCCGTCGCCGATGTAGAGGCCCATGTGGTGCAGGTCGGAGTGGAAGAAGACCAGGTCGCCCGGCTGGAGCTGGGCACGGGTGACGCGGGTGCCCATCTTCCACTGGTCGCCCGTGTAGTGCGGGAGGTTGATGCCGACCTGGGCGTAGGCGTACAGGGTCAGGCCGGAGCAGTCGAAGCCCTTGATGTTCGCTCCCTGGGCGGTCCCGAAGCTGGGGCCGGCCGCGTTGCCGCCGCCCCAGGAGTAGGGGACGCCGAGCTGGGCGAGTGCCGCGTTGACCGCTTTCATGGCCTTCGCCGAGGCCTTTCCCGGCTGGACGTTGGGCGGCGGGTCCTTCGGCGAGGCCGGCGGCTTGCCGAGCTTCTTGCGGACGCTCCTGAGAAGGACCTCGATCTTCCTGCGCTTGCCGTCGGACTCCTTGGTCAGCAGTCCGACCTGGGAGATCCGGTCATCGGCGGCCTTGCGCGTCCGCTGGACCCGCTGCAGCGCGCCGAGGACGACGGTCAGCCTGTCGTTGCCCTGGACGCTCAGGTAGTTGAGGGCCGAGTACTGGTCGAGCAGGCGCTGCGGGTCGTCCGTGGCGACCAGCGCCGAGACCTGGTCGAGGCTCCCGCTCATGTAGGACTGGGCCGCCAGCTTCGCCACGTCGCCGCGGAGCTCCTCGAACCGCGTCTGGGCCTGGTCGGAGGAGTCCCGGGCGACCTTGGCCGCCCGCTTGGCCCGCTGGAGCCGGACGGTCAGCCCGTTGTGCTGTTCCCCCAGCACCTCCAGCTCGTCGACCAGCTTCTTCTCCCGCACCGTCAGCTCCGTGCGGGACGGTGCGGGTTCCGCACCCGCCACGCCCGGAGCGGCCAGCGGTACGACGAGCACCAGCGATGCGGCCCAGCAGACGACCCGCACCGTTCCGCGACCACGCACCCGAGCCCCACCCTTCGCCATCGTCCGTCGGCAGCGGTACGGGTGACGCCGGACCACGGTTCAGCCGTTCCGTTCGGCCCTGCGCCGCGGGGTTTTCCCGAGTCTTTTGGAGGCCGTCGGGTCAGGGTCGGGGGCCGGGCCGTAAGGTCGGTTCCAGGGTGGACATCGAGCTGAGGCGGGGTGCATGGCGACGGATCGGCAGGGGCTGGCGTACACGGGGTCGGACGAGGCGGTGGCGCATTTCGATGCGGCGGTGCACGGCCTGCTGTACTTCCGTGAGGAGCTGCTGACCGAGTCGAAGGCCGCGCTGGAGGCGGATCCGACCGCGCCGATGCCGCAGGTGTTCGCCGCCTACCTGGGCCTGATGGGCACCGAGCCGGACGACGCGGCGGCCGCGCGGGCGGCGTTCGACGCCTACACCGCCTCCGCCGACCAGGACGCGTTCCTGCCCGCCGAGCGGCTGCACCTCCACGCGGCGCGGATCTGGCTCGACGGTGACATCCACGGAGCGGGCGCGGTGCTGGCCGGTGCCGGTCCGCGTGACGTCCTCGCGCTGGCGGTCGGCCACCAGATCGACTTCCTCACCGGTGACGCGCGGTCCCTGCGCGACCGGGTCGGCGGGGTGCTCACCTCGTGGAGCGCCGACGACGAGCACTTCGGGCCGGTGCTGGGCATGTACGGCTTCGGGCTGGAGGAGGCCGGGCACTACGACCGGTCCGAGGAGGTGGCGCTGCGGTCGGTTGAGCTGAACCCGTCCGACGTGTGGGCCGTGCACGCCGTCGCCCACACCCACGAGATGCGCGGCCGGTTCGCCGAGGGGCGGCGCTTCTACGACGCGCGGGTCGGCGACTGGGGGACCGGCAACTTCCTGGCCGTCCACAACTGGTGGCACTACGCCGTTTTCGCCCTGGAAAGCGGCGACACCGCCCGGGCCCTGGAGATCTACGACGCCTCCATCGCCGTGGGCTCGACCGCGATGGAACTGCTGGACGGCTCGGCCCTGCTCTGGCGGCTGCTGCTGCTCGGCGACACCGGACAGCAGGCCCGCTGGACCGCGCTCGCCGACGCGTGGGAGCCCAAGGTCGCCGTCCCGCACTACGCGTTCAACGACGTCCACGCGATCATGGCCTATCTGGGTGCCGGACGGATCTCCGCCGCCTCGGACCTGATCGAGGCCCGGTCGCGCTGGCTGGCCGAGCCGCACCCCGGCGTCGGCAACCATGCGATGACCGCCGACATCGGCCTGCCCGTCGCCCGCGCCCTGCTGGCCTACGCCTCCGGCGAGTACGCCTCGGTGATCGCGCTGCTGGCCCCGATCCGGCACCGGATCAACGAGTTCGGCGGCAGCCACGCCCAGCGCGACGCCGTCCAGAAGACCCTGCTGGAGGCCGCCCTGCGCGGCGGCGACCACGACCTCGCCCGGACCCTGATCAGCGAGCGCATCGGCGTGCGCCCGTGCAGCCCCTTCAACTGGCTCCAGCAGGCCCGCCTCGCCGACGCCCTCGGCCAGGCCGCCACCGCCACCCGAGCACGCTCCGAAGCCGCCGTCCTCAGCCACCGGTCACCGTCCGTCCCGTGAGGGCGCTCGCCCCCCGAACACTCCTCCGCCCACGGTGACTTCGCCGGTGCCGACCCGTCGCGGCGGAGGCGGTCAGGAACGGCTCCGACGTCCTGAGGATCCGCGACGTCCGCAGGCTTCCGGTGCCTACGAGGCGTTCCCCGAACTGCCCGCCCTCCTGCCGACCATTTCGCCTTTGCCTGCCGAATCCCCTTTCTGGCTTGTAAGATAAATAGACGTTTTCGTCTTTTTGGGGAGTGGTCATGGCGGAGACCGAGCGGCGGGAGCCGCCCGTGCCGGGTGAGGCCGTCCGGGCGGCGGCGGCAGGGGAGGGGCTGGGGCGGCCGCGGGCCTCCTACGGGCCGCGGTCGCGGACCGGGGAGATCGGAGCCCGGACCATGGTCGTCACGGTGGCCGGTCTCGTGCCCCTGGTGATCGGGTTGGTGTCGGGTGAGCTGCTCTGGCTGGTGGTCGGCGTTCCCGTCGCGGGGGTGGGAGTGCTCGGACTGCTGACGAACCGGACAGTGGACTCGCACAACGCCGGAATGGAACTGCACATCTTCGACAACGGCCTGGTCGTCGTGGTGCGAGGCCGGGCGGAGCACGTCTTCCGGTGGGACTCGATGACCGTTCTCCAGGAGATCATCAGCCACCGTTCCTACGGCGGGGTCCTCACCCACGTCTACACGCTGCGGAAGCCCGGGGGCGGCAAGGTCCGCATCGGGCGCGAGTTCCACGATCCGGAGGTGTGGGGGGTGCACATCCAGCAGTCGGTGACCGCGGCCCGGCTGCCGGACGCGCTGCGGCGGCTGGAGGCGGGCGAGGCCGTCGCGTTCGGGCCGATCGAGGTCACCGGGGAGGGGATCCGGGACGGGCGCCGCCACGCGTCCTGGGGGGAGGTCGAGGTCAGGATCGAGGAGGGCACGCTCTGCGTCGACGTCGGCAGGCGCGCCATCGTCTTCCGCTCGGTCGACGGCATCCCGAACCTGTACCTCCTTCTCGCCCTCACCGACCACCTGACCCGCACGCGATGACCCCGAGCCCCGGAACGCGATGACGGCGCGCCGGCGTTCCGGGCGATCTGCGGGACGGGGAGCACGGTGCGCGCCCGCGACTCACGGGGCCGGGTCGGCGGTGAGGGCCTGGAGGGACGGGCGGAGCAGCCCGGCGATCTCCTCCGGCGGGGTGTCGCGCAGCTCTTCCAGGTGCAGGAGCTGGTGGCCGATGGTCACGCCCAGCATGACCAGGGTGATGAGGGTGGCGCGCAGGCGCGCGTCGGTGCCGTCGAGTGAGGCTTCCAGGCGTCCGATCTGGGCGGTCAGGGCCGAGCGCGCCGAGGCGGCGGCCTCGGGATGGGTGAGCATCGAGCGGAGCATGGCCAGGGACTCGGGCGGCAGCTCGCCGAGCTTCCAGCCGAGCGTGCCCAGCACTTCCTCGACCGGATCGGCGGCCGGGCCCGGAGAGCCCGCGGGCTGGACGGCGCGGTCGAACAGGTGCTGCTTGCTGGTGAACCGTTGCATGATCAGTGCCGGGTCGACCCGGGCCGCCGACGCGACGCTCCTGATCGTGGTGCGCTCGTAGCCGCGCTCGGCGAACAGCCGCCGGGCGGCGTCCAGGATGCGCCCGTCGGTCTCGGCTCGGCGCTCGGCGCGGCTGAGTGTCATTCCTTGACTCTAGGCCGTCTCCCGCGGGCGCCGGTGTTTGCTCTACACTCGTTGAGTCATCACTTGTTGAGCGAATGGGGTCCATCATGGAAACGGTCCGCTGCTACTACGACGCGATGCGCCACACGTCGGCGGATGAGCTCGCCGACCTGTACGCCGAGGACGCCGTCCACGAGTTCCCCTTCCGGATGGCGGGGATGCCCGCCGCGCTCCATGGTCGAGAGGAGGTCCGCGCCGCCTACACCGCGTCGTGGGGGTCCACTCCGTTCCGGGTCGCGGACGTCGTCGACATCGTCGTCCGCCGCACCGACGACCCGGAGGTGGTCGTCTGCGAGCACATTGTCGTCGGCGAGGTCGCGGGGCGCCCCTTCACGATCCCGGGCCTGCTGGTGCTCCGGATCCGCGACGGCCTGATCGTCCACAACCGTGACTACATGGACGCCACGTCCGTCGCCCGCATGCGCGAGGCCGCGGCGGCCTGACGCGCCTCCTCCCGTCCTCCGGAAGGCCGCCCGGCGCACCCCTCCGCACAGGAGTTCGAGTGTTTCTGGCCGGAGTCGGTCAGCCCGGTCGAGGCTGATTTCACGGTTGTCAAGGCCGCGTTGCGGCTCTGGGTCGGGACCGGAAAGCCTGGACAGAACGGGTTACCGGCGGGTTACGCGGAGCGTCCGGGGCGCCGCCGAGGCCTGTCTTTTCATCCTTGCGACCGAAATCGGTCGGTGCGTACCCTCCCTGTGGGAGCGCTCCCATGACGTCGGCATTCGGGCCGGGACACGTCCGGGCGGAGAGCGCTCCCTCACGGGAGGATCGATGAACGAGGCGCTGACGCCCACCGAGGCCGCGGTGACGCGGCTGTGGGCGGAACTCCTGGAAGCCGAGCCGAAGTCACGGGACGCGGACTTCTTCGAGCTCGGAGGCCAGTCGCTCACCCTGCTGCGCTTCGTCGCCAGAGTGCAGGACGCCTACGGCGTCGAGCTGCCGGTCGAGATGCTGTTCGCCGAGGACCTGACGGTGGCCGTCGCGGCACGCGCCATCGACGAGTCGCTGGCCGAGGGCGCCGACGACGGCAGGCTCGAGGAACTGATGGCCGAGCTCGACGCCCTGAGCGACGAGCAGGTCCGCGCACTGCTCGCCGAGGGCGGAGACCGCTGAGGATGGGCACGAAGCTCCTGGTGACCCACGGGACGGACGGCGACGTCCTGCCGTTCGTGCGGCTCGGGTCGCTCCTGCGAGAGCGCGGCCACGACGTCACGGTCATCACGCACGCGCCCTACGGCCCCGCCATCGAACGCCGGGGCCTCGGGTTCGTCGCGATCGACACCGAGGCCGAGTACGAGCGGCAGCTCGCCGACACCGCGCCGCTGCTGGCCGGCAACCGCCTGGACCGCTGGCGCGGGTTCTACGAGCGCAACGGACTCTTCGGCCAGATCACCGCCGAGTACGAGGCCATCGCCGAGCGGCACGTGCCGGGCGGCACCGTCGTCATCGGGCGGCACACCTCCGCGCTGTCGGCCCTGATGGCGGCCGAGGGCCTCGGGGCGCCCGCGGTCTGGGCGGCCGTCTCACCGATCCAGATCATGGCCGAGCGGCCCGCCCGGCACCTGTACGCCACCGCGCTGAAGTCCGGCCTCGCCGGGGTGCGGGCCGCCGCGGGACTGGATCCGGTGACGCCCTGGGGCCGTCCCGACCTGCAGCTCGGGTTCTGGCCCGGCTGGTTCGACGAGGCCGGGGCGCGCTCGTCCGGCACCCTGCTCACCGGGTTCCCGCTCGCCGACGACCGGAGCTTCCCGGTCCCGCCCGCCGCCGCGGAGCTGCTCCAGGGCCCCGTCCCCCCGATCGTGGTCACCGGTGGCACGGGCCGGATGATGCACCCGGCCTTCTACGAGCGCGCGGTCGCCGGCTGCGCGGAGGCGGGGCTCCCGGCGCTGCTGGTGGTCCGGCACCGGGACCTCGTGCCGCGGCCGCTGCCGCAGAACGTCCACTGGGTGCCCGCCCTGCCCTTCCACTCCGCGCTGGCCGGAGCCGGGGCGATCCTGCACCACGGCGGCATCGGCACCATCGCCCGCGCGCTGGTCTCGGGCACCCCGCAGGTGATCCTCGCCCATGGGGTGGACCGGCCCGACAACGCCGAACGGCTCGCCGCCTCGGGCCTCGCGGGATGGCTGCCGGCGGCCTCCTGGCGGCCGGACCTGATCGCCGCCCTCCTGCACGAGGCGGTGCGCACCGGCGCCGAGACGCTCACCGCGGCCGACGGCCTCGCCGGGGCCGTCCAGGAGATCGAACGCCTCGCCGGCACCGGCCGGAGCACGGAGCAGGGGCCCGCCCTCCCGCCGGGACTGTCGGGGCCGCGACGGGCGGCGCTGCTCAAGGTCCTGGAGGCGCGGCGGTGAGGGTCCTGCTGGCGCAGAACATGTTCTTCCACCGCACCCACGGCGGGGCGAGCAAGTCCAACCGGATCCTGATGCGCGACCTCGCCGCCCGCGGCCACGAGTGCGCGGTGGTCGCCCCGGTCAGCGGAGAACTGGGCCACACCGGCCTCGAGGACCTGGTCGGCGGGCTGGAGGCGGGCGGCGCGGAGCTGGAGTCGGTCTCGGAGGAGCTCGTGGTGGCGCGGCTGGACGGCGTGCTGGCCCATCTCGTCGTCCGGCCGTCCCGGCTGCCGGCGCAGGCCCGCCGGTGCCTCGGGGAGTTCGCCCCCGACTGGACGCTCGTGCCCTCCGACGACCCCGGCCTGATGATGCTGGGCGTCGCCCACCGGGCCACCCCCGGACGGGTGGTCTATCTGGCGCACACCCTGCAGCAGCTTCCGTTCGGGCCGCGCGCCTTCTACCCGAGCGAGGCCGGGACCCGCCTGGTACGCCGGTCGGCCGGGGTGGTCGCCGTCAGCCGGACGGCCCAGAGCTACCTGCGGACCTGGGGCGAGATCGACTCCACGCTGGTCCGCCCGCACGTCTACGGTCCCGGACCGCACCCGGTGCACCACGGCACGGCCGTCACGATGATCAACCCCTGCGGCTACAAGGGCCTGCCGATCTTCCTCGCGCTGGCCGACGCGCTGCCCGAGGTCCGCTTTCTCGCGGTGCCCACCTGGGGCACCACCCCGCACGACCTCGCCGAACTGGCCCTGCGCCCGAACATCGAGCTGGCCGAGGCCACCGACGACACCGACGCCATCTGGGCGCGGTCCAGGATCGTCGTGGTGCCGTCGCTGTGGGACGAGACGTTCGGCTACACCGCCGTCGAGCCGATGCTCCGCGGCGTCCCCGTGCTCGCCTCCGACGTCGGCGGGCTCGGCGAGGCCAAGCTCGGCGTCCCCTACCTGCTGCCCGTCCGGCCGATCGAGGGCTACGCGGCCCTCGGCGGCCGGCCCGAGCCGCGGATCCCCGAACAGGACCCCCGGCCGTGGATCGACGCGGTCAGAGCCCTGCTCGACGATCCGGAGCACCACGCGCGGATCGCGGAGCTGTCGCGTCGGAAGGCGTCGGAGTTCGTCGCCTCGCTCGACCCCGCGGATCTGGAGACCTATCTCGCGGGACTGCGCCCGTCCCCGCCGATCGGGGCGGCGGCGCGTCCCGGGCTCCCCTCCGACCGGCACCGCCTCGCCGCCCTCGTCCACCTCCTCACGAAGGAAGGCACATGAGCCAAGGAGTCCTCGAGCCCGTCGCGGACGACCTCCTGACCGACGACGACGGCCTGCTGCTGGTGATCCGGCACTTCGAACGCAAGCTGCTCGACCTGTACGACCAGGGCCTGCTGAACGGCACCACTCACACCTGCCTCGGCCAGGAGCACGTCCCGGTCGCGCTGGCCCCGCTGCTGCGCGACGGCGACTTCGTCTTCAGCAACCACCGCGGCCACGGCCACTATCTGGCGGTGCGCCGCGACCCCTACGGACTCCTCGCCGAGATCATGGGCCGGGAGGGTGCGGTCTGCGCCGGGGTCGGCGGAAGCCAGCACCTGCTGAACGGCCGCTACCTGTCGACGGGAATCCAGGGGCAGAGCCTGCCCGTCGCCGCCGGCGCCGCCCTGCACCTGGCCCGCTCGGAGCCGGGCGGCATCGCACTGGCCTTCATCGGCGACGGCACCTGGGGTGAGGGCGCGGTCTACGAGGCGCTCAACATGGCCGTCCTGTGGCGGCTGCCGCTGGTCGTCGTCACCGAGCACAACGGCATCGCCCAGTCGACCCCGACCGGGCACCAGATGGCCGGCACGATCGGCGGGCGGGCCGCCGCCTTCGGGGCCCGCCACCTCGTGACGTCCGCGGGCCGCCCCGGCGAGATCCGGGCCGAGACCGCCGCGCTGATCGAGGAGACCAGGGCGGGCGCGGGACCGCTCGTCCTCGAGGTCCGCACGCACCGGCTCGGCCCGCACAGCAAGGGCGACGACACCCGGACCCCCGCCGAGCTGAGGGAGGCCGCCGCCCGTGACTGGTATCCCGGGCTCGCCGCCGCCCGGCCCGATCTCGACGCCCGTGCCCGGTCGTTCGTCGAGGACGTCGCCGCCGACGTCCTGGCCCGTCCGCTGTCGCGCTGGAGGCCCTGATGCGGGTGGCGGAAAGCCTCAACGAGGCCCTGCACGGCCTGCTCGCCGACGACCCCGGCGTCTACCTGATCGGCGAGGACCTCCTCGACCCCTACGGCGGTGCCTTCAAGGTCGCCCGCGGCCTGTCGAGCCGGTTCCCCGACCGGGTCCTGTCGACCCCGATCAGCGAGGGCGGCATCGTCGGGGTCGGCGGCGGGCTGGCCCTGTCCGGCGACAAGGCCATCGTGGAGATCATGTTCTCCGACTTCGTGACGCTGGCGTTCGACCAGATCGTCAACTTCGCGGCCAAGTCGGTGTCGATGTACGGCAGGCGGGTCGCGGTGCCGCTGGTCGTGCGGTGCCCCACCGGCGGTGGCCGCGGGTACGGGCCGACGCACAGCCAGAGCCTGCAGAAGCACTTCGTCGGGATCCCCGGGCTGTCGCTGTTCGAGGTCGCGCCCTTCGACGGCCACCGGGACCTGTTCGACACCATGCTGGCGCTCGAGGAGCCGTGCGTCCTGTTCGAGGACAAGGTCCTCTACGGCCGGAGGACCTTCACCGGCGGGATCGTCGACGAGCTCCTGCGGTACGCGACGGCGGACGGGTTCACCCGGGTCTCCTTCGACGACCCCGAGGACTGCGACTGCGTGCTGATCGTGCCCGGCGGGCTGACCCACCGGGCGCTCGACGCGGTCAGGGCGCTGCTCGTCGAGGACGAGATCAGCTGCCTGCTGCTCGTCCCGCGCAGGCTCTACCCCTTCGACGCCGAGACCGTCGCGGGGCTGCTCGGCAGGGCCGGGACGGTCGTCGTCGCCGAGGACGGCACCGGCGGCGGCACCTGGGGGAGCGAGGTCGCCCACCGGCTGCACGAGATCGCCTGGGAGCGGCTGCGCCGGCCGGTCGCGCTCGTGCACGCCGCCGACTCCGTCGTGCCCACCGCGGGCCACCTCGAACAGGAGGTCCTCGTGCAGGACACCGACATCCGCCGGGCCGTACGGGAGGCGCTCCGTGACTGAGATCAGCGTGCCGAAGCTCAACACCAACGACAGCGAGTACGTGCTCGTGGACTGGCTGGCCGAGGACGGCGCCGAGCTCGCACCGGGTGATCCGGTGGCGCTCATCGAGACGTCCAAGGCGATCGAGGAACTGCTGTCCGAGGAGGGCGGGACGCTCAGCAGGCTGCTGCCGGCCGGTGCGACCTGCCGTCCGGGCCAGCCCATCGCCCGGGTCGGCGAGGCCGGGCGGGCCGCCGCCGAGGAGGCCGGGCGGGCGTCCGGCGGGCCGGTCGTCACCGGTCCGGCCCGTGCGCTGATGGACGCCCATGGGATCGACGAGGCGCGGGTGGCCGGGCTGGGACTCACCCTCGTCCGCAGCGGCGACATCGAATCTCTGCTCGGCGCCGCCGGGACCGAGCCGCTCCCCGCCGTCCAGCGGGGCGTCGCCGCGACGGTCACCCGCTCCTGGCAGACGGTTCCCGCCGCCTTCACCGCGATCCAGGTCGACGTCACCGGGACCCTCGCGGCGGCGGCGCGGCTGACCAGGGAGCTGCGCACCCTGGTCGGCCTGCCCGAACTGCTGATCGAGGCCGTCGCCGGGCTGCACGGGGAGTTCCCGCTGTTCTTCGCCGAGCTGGACGGCCTGAACGTCCGCCACTCCGGCGCGCCCCACGTCGGCCTGACGATCGACCTCGGCAAGGGACTGTACGTGCCGGTGATCAGGGATGCCGCACGCCTGGGCCTCCGGGAGATCTCCCGGACCGCCATGCGCCACCGCATGACCGCGCTGCGCGGAGCCTTCGCCGACGCCGATCTGGCCGGCTCGAACATCCTGGTCGCGCTCAACACCGACGCCGACGCGGTGATCGCTATCCCGATCGTGTTCCCGGGGCACGCGTGCGCGATCTCGCTGTGCGCACCGCGTCCCGAGCTCTACCTCGACGAGGAGGGCGCGGTCGCGCAGCGGTCGGTCGTCACGCTCGGCCTGGCCTATGACCATCGGCTCGTCAACGGACGCGAGGCGCTGCAGTTCCTGCAGGCGCTGCGGGGGAACCTCGAGGGGAAGGGCGCGGCGTGACGACTGCGAGTGAACTGACGCCGGACCGGCAGGAGGCGCTGGCCCTGCTGCTGGCCAGGCGGTCGGCGCGGATCGCCCGGCTGCCCCGGGACGGCCGCCCGCTGCCGGCCTCGTTCGAGCAGCGCCGGATGTGGCTGGCCGCCCAGGTCGATCCCGGCGGGGTCGCCAACGTGACCGCCGGCCTCAGCCTGCACGGACCCCTCGACGAGGACGCCCTCCGGGAGGCCGTCGCGACGCTCGTGCGACGCCACGAGTCGCTGCGGACCGTCCTGGTCGACGTCGGCGGCGAGCCGTTCCAGGAGGTGCTGCCCTCCTTGGAGCCGCCCTTCGCGCTCGTCGACGTCAGCGCCGGGGCCGACCCCGAGGAACGCGCCCTGGAGCTGGCGAAGCGGGCCGCGGGCGAACGGTTCGACCTGGCCCGGGCGCCCCAGTTCCGGGTGCACCTGTACCGGGTGGCGCCCGCCGAGCACCGGCTGATGATGGTCTGGCACCACGCAGGCTCCGACGGCTGGTCGGTCGACAACGCGATCGCCGAGCTGGCCGCGGCCTACCGGGCCCACCGGACGGGCACCGCTCCCGACCTGCCGGAGCTGCCCGTCCAGTACGCCGACTACGCTGCCTGGTCGCGGGCCCGCCTCGACGAGCGGACCCGGGCGGAGCGCGCCGATCACTGGCGCGCGGCCCTCGGCGGCCCGCCCACCACGCTGCCCGGCGGCGGGCCGGAGACCGGCGGGGCCCGCAGCGCCGAGGTCGTCACCTCGATCCCGGCCGGGCTGGCCGAGGCCGTCAGGCGGGCGGGCGGCCCGCGCACCACCTCCTTCCTGGCCTTCCTCACCGCCTACAAGACCCTCCTCCTGCGGATCACCGGGGAGAAGACGATCACGGTGGGGTCGGTGACCGGCGGACGCAACCGGACCGAGCTCGAACCGCTGATCGGCTGCTTCATCAACGTGCTCCCGCTCCGCACCGAACTCGACCCCGGCCAGCCCTTCCAGAACGCGGCCGGCCGGACCCGGGCCTCCTTCGCCGCCGCACTCACCCACGAACTGCCCTTCGACGAGCTGGTCTCGGCGGTCGGCGGGGGACCGGTCTTCCAGAGCGCGGTCATCCTCCAGCAGGCCCACACCGAACGCCGGGCCTGGCCGTCCGAGCTGGTCACCGAGCGGTGGGGCAGGCCGCTCGACGAGGCGGCCTTCGATCTCGCGCTGATCGTCCGGGAGCTGCCGGACAGCGTCGAGCTGTGCTTCCGCTACCGCTCCGACAGGTTCGGCGAGCCGGCCGTCCGGCAGGTCGCCGACCTGTTCACGACCCTGCTCCGGGCGATCGCCGAGACCCCCGCGGCCCCGCTGCGCGACCTCGGGCTGCTGACCCCGGGGGAGCGCCGCAGGCTCGTCGACGACTGGAACGACACCGGCGAGGTCAGCCCGCCGTGGCCGCTGCTGCACCGGGTGATCGACGGCCATGATCCCGCCGCTCCCGCCGTGACGTTCGAGGGCGAGACCCTGACCTACGGGCGGCTCCGGACGGACGCCGAGCGTCTCGCCCGTCGCCTGCGGAGCGCCGGAGCGGGCCCCGACCGGCCCGTCGGCATCTGCCTGCCGCAGTCCCTCGGCACGGCCGTCGCGCTGTTCGGCGTGCTGAACGCCGGCGCGCCCTACCTGCCGCTCGATCCCGAGGCACCGGATGCGCGGCTCGCCTACATGCTCGCCGACTCCGCAGCCCCGGTGCTCATCACGGTGTCGGCACTGCGGCCGCGCTTCGCCGGTTACGCGGGCCGGATCGTGTGCCTGGACACCGACGGCCCGGCGGACGGACCCGACGCGCCCTCCGGCGAGGCGGCCCCGGACGACCTGGCCTACGTCATCTACACCTCGGGCTCGACCGGGACGCCCAAGGGGGTCGCGGTCCAGCACCGGCAGATCGTCAACTATCTGGAGGGGGTGCGGCGGCGGTTCGCGATCGTGCCGGGATCGTCGTTCGGGCTGCTGCAGTCGCTGCACTTCGACTTCGGCATCACCACGTTCTACCTGGCTCTGGCGACCGGCGGCTGCGTGCACATGCTGTCCAAGCGGGCCTCGGGGGCGGAACTGGCCTCCTTCGTGGCCTCCCGGCGGATCGACTACCTGAAGATGACGCCGTCGCACCTCGCGGCGCTGGCCGACGAGGCCGGGGCGGCGGCGCTGCTCCCGCGCCGGGCGCTCATCCTCGGCGGCGAGGCCTCGCGCACCGCGTGGGTCCGCGAGCTCGCCCGGCTCGGTGGCTGCGAGATCCACAACCACTACGGGCCGACGGAGGCGACCGTCGGGGCGACGACCTGGCGGGTCACCGACGACGGCGACACCGGGACCCTCACCCCGATCGGCCGTCCGCTGCCCGGGACCAGGGTGTACGTGCTCGACCCGGACGGGCGCCCGGTGCCGCCCGGCGTCGCGGGGGAGATCCACATCGGCGGGGACCGGCTGGCGCGCGGTTATCTCGGACGTCCCGAGCTCACCGCGGAGAAGTTCGTGCCCGACCCGTTCGCGGCCGAGGGGGACCGGCTCTACCGGACCGGCGACCTGGGCAGGTTCCTGCCCGGCGGCGAGCTGGAGTTCCTGGGCCGCCGCGACCACCAGGTCAAGCTGCGCGGATTCCGGGTCGAGCTCGGAGAGGTGGAGGCCGCGCTCGGCGGGTGCGAGGGGGTCGTGCGCGCGGTGGCGGTCGTCCGGGACGACCGGCTGATCGCCTATCTCGAGGGGACCGCGGGCACCCCCGCCGCCGAGCTGCGGGCCGGGCTGTCCGAGCGGCTGCCCGACTACATGGTGCCGGGCAGGTTCGTCTGGATGGACCGGCTGCCGCTCCAGGCCCACGGCAAGGTGGACCGGGCCCGGCTGCCCGTGCCCGAGGAGCCCGCCGGGGAGTTCACCGCCCCCCACGGCCCGGTCGAGGAGCTCGTCGCAGGGATCTGGTCGGAGGTGCTGGGCGTGGCCGAGGTCGGCGCGCTCGACGACTTCTTCGACCTCGGCGGGCACTCCCTCCTGGCCACGCAGGCCGTGGCCCGGCTCCGCAAGGCGCTGCCGGCCGGCTGCCGTCCGGTCACCGTGGTCGAGCTCTTCCGGGATCCGACGGTCCGGGCGGTCGCCGCGGCGGCCTCGAGCGCCCCGGAGGCGTCCGGCGGGCTCCTCCACGAGCTGACCAGGACCGCCGCGCCCGTCGTCACCTACGTCTGCATCCCCTACGGCGGGGCCTCCGCGATCGTCTACCAGCCGCTGGCCGACGCGCTCCCGGCCGAGCACGCGCTGCTCGCCCTCGCGGTGCCGGGCCACGAGTTCGCCGTCGAGGAGGAGACCCAGCCGATCGAGGAGGTCGCCCGGCGCTGTGTGGCCGAGATCCTGGAACGGGTCGGCGGGCCGCTCGTCCTGTACGGGCACTGCGGTCCCGGCGCCGCGCTGACCATCGAGATCGCCCTGGGCCTGGAGGGGGCCGGACGGCGGATAGAGGCGGTCTACCTGGGCGGGGTCTTCCCCTTCGCCCGGCCCGACGGGCGCATCCTGGGGCCGCTCTACCGGACGTTCCGGATCGAGCGGCTGCGCAGCGACGAGATCTACGCCAACTGGCTCCAGGCCACCGGCGCCGACCTCAGCGAGGCCGACGCCGAACAGCGCAGGTTCCTGGTCAGGGCGATGCGCGAGGACGGCGAGCGGTCCGAGGAGTACTTCACCCGGCTGCTGGCCGAGGGGGCCCGGCTGTCCGCCCCGGTCGTCTCGGTGACCGGTGAGCGGGATCCCGGCACCGAGTTCGCCCGCGAGCGGTACCGCGAGTGGGGCTTCCTCACCGAGCGGACCGCGCTCGTCGAGATCGACGAGGCCGGCCACTACTTCCTCAAGTTCAGGGCGGGGGAGCTGGCCTCGATCATCACGAGCGTCCATGAGGACCTCACCGAGGGGACGGGGGAGACCTGGCGGGTCGCGGCCGTCGGCGGGAGGCCCGCGGCGGCCTCCGGGGTCCGTCCGGGCATGGGCCGGTTCCTGGCCGTCGCCGCCGGGCAGATGGTCTCGATGGTCGGGACGGCGCTGACGGAGTACGCGATCCCGCTGTGGACCTATCTGCAGACCGGATCGCTCGCCCGGTTCACGGTGTTCGCGCTGGTGGCGACGCTTCCGGGGCTCGTCGCGGCGCCGGTCGTCGGGGCGCTGATCGACCGGGCGGACCGGCGCCGGGCGCTGCTGGCGTCCGGGGTGGCGGCGGGGGTGATCCAGGGGATCCTGCTGCTGCGGCTCGTGCTCACCGGCGACCTGGGCTCGGTCGACCTGTACGTCCTGCTCGCCCTGCTGTCGGTCGCGCTGACCACGCAGCGGCTCGCCTACGGGTCGGCCGTGCCGCAGCTGATCCCGAAGGAGTACATGGGCCATGCCAACGGGGTCGTGCAGTTCACCATGGGCGTGTCCCGGTTCCTGGTACCGGTCTTCGCCGTCGGGATGATGGCCGCCTTCGGGCTCAAGCTGATCCTCCTGATCGACGTGATCAGCTATGTGATCGCCGTCGGCGCCCTCCTGCTGGTGCGCTTTCCCGCGACCATGCCCTGGCGTCCGCGCGAGACCCTGCGGGCCGAGATCAGGCACGGCTTCTCCTACCTGTGGGAACGGCCGGGCCTGCGCGCCATGGTCGGCTACTTCTTCGTCCTCAACGTCTTCCTGGGCGCGGTCTTCGTCCTGATCTCCCCGCTGGCCCTCGCGGTGGGCGGGCTGTCCGACGCGGGCTGGATCGCCATGGTCGCCGGGATCGGCGCGACCGCGGGCGGGGCGCTCATGGCCCTGTGGGGAGGCCCGCGCCGCCGGATGCGCGGCATGCTCCTGTTCTGCCTGGCCTTCGCCGGATGCTGCGCCGTCGCCGGGGGACGGCCGTCGCTGCCGCTGATCGCCGTGGGCGTGTTCGGGATGTGCGTGACCATGTCGGTGGTCGACGGCATCTGGATGACGATCATCCACACGAAGGTCCCGCACCGCTTCCACGCCCGGGTCATCGCCGTCAACCAGGCCCTCGCCATGTCCACCCAGCCCCTGGGCTTCGTCCTGCTGGCCCCGCTCCTGCCCGGAGTCCTCGACCCGCTCCTGCGCCCCGACGGCGCCCTGGCCCCCCTCCTCGGCCCGATCCTCGGCACCGGCGAATCCCGGGGCATCGGCCTCCTCTACGTCCTCTGCGCCCTTCTCATGATCTTGTGGACCGCCGCGGCCCTCCGCCACGGCGCCCTGTCCCGCTTCGACGAGACGGTCCCCGACGCCCTCCCCGACGACCTGGTGGGCCTCCAGGCCATCACCCGCCGGGCCGGGGCGGGGTCGTCCGGCGGGGCGGCCGGTGCCTAAGCTGGGTGAGGAGGAGGGATCGCCATGTCCTATGTCGTGGATTTCGTGGACGTCTCGACGGTCGGGTTGGAGTCGTCGCCGGTCGTGGAGGCGCTCGCGGGGTTGCGGGCCAACGAGGCCCGGTACTTCAGGAACAAGTACAGCCATGTGTTCACGGTGGAGCCGGCGGAGAAGGCGGCGGAGGCCGTCGCGTGGGTGAGCCGGATCCTCAAGGAGGAGCGGGACATCGTCATCTCCTCGCCTGCGCTGGAGGCGACCTCGTTCGAGGTCGAGGGCATCCGGATGGCCTATGTGTTCTATGAGAGCGGGCTGTCGGTCAACGTCATGTACACCGTGGAGAGCGGTGGGAAGCGGGCGGTGGGGTTCAAGCTCTCCGACGGGATGGAGGTCCCGGAGGAGCTCGGGGCGTTCAAGTTCGCGCGGCAGAAGTCGAAGCTGGCCGGGACCATCCGCGGGTCCTACTTCGTCATCAAGAACGAGTACTGACCGGCCGTAGGGTTGTCTCATGACGACTCCCGCCCGAAGCAGGCAGCGCGGCCCGTACGCCCGGTCGGCGGAGCGGCGGGAGGCCATCGCCGCGGCGGTGCTCGAGATCGTCGTGGAGAAGGGGCACCGCGGGGTCACCACGGCCGAGGTCGCCGAGCGGGCGGGGGCCCGCGAGCCGACCGTCCTCTACCACTTTCCGAGCAAGGACCATCTGCTGGTGGCGGCGCTGCGGCGCTCGGACGAGGAGCAGGCGGAGGCCGATGACGGCGGGGACTCCGACGCCGGCCTGCCGGAGCGGCTGCGGGCCTTCGCGGACTCGGTGACGCGCCGGGCCGGGGTCCTGCGGCTGTACGCGGCACTGGCCGGGGAGGCGACGACGCCCGGCCATCCCGCGCAGGAGTACTTCGCCCAGCGCTACGCGGCCACGGTGGCGCGGCACGCGAGGATGATCGAACGCCGGCAGGAGGCGGGCCTCGCCCCTCCCGGACTCGACCCGGTGCAGGTGGCGCGCCAGTTCCTGGCCACCTGGGACGGGCTCCAGCTCCAGTGGCTCGCCGACCCCTCCTTCGACCTCGGAGAGGTCCTGGTGGCCGCGTTCCGGCGGCTCACCGGCGAGGACCGGCGGGAGGCCCGCGCCTCGCTCACGGAAACCGAATCCTGAGTCAGATCAGATTTCGGTAATTCTATGGTTTACTCAGCTTTCAGAGTGATCCATGGTCCACGTCATGCGGGAGCGCTGCGATGATCTTTCCTGAGGGGTTCCTGTGGGGTGCGGCCACCGCGGCGCACCAGGTCGAGGGCGGCAACATCGGCAGCGACCTGTGGGTCCTGGAGAACATGCCCGGCAGCTTCTTCACCGAGCCGAGCGGCGACGCCTGCGACCACTACCGCCTGTTCCGCGAGGACCTGGCCCTGCTCAAGGAGCTCGGCCTGACCTCCTACCGGTTCTCCATCGAGTGGGCGCGCGTCGAGCCGGAGGACGGCCGCTTCTCCCGCGCCGCGATCGCCCACTACCGTGACGTCCTGGAGGCCTGCCACGACCTCGGGATCACGCCGCTGGTGACGCTGCACCACTTCACCAGCCCGCGCTGGCTCATGAAGCTCGGCGGCTGGGAGCACGCGGGCACCCCGGAGCGGTTCGCCGCCTACTGCGCGGCGGTGATGAGCGAGCTCGGCTCCCTGATCCCGTACGTGTGCACGATCAACGAGGCCAACATCGCCCCGCTCATCCGCAGCCTGACGCCGCAGCCCGGCGAGGACGACGCGCACGCCCCCGTCGGGATCGGCGACATCCTGGCCGACATGCTCGGCCCCGGCCTCGCGGCGGGCGCCGAAGCGCTCGGCACCACCCCCGACAAGCTGAACGTCTTCCTGTTCACCGTCAGCGACACCGGCATGGACGTCGTCAAGCGGGCGCACATCGCGGCCCGCGCCGCCATCAGGGAGGCCAGCCCGGACACCCGGATCGGGCTGTCCCTGGCCCTCACCGACTTCCAGCCGGAGCCGGGCGGGGAGGCCACCGCCGACCGCCTGTGGGCGGAGAGCTTCACCGGCTTCCTACCGGCCATGGAGGGCGACGACTACCTCGGCGTCCAGAACTACACCCGCGCCCGCACCGGCCCCTCGGGCGTGCTGCCCCACCCCGAAGACGCCGAGCTCACCCAGCTCGGTTACGAGTTCTACCCCCGGGCCCTGGAGAACGTCCTGCGCCGTGCCGCCGAGGCCGGCCTGCCGATGATCGTCACTGAGAACGGCATCGCCACCGGCGACGACCTCCGCCGCGTCGCCTTCATCCGCGAGGCACTGGAAGGCGTGGCCCGCTGCACGGCCGACGGCGTCGACGTCCGCGGCTACTGCTACTGGTCGGCCCTCGACAACTTCGAATGGATCCTCGGCTACGCGCCCACCTTCGGCGTCATCGCCGTCGACCGCGCCACCCAGCAGCGGCAGGTCAAGGACAGCGGCCGTTACCTGGGGTCCGTCGCCCGCCGCAACGCCCTGCCCTGATCCCGGCGCCGGGCGGCCCCGCATCCTGGGGCGGATAGGGGCACGGTCTGGGGTTCTGCGGGTGCGCGGCCCTCGTTAGGTTCGGGGCACCCCGGATCCGGGGGCACGCCGCAGAGAGGGAATCCGTGATGGCCGAGCCCGTGTCAGCTTCGCAGGCCGTTCTGCTCGACGAGGGCTTTCCGCTGCTGGGCATCGACTCGCTGGTCTTCGCGGTCGGCAACTCGATCCAGTCGGCGTACTTCTACTCCGCCGCGCTCGGGATGCGCCGCATCGGGTACGCCGGGCCCGAGACCGGGCGGCGGGACGCGCGCTCGCAGGTCATGCAGTGCGGTACCGCCCGGTTCGTCCTGACCGCGCCGCTCAAGGGCGGCACCGATCTGGGACGGCACGTGGAGGCGCACGGTGACAGTGTCACCGACGTCGCGCTGGCGGTGCCCGACGTGGAGGCCGCGTTCTCCTACGCGGTGGCCCGCGGCGCGATCCCGCTGGAGGAGCCCCGGGAGCTCACCGACGAGTACGGGACGCTCGTCCGCGCGGCGATCGGGACCTTCGGCGAGACCCGTCACTCCTTCGTCGACCGGTCCCGCTACCACGGCCCCTACGCGCCCGGATTCGTCGCGGCCGAGCCGGTCCTGGAACCCGAGGCCGAGGAGTGGTTCGACCGTGTCGACCACCTCGTGGGCAACGTCGAGCTGGGCCGGATGGACGAATGGGTGGAGTTCTACCACCGGGTGATGGGCTTCACGAACATGCAGGAGTTCATCGGATCGGACATCGCCACCCGGTACTCGGCGCTGATGAGCAAGGTCGTCGCCGACCGCTCCAGGACCGTCAAGATCCCGCTGAACGAACCCGCCGCCGGTCCCCGGCGTTCCCAGATCGACGAGTTCCTGGAATATCACGGCGGTGCCGGAGTCCAGCACATCGCGCTCGGGACCGACGACATCGTGCGGACCGTCCGCCGGATGCGCGCCGCGGGCGTGGAGTTCCTCGCCACCCCCGGCAGCTACTACGACGCGCTGCCCGGCTGGGTCGGCGAGACCCGCGTGGGCCTGGAGGAGATGCGCGAGCTGGGCATCCTCGCCGATCGCGACGAGGACGGCTACCTGCTGCAGATCTTCACCCAGCCGACGGGTGACCGTCCGACGATCTTCTACGAGATCATCGAGCGGCACGGTTCCGAGGGCTTCGGCAAGGGCAACTTCAAGGCGCTGTTCGAGGCCGTCGAGCGGGAGCAGGACAAGCGCGGCAACCTGTGACGCCCTCACAGCGCCAGCGGGATGTCGACCCTGCTCTTGATCTTGAGTTTGCGGTAGCAGTTGGTGAGGTGCTGTTCCACGGTGCTGACCGTCACGTACAGCAGGCCCGCGATCTCCCGGTTGCTCTGGCCCTCCGCCGCCATGGTCAGCACCCGTCGCTCCTGGTCGGTGAGCAGGTCGAAACGCTCCCTGCGGTCGATCCTCGGCGGCTCGGGCGCCGTCCCGTCGGTGACGGGGGAGGGGAACGCCCACCGGACGGCGATCCGGTGGGCGGCGTCGCAGGCCTTCTTGGCGCGCCGGACGTCGCCCGCCGCCCGGTAGGCCGCGGCCAGCGAGGCCAGCGTCCGGGAGTGCCCGTAGTGGTCGCCCGATCTGCGCAGCAGGCCCGCCGAGCGCTCCAGCAGCGAGACGCGGTCCTCGAGCTCCCCGGCCTCGGCCAGGATGCGCAGGGCCCGCCCCGCCACCCTGGGCGGAACCTCCCGTTCGTGCGCGAGCTGCGCGGACGCCAGCCGCGCCGCGCCGCTGTGGTCGCGCGAGGCGAGATGGGCCTCGGCGAGATCGACCCGCCAGGGCACGAGCGCCGCGCGGTCCACCCCCCAGGCGGCGGCCAGCTCCGCGCAGGTCCCGAAGTCCGCCTGCGCGGCGCCCGGCCGGTCGGTGGCGAGGAAGTGGTGCCCGCGGGCGCGCAGGTAGTGCAGTCCGGCGCGGGTCGCGAACGCCTCCTCCGGGATCGATCGCCGGACGGCCTCATCCGCCTCGTCGTGCAGCCCGAGCCGGGTCGCGGCGAGCAGCAGGCTGCCCAGCGGACCGGCGATCGCGGTCCCCCAGGAGAGCGGGGAGAGGGCGTCGAGGGCCGACTTCGCGGCGTCGAGGGAGAGGGTGAACTCGCCCCGGCACAACGCCGCCTCGGCACGGACGTCCAGCACCATCGCCCGCCAGGTCCTGGCCTCGAGCCCGCCGTCGTGCGCCAGGACCTCCTGGGACAGCCGCTCCACCCGGTCGTCGCGGTCGCTGTACAGCAGGCAGCGCAGGACATGGACGACGGTCTCGTCGAGCCGGTGGCGGGTCAGCAGGCATTCGGGGTCGGCGCTGACGGCGTCGGGGGGCAGGCCGTACAGCACCCGCGCCAGGGCCTGCGCGGCCTGCGCGCCCTGGGGCTCGGTCACGCACGACACGCCCCGCTCGACGATCGCCCTGGTCCTGGCCGGGTCGACGAACCCCGGATACGCCGACGCCAGCGACAGCCGGCCCAGCCGCAGCGCCGCCCGGTCGTGCTCGCCGAACCCCTCCTCCCGCCGGTCCAGCTCGGCGCCGATGCCTTCGGCGCCCGGCCGGTCACCGTGCCACAGCAGAGAGGCGACCAGATCGACGGACTGCCGCGCCGACAGGTCGCCTCGCCAGAACGCCTCGGTCAGCTCGCCGACGTGCACGAAGCCGAGCGCGGGGTCGAGCTGCCACTCCGCCCTGGCCAGCAGCGCCACGGCCCGGCTCGTGTCCGGCGCGCTCGCGATCCGGCTCGCCGCGCCGAGGTACTCGGCCGCCTGGCGGTAGCGGTTGCCCTCCAGAGCCTGCCGCGCCGAGTACTCCAGGGCCCGGGCGCCCCAGGGTGCGGTCGCGGCGCGGCCCGCCCGCACCAGATGGGCGGCGACCTCGCTCGCGTCGTCGGACTCGCGCAGCAGCAGGAGCGCGGCGTCGTGGTGCATCTTCTCGCGTGCGCAGGGTTCCATGGTCCGCAGGACCGCCGCCTCGATCTCTCCGGCCCGGAATCCGCCGTCCAGCAGGAGCCCGGCCGCCGTGAGCTGGTCGACGGCGTCGCCGACCTCGGCCGGGTCGAGGCCGAGCAGGGCGCCGATGAGCCTCGGGCCGAAGCGGCGGCGGGCGACCGCGATCGCGTGGGCGACCGGGAGGGTGATCCGGCCACAGCGGCGCACGCAGGACAGCGAGGCGTCGGCGAACGCCCGGCGGCCCGCGCCACGGCCGTCCTGGCCCGTCGCGGCGGCGTGGTCCTCGATGAGGGCGCTGAGCAGGAGCGGGCTGCCGCCGGTGGCGGCGTGGAAGGGTGTGGCGAGTTCCGGGGCCGCCAGCTCCCGGGCGACGATCTCCGCCACGCCCGCCGGGGTCAGCAGCGGCAGCGCGAGATGGGTCACCTTCGCGTGCAGGCAGCGGCGCGCGAACTGCCGGGCCTGCGGTCCCGGCGACAGGTCGCGGTCGGCCAGCAGCACCATCAGGGAGCGCGCGCTCATCCTGCGCGTCAGATGGGCGACGCACAGCAGCGACGCCGGGTCGGCGAAGGGCACGTCGTCGATGACGATGACGACCGGACGCTGCTCGCTGATCGACAGCAGGAGCCGGCTGACCGCGCCGAGCGCGGGACCGAGCTCGGACGGGCGCGGCACGGCCTCCCCGGCGAACGCCGCCGCGAGCACGCCCAGCAGGGAGTCGAACCGCTCCTGCACGGCGGGATCCCCGGACGCTCCGTCCAGCAGCTGCTGGAGCACCCCGCAGGGGGAGTCCCGCTCGCCCTGCTCCGGCACGGCGGTCAGGACCAGGGCCCCCGACGCGCGAGCCTCGTCGGCGAACCCGCGCAGCAGCGCGGACTTCCCGTTGCCCGCGGGCCCGGTGAGGACCACCAGCTGCATGGCGCCCGGCTCGGCGCACAGCCGCCGGAGGGCCGTCAGGTGCCTGTCGCGTTCGGCGAGTCGCATACCCGGGACTTTCCTCCTGACAATTGCTCCAATAGGCCTATCAGAATCCTTGTGGGAGAAACGCTTAAAACCCGCCCGGTTATCGTATAGCCCTTACCCTCCTTTCGGAGGCTTTTTGGTCCTTCCTTTATGTCACGCCAAGATCACCGAAAGTCACCTGCTGCCAGAACCGGTGGACGCGGTGCGGAGATCTCCTGGAATTAGTGGAGACCGGCGGGATTTTCGCGCGATTCCATCGGTCGGCCGGTGAATGGAGCAATCCCGTTCGGCACGGGCGGCGTCCAATGGCCTGGGCATGGCGCGGCGCCGGGCCGGACGCGGGAGGCGCCCGGCCCGGCGCCGGTCATCGGGCTGGCCGGGCTACTCGGGCTTGGTGCCCGTGGCGATGCCGTGGGGGGTCCAGGACCGGCAGGGGATGAGCTCGATGCCCGTGAAGCCGGCCTCGTCCAGCCACGCTGCGTAGTCACGCCAGGGGTAGATCATTCCGCCCTCGGCCGGGAGCGCGGTGAAGTAGACGCTGTCGAGCGCGCCCATGAGCGGGCCGTCGCCCGTGTCGTCGGTGATGGAGTTGAACACGATGACCCGGCCGCCCGGGCGCAGCGCCGCGTGGGCGTTCCTGAGCAGCCGGACGTTCTCCTCCTCGGTCCAGATGACGAACTGGTGGGAGAACAGGACGCAGTCGTACTCGCCGGCGTAGGGCTCGAAGATGCTCCCGACCACCACCTGGACGCGGTCCTCCAGGCCGTGCTCGACGATCTTGCGCCGGGCGATCGGGGCGGTCTGCTCGATCTCCAGCACGGTGATCCGCAGGTGGGGGTGGGCACGGGCCAGGTCGATGGCGTTGACGGCGTCGCCGCCGCCGGCGTCCAGCAGGGTCGTCACCCCTGACAGGTCGGTCTTCTCGATGAGCAGCGGATTGGCCAGCTCGGACCAGGAGCGCATGTACTTGTAGAAGACGTTCTGCAGGAACGGCGTCTCCGACAGCCTCTGGTAGAGGTCGGGCCCGTTGCCGGGGATGCGGCGCAGCCCCACGTTGGTGTTCTCGCGCAGGGACTCGGTGAAGTCCTGCTGGCCCGGGTAGACGATGTGCGCCTCGAAACCGATGACGTCCCGGATGATCTCCCACTGGCCCTCGGCGAACAGCTGCTCGACCAGCGGCGCGTTGCGGTACCGCCCTTCGCCGTCACGGACGGTGAGGCCGAGCGAGGTGGTGCCGAGCAGGAGCGTGTCGACCGGGCGCCGGGCCAGGGACAGGTCCGCGCCGATCTGCTCGGCGGTGAGATCAGGCGTCTTGTGCAGGTGGTCGAACAGGCCGAGCTCGGAGCCGGCATTCACGTACTGGAACGCCGCCGCGCCGAAGATGATTTTCGTGAGTCCTGCCATGTCGAGAACGTCCGCACCCATTAATGCTCCATTCACTGGCGAATTCCGGGGATCGGCGACCGCTGATCGCATTTGCCACCTTCGCTGCGTCGGGATTGATCTGTCAAGCCAGCTCCGGGCATCGGATCGCTTTCCCCAGTCGAATGGCTAATCGCCCCTAGGGGTATCTAGGGGTTGCACCTGGGGGTGCCCGTCCGCTTACCGTGAAAGGGAATGCCACCGGGCGGGCACGCCATTGTTTCCCGATTTCCGGGAGCGCCGCCCGCCGTTCCGGTGCGGGTCAGGGCTTGCGGCCGAGGGCGCCTACGCCCAGGAACGTCTCCGGGTCGACCGCGGGCTCCCCGAAGACCGGACGCCAGGCCGGCAGCGGGACCAGGCCGGGAGAGACGAGGTCGAGCCCCTTCAGGAGGCCGGCGACCTGGGCGCGGGTGCGGACCCGGTCGCGGTCGCCGTCGAACATCTCGTCGGTTTTGAAGAGGCGGGTCATCTCGTCGGTCCGTGCTTCGGCGGGATCGCGGACGATGTGGGAGATCAGGAGATGGCCGCCCGGGGCGAGCCGGTCGATCAGGCTCTCCATGAGCGCCGTGGCTTCGGGGTCGTCGAGGAGGGCCAGCTGGGTGCGGACGAGGAACGCCGTGGGCTCGGCGAAGTCGATCAGCTCCGTCAGCTCCGGACGGGACAGCAGCGCGCCGGGGTCGCGGGGGTCGGCCCTGATGACGCGGGTCAGCGGGGCGTCCGGACCGGCGGACCTGCCGTAGGTCGACAGGATCGCCTGGCCGTGCGCCACGACGACGGGATCTTCGTCCAGATAGACGACCGTGCCCCGGACGTCGAGCTCCTGGAGGATCTCATGGACGCTGCCGCAGGTGGGCAGGCCGCAGCCGATGTCGACGAACTGCCGGATGCCCTGGCCGGCCAGGTAGGCGATCGCCTTGCGCACGAACTTGCGGAGCTCCCCGATCAGGATCGGGACCTCCGGCGTGATCTCCAGAAGCCGGTCGGCGAGGACCCGGTCGACGGCGAAGTTGTCCTTGCCGCCGTCCAGGTAGTCCATCACCCGCGCGATGTTCGGCACGCTCGGATCGAAGACGCCCCGGCCGCTGCTGTTCATCTCGGCATATTAGCCGCGTCACCGCTGCATCACCGGTCCCCGGGAATTCGGGTCTCAGCGGCTGAACGATGGGCGGGCGACGCCCGTACCGGGTGGGATGAGGGTGACGATACGGACTCGGCGGCACTGCGGGCGCCGGCGGGAGTGGTCAGGGCCGTTGAAGGCGTCGGCGGTCGGCGTCGCGGCGGGCGCGCTGGTCGTGTTCTCCGCCGTTCCCGGCAGCGCGCACGCGGAGCTGGAGAGCATGACGCCGGGGCAGAAGTCGGTGCTCACGGACGCGCCCGGCGAGGTGAGGCTGACGTTCAGCGAGCCGCTGAAGCGCCGGTTCACGGTGATCAGGGTGACGGGTCCCGCGGGGGCGGTCGTCAGTGCCGGGGCTCCGGAGATCGACCGTGGGGTGGCCCGGCAGCCGCTGGTCCCGTTGTCGCGGGCCGGACGCTACCTGGTGGCGTTCCGGACGGTGTCGGTCGACGGCCACATCGTCAGCGGCTCCCGCGAGTTCACGTTCCGGCCCGCCGCGGGGAAGACCCCGGCGCAAGCCGCTCCGGCCGTCACGCAGGTGGCCGCCACGACCTCGCGGCCGGAGACCTCCTCCGAGCCGATCGGGGCGCAACTGGCCCTGGGCGCGGTCGCCGTCGCCCTGGTGTCCGGGACGGTGCTGACGGTCCGGCGAACCCGTCGCCGTGATGGTTGAGGAGACGCCTCCGCGGCCTCCGGGCGGCACGCTGCGGCTCGGGCTGGGCATGGCGGCGGCGGCACTGGTCGTCCTGGCGTTCACGCTGCGGTTCGGCGACGCCCTCAGGGCGACGTTCCTGCCGGAGGACGGCACCGACCTGGTGCAGGCCGGGTCCTACCTCAAGGGCATGGTGCCCGCCGCCGAGCTCGCGATGAACGCCGCCGGGACGGTGACGGTGGGCCTGCTCCTGGCCGTCGTGGTCTTCCTCCCGGACGACTACGGCTGGCTGTCGCCCCTCGCCGGACGCTGCCTGCGGGCGGCGTCGACGAGCGCGACGGCCTGGACGGTCGCGGCGCTGGCGGTGGCGGTGCTGTCGGTCGCGGACCTGTACGGGAAGCCGCCGGCCGAGGTGCTGACGGGATCCGTGCTGTCCGCCTACCTGACCGAGGTCAGCCAGGGGCGGGCCCTGCTGCTGGTCGTCGTGACCGCCGCCGCCCTGTCGGTGCTGGCACACCGGCCCCGGACACCGGGCGGAGCCGGTCCTCTGCTGCTCCTGGCGATGGCCGGGCTGCTCCCGCCGGCTTTCACCGGCCATGCGGCGTCCGCCGCGAACCACTCCCTGGCGGCCTACAGCCTGGCCGCGCACGTTCTCGGCGCGGCCGTGTGGATCGGCGGCCTGCTGGTGCTGGTGGCCGCCGCATGGCTCCTGAGGGACCAGCTCGGTGAGATCGTCGCGCGCTACAGCAGGCTGGCCGCGGTGTGCTTCGCTGTGGTCGCGGCGAGCGGGCTCGTCAACGCGTGGATCCGGCTCGACGGCCCGCACCTCGGGAGCCGTTACGGCGTGCTGATCGCGGCCAAGACGGCCGCGCTCGCCGGACTGGGCGGCCTCGGGTGGTGGCACCGGCGGGTCAGCGTCCCCGCGCTGCGCACCGGGCAGGGAACCGGTGTCTTCGTGCGGGTCGCGGCGCTGGAGCTCGTCGTGATGGCCGCCACCATGGGCCTGGCCGTCGGCCTGTCCCGGACGGCGCCGCCCGCCGTCGCGGCACGGCAGATCGGCCCCGCGGAGGCGATGCTGGGCTTCCGGCTTCCCGGACCGCCGGACCCGGCCGCCTACGCGTCCGGATGGCGCTGGGATCCGCTGTTCCTCGCCCTGGTCACGGCCGGGGCCGTCCTGTACGCCATGGCGGTGGTGCGGCTGCGCCGCGACGGTCAGCCCTGGCCGCTCTCCCGCACCGTCGCCTGGGCCGCCGGGCTGCTGATCGTCCTGGCCGCGACCTGTAGCGGGCTGGCCCGCTACAGCATGGTGCTGACGAGCGCGCACCTCGTGCAGCACGCGGTGCTGAGCCTGATCGCACCGATCCCGTTGCTGCTCGGCGCCCCCGTCACCCTGGCGCTCAGGGCGCTGCGCCCTCGCAGGGGAGGCCCCGGCAGGACTCCGCCCGAACTGCTGCTCGCCCTGGTCCACAGCCGTCCGCTGCGGCTCCTGACCCGGCCGCTTGCGGGGCCGGTCCTGCTGGTGGCGAGCCTGTACGGGTTCTACTCCACCCCGCTGTTCGAGGCGTCCCTGTGGGACCACTCCCTGCACGCGCTCGCGATGCTGCTCTTCGTGGCCGCCGGCGTCCTGTACCTTCTGCCGATCATCGGACCGGGGAGCGGCGCCCCCCGGCTCTCCCCGGCGAAGCGCGTCGCCCTGATCCTGGCGGCCCTTCCCCTTCACGCCTGCTCCGGCGTCGCCATCATGACGTCCGACGAGGTCTTCGCCCCGGGCTGGTACCGCTCGCTGGCCCGCCCCTGGGGAACCTCCCAGCTCCGCGACCAGCATCTCGGCGGGGCCCTCGCCCTGGCCCTCGCCGCCCTCGCGTCCCTGCTGGTCCTCCTGATCCTGATCCGCCGATCCCGTCGCGCCGCGGGGTCAGGCCGCGGTGTCGCGGTTGCCGGAGGCGCGGGTGGCGGGGAGGGCGCGGACGAAGGCGCCGAGTTCGGTGAGGGAGCGGAGGCCCTCGCGGCAGGCGTCGGCGAAGATCTGGAAGACGTGGGGTTGGCGGTCCCAGATGACGAGGGTGACCGGGACGCCCGCCTGGGCGAGGCGGTCGGCCATGAGCTCGGAGTCGACGCGCAGGATCTCGGTCGAGCCGCAGTGGATGAGGGTGGGCGGAAGCTGGGAGAGGGCCCCGTTGACGGGCGAGTGCAGCGGATCGGGGGCCAGATCGGCGAGCAGGAGATCGTTGAGGAGGGGCAGGCGGGAGCCGGGGATGAACGGGTCGAGCAGGAGGTTGGCGTGGGCGAGCTTGGCGGTGTGGTCGAGATCGGTGAGCGGGGAGATCGCGACGATGCCGCCGGGCGCGGGCAGACCGTCCCGGATCGCCTGGAGCGGGGTGGCGAAGGAGAGGAAGCCGCCGGCGGAGTCCCCGGCGACCACGATGCGATCAGCGGGATGACCGAGATCCAGGAGATGCCGGTAGGCGGCGAGGCAGTCGTCGACCATCTCGGGCAGTGTCGCGGCGGGGAGCATCCGGTAGGCGACCGACAGCGCGGGCGCCCCCGCGGCGGCCGACAGCCGGGCGATCATCCGCCGATGGGTGTTCAGCCCGCCGACCATGAACCCGCCGCCGTGCAGATAGAGGATGACGGTCCCCCGGTCCGCACCGGGCGGCGCGACCCCCGGGCCGCACACCCACTCGGCCTTGAAGCCGGGAAAGGAAACGGGCCGCGTCCGGGTCCCGCGCGGCGGCACCATGATCCGTGAGGCGGGTTCGAACGACGCCCCGATCCGGAAACCGGACGCGGTGAACGGCATGTACCGCATCAGCGGCCGCAGCCAGAACCGCAACAGGAACGTGAACGCCCGCGCCGGAAACCCGATCCCGTGCCTTCTCTCCACGACGACGTCCATCGCACCTCTCCCGCCGAGCAAGCATTAGGTCGTCTGAGAGCGTAACCGCCCGCCCGCGCCGGGCCCCGGGCGGGACGCGTGGCGCCGGGTGCTCGCCTTCTTCGCCGGATCTTCCGGGGCTCAGGAGGGGGTCCAGGAGGGGTGGCGGCCCATGAAGGCGATCAGGTGGTCGAGGGGGGAGGCGTCGGCGGGGACCTCGACGGCGGGGGCGAAATAGGAGTCCGCTCCGCGCTGATCAGGGGGGAACAGAGGGGAGACGAGGGTCAGGCAGGGGCCGAGTGTCTCGGGGTCGCCGGTGTAGGGGCGGGCGGTGGCGCGGGCGAGGTCCCAGCCGTGGACGATCAGTTCGGTGAGGAGGAGGACGCCCGCGACCTGGGCCGGGGCTTCGTGGCCTGAGACCCGGGTCGTTCCCGCCCAGGCGGCGGGGTCGCTCCAGGCGAGGGCCAGGGCGTCGAGGTGAGGGGGGATGCTCGTGCGCCAGTCGGCGGGAAGGCGGGAGCCGTCGCCGGACGGGCCCTCGGGCTGCGGGGGAGAGGGTCTCTTGACGGCCGCCGCCGCGTAGACGGGGCACAGGCCGTCGACGTGGTCGATGAGGTCGGCGACGGTGAAGTCCGCGCACGGGGTCGGCGCGGTGAGCTGGTCGTCGCGGACGCCCGCGAGGAGCGCGGAGAGTTCGGCGGCGGCGGTGGCGAGATCGATCTGCGGGGCCATGGGATGCCTCTCGGGGCGTCGGCGGAGTCGTTCGCGGCACCAGGCTTCCATAATCTTGCGCAATGGGCAATATTTCCCAATGGGCAAATATTCGTCTCCGGCAAGGAGCCTTATCCTCTGGGGCATGACCATGACCGCGGGCCTGCGTGAACGCAAGAAGGCCGCCACCCGGCAGGCCCTGAACGAGGCCGCGGTCCGGCTGGCCATCGAACACGGCCTCGACAACGTGACCGTCGAGGCCATCGCCGAGGCCGCGAACGTGTCCCGCCGCACCTTCTCCAACTACTTCGCCGACAAGGAGGAGGCGGTGCTGTACACCGACGAGGTGCGGCGCCGGCGGCTGCACGAACTCGTCGCCGCCCGGCCTCCCGCCGAACCCGCGTGGGCCGCCCTCTGCGGGGCGGCCGGGCAGCTCATCGCCGAGAACGACGAGGATCCGGACCACAGCGCCCAGATCCGGCTGCTGCGCCGCCACCCGTCCCTGCTCGGCCGGATGGCCGCCGGATCGGTCGAGAGCGAGCGCGTCCTCGCCGGCCTCGTCGTCGACCGGATCCCCGCGAGCGAACGGCCCCCGGCCGAGGACGGCCGCCCTCCCCTCGACCCGGACCTCGACGCCCGGCTTCGGGCCCGCACCCTCGCCGCCGCTCTGGAATCCGCCCTCCGCATCGCCACCCTGCAGTGGCTCGACGACCCCGGCCTCTCCCTGCCCCGCACCCTCCACCACCTCCTCGCCGCCGCCGCCGACCCCTGGCACTAGGTCGGGAAGCCCGGCCCGGATGCTCGCCCGGCGCTGTCCGCTGGAGGGATAGCGTGGTGGGGTGCGGTTGACGAGGTTCACTGACCTGGCGTTGCGGGTGGCGATGCGGCTGGCGGTGCTGGACGGGACGCAGGAGCAGCCGACCGCCCGTCAGGTGGCAGCGGATGTGGCGGCGCCCTTCACTCATGTGGCGAAGGTGGTGAGCCGCCTGAGGCACGCGGGCGTGGTGGAGGCGCGGCGGGGGAGGGGCGGGGGGCTGGCGCTGGCGCCCGGCGCGGGAGAGATCTCGGTCGGGTGGCTGGTGCGGGAGCTGGAAGGCATCGGGGACGTGGTGGGGTGCGAGGAGGAGCCGGCCTGCCCGCTGCGCGGCGAGTGCAGGCTGCGCGGGGAGCTGCGGAAGGCGCAGGAGGCGTTCTACGCGACGTTGGATCCGGTGACGATCGGGGATCTGGTGGAGGGGCCGCAGGGGCCGGTACTGGTGAGGCTGCTGGTGGGGCGGCCCGGAGAGGCTTGAGGTGACCCCGATGAGGGAGATGCCGGAGCGGGCGCAATAATACGAATCTAAGATTCGTATTTAAGGAGCGCCGATGCTGTCCGAACCGTCCGCCGCGATCGTCCGCGCCACACTGCCCGCCGTCGGGGCCGCGATCGACGAGATCACCGCGGTCTTCTACCGGAACATGTTCGCCGCCCGTCCCGAACTGCTGCGCGACCTGTTCAACCGGGGCAACCAGGCCGACGGAAGCCAGAGCAGGGCGCTGGCGGGAGCCGTCGCCGGGTTCGCGTCGATGCTGGTGGCCGAGCCCGACCGGCGGCCGGACCAGCTGCTGGCCCGGATCGCGCACAAGCACGCCTCGCTCGGGATCGCCCCGGAGCAGTACCCGATCGTTCAGCGGCACCTGCTGGCCGCCGTCGCCGAGGTGCTCGGCGACGCCGTCACGCCCGAGGTGGCGGCGGCCTGGGACGAGGTCTACTGGCTCATGGCCGGCGCCCTGATCGCGCTCGAGGCCCGCCTCTACGCGGAGGCGGGCGTGGAAGGCTGTGACGTCTGGCGGCCCTGGAAGGTCGTGGGCCGGGTCGAGGAGACCCCGGAGGTGGCCACGTTCATGCTGCGCCCGGCCGACCGGTCCCCGGCCGCGCCGTTCCTGCCCGGCCAGTACGTCTCGGTCCGGGTGGAGCTGCCCGACGGGGCACGTCAGATCCGGCAGTACAGCCTGTCGTGCGCGCCGAACGGGACCGACCGCTGGATCTCGGTGAAGCGGGTCGACGGGGCCGGCGGGGCGCCCGCCGGAGAGGTCTCGAACCGGCTCCATGCCCAGCTGCGTGAGGGCGACGTCATCGAGATCAGCCCGCCCTTCGGGGACACGGTCCTGGTCGAGGAGGACGCGCCGCTCCTGCTGGCCTCGGCCGGCATCGGGGCCACACCGATGATCAGCATGCTGGCCCATCTGGCCGCCACGGGCTCGGCCCGGCCGGTGACGGTCGTCCATGCCGACCACGGCCCGGGGAGCCACGCCTTCCGTGCCGAGCTGCGGCAGCTCGTCGCCAAGCTCCCCGAGGCCACCGCCCACGTCTGGTACGAGAACCCCGACGCTCCCTGGCCCGCCGACCGTCACGGGTACGCCGACCTCTCGGAGCTGGACGTCCCGGCCGGGACCCGTGCCTACCTGTGCGGCCCGGTGCCGTTCATGCGCTCCGTCCGCACCGACCTGCTGGCCAAGGGAGTTCCGGCGGCCCGCATCCACTACGAGACCTTCGGCCCCGACAGCTGGCTTCCCTAGGCCCCCTCCCGAACGGGAGAGGGCCGCGGACCGCGCGAGGACGCCCGAGGTCAGGGCTGGATCGGCATGGACCAGCAGTTGGAGAGGGCCGTCCACCCCGCGAGACGGTCGGCGATCCAGTCGACCGCCTTGGTCTGGTCGGTGAGCAGCGGGGTGAGGTGGTTGGTGAGGATCTTGTCGCCGAGGTTGGGCAGGACGACCGGGTCGTAGGTGACGTTGGCGCCCTTGGCGCACCAGTCGACGGCGAGCTGACGGGCCTGGGCGTGCGGGACGATGTCGTCCTGGGTGCCGGTGACCACCCGGACGGCCGTCGTCGGCTTGAGCGTCCCGATGCGCTGGGCGTTCAGCGACGCCTGTGCCGCCGGGTTCGCGGCGATGACCTCTGACAGGGACTTGCCGCTGGTGATCCACTTCTTGCTGGAGGCGAAGCCGTAGCCGAAGAGGGCGTCGCCGACGCACATGGTGGACAGGTCCAGGAGCGCGGCCCGTCCCGCGGCGTTGACGTTGGTGTCCACGACGTTGCGCAGCACCGGGTCGGCCTGGGCGAAGCCGTTGATCGACCAGCCCAGAGCCCCGGCCAGG
Organism: Actinocorallia longicatena; assembly: GCF_039534125.1. Taxonomy (NCBI): domain Bacteria; kingdom Bacillati; phylum Actinomycetota; class Actinomycetes; order Streptosporangiales; family Thermomonosporaceae; genus Actinocorallia; species Actinocorallia longicatena. Next base: position 429,277 of record NZ_BAAAUV010000001.1, on the reverse strand, counting down.
GCGCTGCCGTCGATGCCCTTCATCGTGGAGGTCAGGTCGGCGGGAGGCGCTCCGACGTAGGCGCCCGCCAGGTTGACGTCCGGCGCGTAGGACGGCTGGAGCTCCGCGGCCGAGCCGCTGGCGCCGCCGCCCTGGCTGTAGCCGTACAGCCCGACCCGGGAGGCCGCGGTGATGGAGGCGCCCGGGACGGAACGGGCGGCGCGGGCGGCGTCCAGGAGGGCGTGGCCGCCGTCGAGGCGATTGACGTAGGTGTGCAGCCGGTCGGTCGAGCCGAGGCCCACGTAGTCGGTGACCACGACGGCTGCGCCTGTGGACAGCAGGCGGTAGATCGCCAGGTCCTCGTACCCGACGGACAGGGTGTCGCCGGTCAGCGTCAGCGGGTACTGGAGGGCGAACGAAGGGGCGCACTGGTCACCCTGGCCCATGGTGCCCGAGGCGACGGCCACCAGGGGCCGTCCACCGCCGCGCAGCCAGGGCCGGGACGGCTCGATGTAGACGCCGGTCACCGCGACGGGTGCTCCGTTGGAGTCGGTGGACTTGTACATCAGGCGTGTCGCGGTGCCGGGCAGGGCCTGCCCGTCCAGCCCGGGCAGGCTCAGCCCGAGGGGCAGCGGCTCCGTCCGGACCAGGGCTCCGTTCGCCGCCGGGAGCGTTCCCGGCGGAGTGTAGAAGGCGGGGATGGTGATGCCGCGCGAGACGACGGGATCGGCCGCGTGCACGGCTCCGGCCAGGCCTGCCGCGCTGAGCACGGCCGCGAGGGGAACGGCCACGGCCGTCCGCACGAGGGTGGTGAGTTTCATGCCTGACTCCGGGGGTGGGAAGTGAGGGAAGTCACATTCTCGTATGAAGCCAGCCCTCATCTACGCATGAGAGAGGGGACTCAACGCCCGGATCTCACCTTTTTATGACAAACACAGCAGGTGGCAGTAGCCGGTCGATTCGGGGCCGTAAAAGAGCGGCACCCGGCGGGCACGGTACGACCGGACCCGGACCGCGTTCCGGGAGCGGCTCGGGACCGTGGCGATCTCGCCGTTCCTATTCGGGGAGTTCTCCGGGGAGATCCGGCGTCAGGTCGGCGGGGTCGTGTTCGGGGTGCAGGGCGGCCTGCTCGATGTGCGCTCCCGCGGCCCGGCGGGCGGCGGCGTCCTGGTCGAGGGCCTCCAGGCGGGCGGCCTCGACGGCCACGGCCGCCTGGGCCAGGGACATGGTGCCGGCGGCGACCTGCGCCTCGGCATCGTCCTGGACGGCCGTCAGCCCCGCGATGATCTGCAGGCGCTCCTCGTCGAAGCGGTCCAGGGCGCTCTGGCGTTCGGCCCCCATCCGCGCGACCTCGGAGGGGGAGGGATCACGGCCCTGCGGAACTCCGGGCACCGGTTCCCCGGGTGCGTCGGCCGGGTCGGTCGGCGGATCGTTCATCAGGACACTCCAGGCCTGCTAGACGCGCGTTCCGGCAATGGGTACGGCCGGGGACCGGGCAGTACCCCACCGGCTCCGGAACATGCGAGAAGTGAAAGATCTATGTCCGCTTTGACGTGCCTTGACGTGGTCCGATGCACGATGAACTTATCCATCCCTCACGCATCCTTGGAGGAGCGCCATGTCCGGCGTGTTCCTGACCATGGCCCTGGCAGCCGTCGGGTGCGCCGTCTTCTGGCGGCTCACCCGGGGGATCCGCACCGGACTGCCCGGATGCCCGTGGAACCCCCGCCGGTCCATGCGCATCGCCGGGGTGACCGTGGCGGTCGCGGCGGCGGCCATCGCCGTCCCCGGCGAGCTCTGGCTGACGCTGCCCGTCGCCTTCGCCCTGTTCGTCTTCGGCTTCGCCCGGATCTTCTTCACCCTGATCGATCTGGTGATGTTCCCCACCCGCAAGGAACACCACCAGGTTGTCGACCCTCACCCCGCCCCTCCCGTGTCGCTGTCCGCCTACCGCATGGCCCAGTTCGAGGCCACCGGCGCGAACCACCGGCGATCGAGGACCGTCTCCCGCGTCTGACCCGGGTGCCGATCAGGCGAAGGGCACGGACGCCCGGGTGGCGACCGGGGCGGGGTGGTGCCAGAGGCCGCGGCGGGTGAGCTCGGGGAGGACTCCCTCGCTGAAGCGGTAGGCCTCCTCGAGGTGGGGATAGCCGGAGAGGACGAACTCCGAGATGCCGACGGCGGCGTACTGCTCGATGAGGTCCGCGATCTCGGCGTGGGAGCCGACCATGGCCGTCCCCGCTCCGCCCCGGACCAGGCCGACGCCCGCCCAGAGGCCCGGATGGATCTCCAGGCCGTCCTTGGTGCCGCCGTTGAGCTCGAGCATCCGCCGCTGGCCGACCGAGGCGCTGCGCTTCAGGCCGGACTGGATGCGGGCGATGTCGTCCTCGGAGATGTGGGCCAGAAGCCGGTCGGCCTCGGCCCATGCCCCGGCCGAGGTGTCCCGGGCGATGACATGGAGCCTGATGCCGAACCGTGGCTCGCGTCCGGCGGCGGCGGCGAGCTCGCGGAGCGTGCCGATCTTCTCGGCCACCGCGGCGGGCGGCTCGCCCCAGGTGAGATAGACGTCGCTGTGCCGGGCGGCCACGTCCAGGGCCTTGGGGGAGGATCCGCCGAAGTAGACGTCGGGGACGGGGTCGGGGCGCTGCGCGAGAGTGGCGTCCTCGACCGACAGGTGTTTCCCCTGGAAGGTGACGGTCTCGCCGGCCCAGAGCCTCCGGACGATCGTCAGGAACTCGTCGCAGCGGTCGTAGCGGGCGTCCTTGCCGAGGAAGTCGCCGTACATGCGCTGCTCGTGGTCTTCGCCGCCGGTGACGACGTTGAGCAGGAGCCGTCCGCCGGACAGGTTCTGGAACGTCCCGGCCATCTGCGCGGCGAGGAAGGGCGAGACCGAGTCGGGACGGAACGCGACCAGGAACCGGAGCCGCTGCGACAGCGAGCTCAGCATCGCGGTGGTCACCCACGCGTCCTGGCACCAGGCGCCGGTCGGGGTCAGGGCTCCGTCGAAGCCGAGCTGCTCGGCGCTGCGGACGATCTGCCCGAGGTAGGGCACGGAGGCGGGACGCCCGGCACCCTCCGCGCCGACACCGTGGCCGCCCCCGACCACCTGCCGCCCGTCGCCCCCGTTCGTCGGGATGAACCAGTGGAACTTCAGTGAACTCATAAAACCGACATGATAAGTATAAATTGCACCGAACGTCCTGCCGGTGGGAGGCTTGCGGGGACCCCGGGAGGCACATGTGCGGAAGTCCACCGTCATCGCGGCGGCCCTCGTCCTTGCTCTGGCCGTTCAGCTTCCGGCCGACGCGGCCGCGAAGGGCTCCTTCGGAAAGAAGGGCGGCTACAACGGCGTCCGGATCCACATGACACTGAAGCAGGCGAAGGCGACCGGCAAGCTGAAGACCACGCCCTTCTCCGGGCAGTGCATGCACGCCGCCTTCAAGAGCAAAAAGTACAGGTCGCCCGTCGGCGTTCTCTTCTCGAGGAAGTACGGGCTGGTCGCCATCGGCGCTCCGGCCAAGGCCAGGACTCCCCGCGGCATCGGCGTCGGCTCGACGATCAAGCAGGTGAAGAAGGCCTACCCTCGGCTGAAGATCGGGTTCAGCTTCGACCAGGTCCCGGTGCCCGGCCACAAGACCGTCCGTTACGGGTTCCAGGTGGTGAAGGGCAAGGTCACCGTGATGTGGCTGATGGCCACGAAGCAGGACTGCGCAAGCTAGGGCCTGCTGATCCGTGCTGGTCAGGCCTCTGGTCCGCGGCGTCTGAGCTGGGTGGTGCGGGCGACGGTGCTCTCGCGGATCTTCAGGGTGAACGGGGTCTGGATGTCCTGGACCGGAAACGTGGCGTCCTCCGCCGCCGCGGTGCCGCGGCGGGAGATCAGGTCGACGGCGGCCTCGGCGATCGCGGACTTGTCGGGGGCGATCGTGGTGAGGGAGGGGATGCTGTAGGCGCTCTCCTCGGTGTTGTCGAAGCCGACCACGGCCAGGTCCTCGGGGATGCGCAGGCCGTGCTCGACCGCCGCGCGCATCGCGCCGATGGCCAGCAGGTCGTTGAAGCAGAAGACCGCGTCCGGAGGCTCCTGCCGGGCGAGCAGATGGCGCATCGCCTCCGCCCCGTCGTGGCGGTGGTACTCCATCGCGGTGACGACGAGATCGTCGAGGAGCGGGAGGCCCGCCTCGGTCAGCGCGTCCCGGTAGCCCTCCAGCCGCAGCGACGCGGTGCCGCGGTGGGGGTTCTGCCCGATGGCGGCGATGCGGCGGCGGCCGATCCCGGCCAGGTGCCCGACGGCGGTCCGCGCGGCGAGCACGTTGTCGATGGCGACATGGTCGATGGGCACGTCCACGGCGTGCTCGCCGACCATGACCAGCGGAACCTCCCGGTGGAACGCCGCGAAGTCCTCGGTGGCCAGCGCCTGCGGGCTCAGGATGGCCCCGTCTATCATGTGCGGGCCCATCGCGGTGAGCGCCGACCGTTCCCGGTCGCGGGTGCCCTGGGTCTGCTCGATGAGGACGTTCCAGCCGCGCCGCTGGGCCGCGGTGATCACGAGCGCGGCGAGCTCGCCGAAGTAGGGGATGCTCAGCTCGGGCAGCACCAGCGCGATGAATCCGGTCCTGCCGCGCCGCAGGTTGCGGGCGCCGAGATGGGGCCGGTAACCGGTGGTCGCCAGCGCCTCCTCGACCCTGCGCCGGTTCTCGGGTTTCACGAAGCCATAGCCGTTGACCACGTTGGACACGGTCTTCACCGAGACACCGGCGAGCGCCGCGACGTCCTTGAGTGTTGCGGCCATCGGCTGTCCCCTTCGGTGAAGTAACGCTCTCGGAGCGGAGCCTACAGATCGCTCCCAACTATTTACAACGTCGTTCCATCGTTGTAAAAATGCTCCACACCACCCCCAGAAGGAGTCCCCATGGCAGTTTCCGAACGCTTCGTCACACGTGGCATCGTCACCGCCGCGGCGCTGTCCCTCGTCCTCACCGGCTGCGCCAAGAGCGAGTCCGACGGCGACAAGGGGAAGACCGGCGCCGGCCCCGCCGCGTCGGCGGCGTCCGTGCAGCCGAGCGACGGCGCCGGCTGCACGCTCCAGGCCGCGGGCTACCCGAAGATCGACCTGAAGACCGCGAAGATCGGTTTCTCCCAGTCGGAGAAGGAGGCCAACCCCTTCCGGATCGCCGAGACCCAGTCGATCAAGGACGAGGCCGCCAAGCTGGGCATCTCCTCGGGCAACCTGCTGGTCACCAACGCCCAGAGCGACCTGAACAAGCAGATCAGCGACATCAAGTCGATGCTCGACCAGGGCGCGCAGGCGCTGATCGTCGCACCGCTCAACTCCGACGGCCTCCAGCCCGCGCTCGACGCCGCCAAGGCCAAGAAGGTCCCCGTCATCACCATCGACCGCAAGGTCACCTCGCAGCCCTGCACCGACTACCTGACCTTCATCGGCTCGAACTTCGTCCAGCAGGGCGAGCGCGCGGCCGACCAGATGATCCGGGTGACCGGCGGCAAGGCGAAGGTCGCCATCCTGCTCGGGGCGTCGGGCAACAACGTCACGACCGACCGGACCAAGGGCTTCAAGGACAAGATCGCGAGCTCCTCCGGCATCGAGATCGTCGCCGAGCAGACCGGCGAGTTCGACCGGTCCAAGGGCCAGGCCGTCATGGAGCAGCTCCTCCAGAGCAACCCCGAGATCAACGCCGTCTACGCCGAGAACGACGAGATGGGCATCGGCGCCGTCAACGCGATCAAGGCGGCCGACAAGAAGGCCGGCACCGACATCAAGATCGTCTCCATCGACGGCACCCGCAACGCCGTCAAGCTCATCACCACCGGCGGCTACAACGCCGTCGTCGAGTCCAACCCGCGCTTCGGCCCGCTCGCCTTCCAGACGCTCCAGCAGTTCCTGGACGGCACCGCCATCCCCGCCAACGTGATCATCTCCGACGACGAGTACGACGAGACGAACGCCAAGGACAAGGTCGGCAACGCGTACTAGACCGATCTCCGGCCGGGCCCCGATCGGGGTGACCGGGGTCCGGCCGGTCCGCTGGGAAAGGAGGATCCGATGAGCGATCCCGTGCTCGAGGTCACCGGGGTGACCAAGGAGTTCCTGGGCGTGCGCGCGCTCGACGACGTGTCGTTCGCGCTGCGGCCCGGAGAGGTGCACGCCCTCGTCGGCGAGAACGGCGCCGGGAAGTCGACTTTGATCAAGACGCTGACCGGGGTGCACCGCCCGGACGCGGGGGAGATCCGCTACCGCGGCGAGCCCGTCGTCTTCACCAGCCCCGTGCAGGCGCAGCGGGCCGGGATCTCCACCATCTACCAGGAGGTCAACCTCGTCCCGCTGATGAGCGTGGCGCACAACGTCTTCCTGGGACGCGAACCGCGCAACCGCCTCGGCCTCATCGACACCGACCGCATGGACGCGATGGCGGCGGAGCTGCTGTCCGGCTACGGGATCACCGGCGACGTCCGGCGGCCGCTGGGCGCGCTCGGGGTCGGCGCCCAGCAGATGGTGGCGCTGGCCCGCGCGGTGTCGGTGGAGGCGAAGGTCGTCATCATGGACGAGCCGACCTCCTCGCTGGAACCCCGCGAGGTCGAGACGCTCTTCGAGGTGATCGGCAGGCTGCACCGCGACGGCATCGCCATCGTCTACGTCAGCCACCGCATGGACGAGCTGTACCGGATCTGCGACCGGGTCACGGTCCTGCGCGACGGCAAGCTCGTCCACACCGGCGACCTCGCCGACCTGGACCGGCTCCGCCTGGTCTCCCTCATGCTCGGCCGCGACCTCGGCGAGGTCCGCGCCCACGGGACGACCCACTTCAGCGACGACGACCACGAGGTCGCCGGGACCCTCCTCGAGGCTCGCGACCTGACCAGCCCGCACCGCCTGTCGGACGTGTCGGTGACGGTCCGCTCCGGCGAGGTCGTCGGGCTCGCCGGGCTGCTCGGCTCCGGCCGCAGCGAGACCGCCCGCGCCGTCTTCGGAGCGCTCCCCCTGGAACGGGGCACGGTCGTGCTCGGCGGCCGCCAGGTCAAGCTGGGCAGCACCGGCGACGCCATCGACGCGGGCATGGCGATGCTGGCCGAGGACCGCAAGGCCGACGGCATCATCCCCGGCCTGTCGGTCCGCGAGAACATCGTGCTCGCCGCGCTGCCCCGGCTGTCGCGGTTCGGGCTCGTCAGCCGCGCCCGCCAGGACGCCATCGTCGACACCTTCGTCGAACGCCTCCGGATCAAGATCTCCAGTCCCGAGCAGAAGGTGTCGGAACTGTCCGGCGGCAACCAGCAGAAGGTGCTGCTGGCCCGCTGGCTCTGCCTCCAGCCCAAGCTGATCCTGCTGGACGAGCCGACCCGCGGCATCGACGTCGGCGCCAAGGCCGAGGTCCAGAAGCTCATCGACGAACTCGCCGGCGACGGCCTCGGCGTGCTGCTGATCTCCTCCGACATGGAGGAGCTCATCGAGGGCTCCGACCGGCTCATCGTGCTGCGCGACGGCGAGGTCGTCGGCGACCTGCGCGGGGCCGCCGTCACCGAGGCCGAGGTCCTCACCGCCCTGTCCCAGCACTCACGGCCGCTCGACGCGACGCCCGGCGGCGACCCGGCCACCTCCGAAGGGACCCTCCCATGACGACCGCCGGCCTCACCGCCCGGCCGCGCCTCGACCGCGGCAGGACGGCAACCTGGCTGCAGGACTACGGCGTCTACGCCTCCGTCGCGGTGCTCCTGCTGTTCAACGCCCTGTTCACCGCGAACTTCCTGACCGTCGGGAACCTGCGCACCCAGCTCATCCAGGTGGCGCCGATCGTCATCGTGGCCCTCGGCATGGCCCTGGTGATCGGAACCGAGGGCATCGACCTGTCCGTCGGGGCCGTCATGGCGCTGGCCGCCGCGCTGATCCCGCTCTACCTCGGCTACGGGCTCCTCCCCGCGCTCCTGCTCGCGCTCGTCGCCGGGCTGGCCGCGGGGCTGTTCAACGGGCTCCTCGTGGCGCGGATCGGGATCCAGCCGATCGTGGCGACGCTGGCGCTGCTGGTCGCCGGGCGCGGGCTCGCCCTGGTCATCGCCGACGGGCAGCTCAAGCAGATCGAGAACGAGAGCCTCCTGAACCTCGGCTCGGGTGACGTCCTCGGAGTTCCGGTCAGCGTCCTGGTCGCCGCGCTCCTGGCCGTGATGATCGGGCTGCTGGTCCGGCGGACCACCTTCGGGCGCCGCCTGGTCGCGGTCGGCGGCAACCGGGCGGCGAGCGAGCTGTCCGGGCTTCCCGTCCGGCGGGTCCTGGTCACCGTGTACGTGCTGAGCGGGCTGCTCGCGGCGATCGCCGGGATCCTGTCCACGGCCCGTCTGGCCGCCAGCGACCCCGCCGATCTGGGCTCGCTGATGGAACTGTCGGCGATCACCGCGGTCGTCGTCGGCGGCACCCCGCTGACCGGCGGAAAGGTCCGTGTCGCCGGGACCGTCGCGGGGGCCCTGCTCATGCAGCTCGTCCGCGCCACCCTGATCAAGCACAACCTGCCGGACTCCACGGCCCAGATGATCCAGGCCGCGATCATCGTCGTCGCCGTGTACGCCGCGCGTGAACGGAGCAGCCGATGAGCGCCCCCACCCCCGTGCCCGTCACGTCCGCGCCCGCGAGCGGCACGTCCGCCCAGCGGGTCCGCGGACGCCTCGCCGCGCGCACCCTCCAGCGGCAGGGCACCGCCGTCGTCTTCGTCCTGGTCATGATCGTCGCCTGGATCGCGTTCCCGAACTTCGGCACCACCGGCAACCTCGGCAACCTCGCCCTGGACGGCTCGTTCCTCGCGGTCATCGCGCTCGGCATGACCTTCGTGATCATCACCGGGGGCATCGACCTGTCGGTCGGCTCGGTGTACGCGCTCGGCGGGGTGCTGGCCGCCTACGGCTCCCAGTGGGGCTTCTTCGGCGCGCTGCTGCTGCCGCTCGCGGTGTGCGGGCTGATCGGCCTGCTCAACGGATTCCTCGTGGCCCGCACCGGAATGCCCGCGTTCATCGTCACCCTCGCCACACTGCTGTTCGCCCGCGGGCTGCTGCTGGCCATCACCGACGAGGGAGCCACCACCTACCGGATCACCGAGTCCGACGCGTTCCTGGAGATCGGCCGCGGCGAGCTGTTCGGCATCGGCTACCCCGTCTACATCGCGCTGCTGCTGTTCGCCGCGGGCGGGGTCCTGCTGCGGCGCACCGGATTCGGCCAGACGCTCTTCGCCACCGGCGGAGCCGAGCAGTCGGCGCTGCTGATGGGGCTGCCCGTCGCCCGCACCAAGATGATCGTCTATACGCTGAGCGGGCTGCTGGCCGGGCTCGCGGGCGCGATGACCGCCGCCTACCTGGAATCGGGCGTGACGGTCATCGGCGTGGGACTGGAACTGGACGCGATCGCCGTGGTCGTCATCGGCGGGACGCTCCTGACCGGCGGCGCCGGAACGGTGACCGGGACCCTGTTCGGGGTGCTGCTGCTGCGGGTCATCCAGAACGTCATCAACCAGATCGGCACCCTGGACAGCAACTACCAGTCGGTGGTCAGCGGGGCGTTCCTGCTGGTCGTGGTGGTCGTCCAGCGGTACCTGTCCCGTGCGCGAACCTGACCGGGGGATCCGTCCATGCTGCGCTACCCGCTGATCCATCCACCGCTGCTCGCCGTGCTCGCCGCCTCCGGGCACGGCGGCCGGATCCTCATCGCCGACAGCAACTTCGCCCACAGCACCAACGCCAACCCGGCCGCACCGCTCATCCACCTGAACCTGCGGCCGGGACTGATCGCCGCCGACGAGGTCCTGGCGACGATCCTGGACGCCGTCCCCGTCGAGTCCGCCCTGATGATGCGCCCCGACGACGGCTCGGACTCCGCGCTCCAGCCCGCGTTCGCCGGGCTGCTCGGCCCGGACGTCCCGCTGAGCGCCGTGCCACGCGCCGACTTCTACGCCGCCTGCCTCGACCGGACCCTGGCCGCCACGATCGCCACCGGTGACGACCGGCACTACGCCAACATCCTGCTGACCATCGGCGCGGTCACCGCCGCGTCCTGAACCACCGTCCCGAGAGGAGGGCTCCCCCCGCAAGGCCCGGCAGAACGGGCACCGCCGCGTCACCCCGCCCAGGCGGCACCCCTACGACTCGTGCTCGACCACCCCCCGAAAGAGAACGAGAGACGATGCGAAGAACGCACCGTGCAGGCAGAGTGCTCCTTTCCCTCCTGACGACGCTGTCGCTGCTCGCGACCGCGCTCGTGGCGTCGCCCGGCGCCGCGCAGGCCGCCTACGAGCCGAAGACGCCGCCGATGGTCACGCCGTGGACCGGCCAGGTGTCCCTCACCGACCCGCTGCCCGACTACCCCCGCCCCCAGCTCACCCGGCCCGACTGGCAGAGCCTCAACGGCCAGTGGCATTTCGCCGGGGCCTCGAGCCTCACCACCCCGCCGACCGGCCAGAACCTCGCCGAGACCGTCCTGGTGCCCTACCCGATCGAATCGGCGCTGTCGGGGATCAAACGCCACGAGAACTCCATGTGGTACCGGCGCACGTTCACCGTCCCGGCGGGCTGGAGCGGCCGGAACGTCCAGCTCAACTTCGGCGCCGTCACCCAGCGCTCCCAGGTGTGGATCAACGGGACGTCCGTCGGCTCTCACACCGGAGGGTTCGACCCGTTCTCCTTCGACGTGACGAGCGCGCTGCGCGCCGGTTCCAACGAGGTCATCGTCGGGGTCCACTCACCCGTGGACGCCGCCGACGTCGCGGTGGGCAAGCAGCGCCTCGATCCCAGCGGCATCTTCTACACCGCGTCCAGCGGCATCTGGCAGACCGTCTGGCTGGAGCCGGTCAACGCGGCCCGGATCACCCGCCTCGACACCGTCCCCGACCTCGGCGCGGGCGTCGTCGACGTCCTTTCCCAGGTGACCGGGACGGCCCAGGGCGTGCGCGCCGAGGTCCTGTCCGGCGGGCAGGTCGTCGGCACCGCGACCGGTGCCCAGGGAGCCCATCTGCGGGTCCCGGTGCCGAACGCGCACCTCTGGACGCCCGACGACCCGTTCCTGTACGACCTGCGCGTCACCCTGACGGGCACCGGCGGCGGTGACGTCGTCGGCGGTTACTTCGGCATGCGCTCCATCGGCAAGGCCGTCGTCGGCGGCGTCCTGCGGCCGGTCCTCAACGGCAGGTTCGTCTACCAGCTCGGCACCCTCGACCAGGGCTACTGGCCGGACGGCGTCTACACCGCGCCGACCGACGCCGCCCTCAAGTTCGACCTCCAGGAGCAGAAGGCCCTCGGCTTCAACATGGTCCGCAAGCACATCAAGGTCGAACCGGCCCGCTGGTACTACTGGGCGGACAGACTGGGCCTGATGGTCTGGCAGGACATGCCCTCCCCGGCCCGCGTGCCCGGCACCCCGGCCGCGAAGGCGGCCTTCGAGGACGAGCTCCACCGGATGATCGACCACCTCAAGGGCATCACCTCGATCGTCCTGTGGGTTCCGTTCAACGAGGGCTGGGGCGAGTACGATCCCGCCCGGATCGCCGACCTCGTCAAGGGCTGGGACCCCAGCAGGCTCGTCACCAACAACTCCGGCTCCAACTGCTGCGGATTCGACGGCGGCAACGGGGACACCATCGACGACCACATCTATGTCGGTCCGGGCATGCCCCACCAGCCGACGGCGTCACGGATCGCGGTCCTCGGCGAGTACGGCGGCCTGGGCATGAGCGTCCCCGGGCACGAGTACGCACCCGGCAAGGGCGCCAGCTACGTGATGCTGCCCGACGCCGCCTCGCTGACCCGGAGCTACGTCGACATCACGGGGCAGCTGCGCGAGCTCGTCGCCACCCGCGGGCTGTCGGCGTCGGTCTACACCGAACCGACCGACGTGGAGAACGAGGTCAACGGCTTCTTCACCTATGACCGGCAGGTGCGGAAGATGGACTTCGCGCAGGTCCTCGCCGTCAACAACAGCGTGAAGGCCGCGGGACAGGGGACCTATCTGCCGGTCGGCTCACCCATCTCGCTGAAGGTCACCACGAGCGGCTACACCGACCGGTCCCTCAGCGTGCCCGCAGCGCCCGCGGTGACGTCCGTCGTCACGGCCGCGAGCGGGGAGGCCGACAAGAAGAACGCCACCTTCGTGGTCAGGCCGGGCCTGGCGAACGCCTCGTGCGTGTCGTTCGAGTCGCGCGGCACCCCCGGCCAGTACCTGCGGCACTCCGGCTACCGGGTCCGCAGGGACGCGAACGACGGCAGCGCGCTGTTCGCGGCCGACGCCACGTTCTGCGCGCGGACCGGACTCGCCGCCGGCGGCACCTCGCTGGAGTCCTCGAACCTGCCGGGCCGCTACCTGCGGCACATCAACTCCGAGGTCTTCATCTCCAACAGCAGCGGCGCGAACGCCTGGGACAACCCGGCCGGCTTCGCCGCGGACGCCACCTGGAATCTCTCCACCCCCTGGTGGCGCAGCTCGGCCGACCTGCCGACCGGGCAGGCCCGCTCGTTCCAGGTCGTCACGCCCGGCTTCACCGACCGCTACCTGCGGCACCAGGCGAGCCTCGGCCGCACCGACGTCGTGACCTCCGGCAGCGACGCCGTGCTCAAGGCCGACGCGACCTTCGTCATCCGGCCCGGCCTGGCCGAGCCGAGCTGCTACTCCTTCGAGTCCCGCAACTTCCCCGGCCACTACCTGCGCCACTCCGCCTTCCGCATCCGCAAGGACGCACGCGACGGCGGCATCCTGTTCGACCAGGACGCCACCTTCTGCGCCCAGCCCGGCCGCTACGGCTCGGGCGACGTGACGCTGACCTCCCTCAACCTGCCCTCCTCCTCGCTCCGCCACTACGACTCCGAGGTCTGGATCGCCGCCTCGGGCGGGACGGAACCGCGCGACACCACCGCGCACTACTCCGAGGACACCACCTGGCGCCTGGCCGCGCCCTGGACGCCCTGACCCTCATGACCGTCCGGCCCGGGTCCTCGTACCCGGGCCGGGCCGAATGCCGTCGATCGTCCCTTTCCGTCCCGGCTTGAGGGGTTTACGATGTGCGCCGAGCCTTGTGGATCATGAGCATGAGGAGAAGCCCGTTGTCCCTCTCACCCCGATCCGCCCGGCTGTGCGCGCTGGTGACCCTGCCGCTGGCCGGACTGCTGGTCACGGCCCCCGCGGCGGCGAACGTCCCGCTGCCCGATCCCTCCGCTCCCGGCGACTTCGCGGCCAGGTCGGTGCCGCAGTGGAACTTCCCGCGCGCCAACGGCAACGACCCCTGCTGGCCCGAGGCCGCCTTCGATTCCGCCGGCGCCCCCGCCGACGGCGGCGCCGTGCAGAACTGGCCCAACAGCGACGGCGGATGCGCCCCGCACGGCTCGGCGTTCCCGACCTACTACACCGCCCAGCGGTGCTCCTCCGACGAGTACCGGGTGACGTTCACGATCTACCAGGCGACCAGCGGCTTCAGGCCGTCCGGCCACCGGCACGACTTCGAGCACGTCGACGTCGTCTGGAGGCGCTCGGGCACCACCTGGGTACGGGACCGGCTGCTCCTCAGCGCGCACGGCGGCCACCGGGTCGTGGCGTGGGGCTCGGCCGAGAGCTGGGACGCCGTCCGCGCGAGCGCGGGACTCGGCCGCGAGCACCCGCGCGTCTTCGTCGGCTTCGGCAGCCACTCGATGTTCAACAACCAGGGCGGGCTGAAGGACGTCCTGTCGGCGTACACGAACAACGAGTACCGCCAGGCCGACTACCGGGTCTGGGCCGACCAGCCGGGCGGCCTCGTCGAGGTCGTCCGGGACGGCGCCCTCTACCAGGCGTTCGACGCCAACGCCGCCGCCTGGGGGAGCGCCGACTCCAACCCCGCCAAGATGGCCCGCGAGGCCTGCTCCCACTGAACCGCCGGACGGCCGGCTCCCGTGAACCCGGGAGCCGGTCACCCGGTCAGGTCCGTGCCGCCACGCGGACGCCCCCGGCCAGGGCGTTCGTGAGGGAGCGCAGCGATGCCAGTCCCGCCTCCTCGCCGGGGGAGTCGAGCAGGGCCTGGACGAAGGCGGTGCCGACGGCGACACCGTCGGCGAAGCCCGCGACCTCGGCGGCCTGGCCGGGCGTGGAGACCCCGATGCCGACGCAGACCGGCAGATCGGTCACCGCCCTGGTCCTGCGCACGAGATCGGCCGCCGAGGCGCCGATGTCGCCGACGCCGGTGACGCCCATGGTCGAGGCGGCGTAGACGAAACCGGATCCGGCGGCCGTGATGCGCCTCAGCCTGTCGTCCCCGGTGCTCGGCGCGACGACGAAGACCGTCGCCAGATCCCGTCGCGCGGCGTGCTCGCACCATTCCGCCGACTCCTGGACGGGCAGGTCGGACAGGACGCAGCCCGCCCCGCCCGCCTCGGCGAGCTCGGTGGTGAACCGCTCGACGCCGTAGCGGACGATCGGATTCCAGTACGACATGACCAGGACGGGCTTGCCCGTGGCGGCGAAGGTCTCCCGGACGGTCCGCATGACGTCGGCGATCCTGAGACCGCCGCGCAGCGCGATGTCGTCGGCCGTCTGGATGACGGGGCCGTCCAGGACCGGGTCGCTGTGCGGCAGCCCGATCTCGAAGACGTCGGCGCCGGAGTCCAGGACCGTCGTGATCGCGGTGATGCCGCCGTCGACGGTCGGGTAGCCGGCCGGGAGGTAGGCGACGAGCGCGGCGCGGCCCTCGGCCCTGGTCGCGGCGAAGGTGTCGGCCAGAAGCCGCAGGTTGCCGTTCACAGGAACTCTCCCTCGGTGCCGTAGAGGCCGAAGTGGCGGGCGGCGGTGTCCATGTCCTTGTCGCCGCGGCCGGACAGGTTGACCAGGAGCAGGCCGCCGGGGCCGAGCTCCCTGCCGATCACGAGGGCCCCGGCGAGCGCGTGGGCGCTCTCGATCGCCGGGATGATCCCCTCGGTGCGCGACAGGAGCCGGAACGCCTCCATCGCCTCGTCGTCGGTGATCGGCAGGTACTCGGCGCGCCCGAGCTCCTTGAGATGCGCGTGCTCGGGGCCGACGCCCGGATAGTCCAGGCCAGCGGAGATGGAGTGCGCCTCGAGGATCTGGCCCTCCTCGTCCTGGAGGACGTAGGAGCGCGAGCCGTGCAGGATGCCGGGCTCGCCCGCCGACAGCGTCGCCGCGTGCTCGCCGGAGGCGACGCCGTGCCCGGCGGCCTCGCAGCCGACCAGGCGCACACCGGTGTCGGGCAGGAAGGCGTGGAACAGGCCGAGGGCGTTGGATCCGCCGCCGACGCAGGCGACCGCCGCGTCGGGCAGGCTCCCGGTCCTGTCCAGGAGCTGGCCGCGGGCCTCGACGCCGATGACGCGCTGGAAGTCGCGGACCATCGCGGGGAACGGGTGCGGGCCCGCCGCCGTGCCGAACAGGTAGTGCGTGGAATCGACGTGGGCGACCCAGTCCCGGAACGCCTCGTTGATGGCGTCCTTCAGGGTCCGCGACCCGGACGCCACCGGGACGACCCGCGTGCCGAGCATCCGCATCCGGGCGACGTTCAGCGCCTGGCGCTCCATGTCGACCTCGCCCATGTAGATGACGCACTCGAGGCCGAACAGGGCGCACGCGGTGGCCGTCGCCACGCCGTGCGACCCGGCACCGGTCTCGGCGATCACCCGCCGCTTGCCCATCCGCCGGGCGAGCAGCGCCTGCCCGAGGACGTTCGTGATCTTGTGGGAGCCGGTGTGGTTCAGGTCCTCGCGCTTGAGGAACATCCGGACGCCGCCGGCGTGCCCGGCGAACCGGGGGACCTCGGTCAGGGCGCTCGGCCGGCCTGTGTAGTCGGCGAGCAGTGCCCCGAGCTCGGCGGCGAACCGCGGATCGGCCTTGGCCCGCTCGTACTCGGCGGCGACCTCCGCCACCGCGGCGACGAGCGCCTCGGGGACGAACGTGCCGCCGAACGCGCCGAAATAACCCTCGGCGTCGGGGGCCCGGCCCGCGGGGGCCGGAACGAAGAACGTGCTGGACATGCGGAAACTCCTCCGCCGGGACACGCGTCCCGGCCGTCGGCTCGATGGTGAACACCGATCGCGTCTCCACGCAGAGGGGCAGGGCCCGGCCGTCTCGCCGCGACGAAGGCGGCGGACGGGCGGCGGAAGGTGTGCTCAGGCGCCCTGCGTCATGCGCGGCGCGCGGGGCCATCGCATGCCGTTGACCTGGCCGGGATCGGAGCCGATCGCGTACCGGACCCTTCGGCCGTGCACGCGCCGTGCGGGCGCCCGGCAGCCGCGAGGGCGGCAACCAGGGGCGAGACGGGCGGCGACGGGCATGTTCCGCAGCCTAACAGGCGCGGTGATCCACCGATGATCCGGCGAATGCGGTTCCACCGGCCGCGAGAACGTGGCATACTCATCAGCGAGTGCCTAAGACGCAGGCACGCCCTCCGGTGGCAGGTTTTCTGATCTGCCGAAGTATCAATCCGGAGGCGCGTGAGCGCGTCCTGACGGCACTCTTTCGTCTTTCCGGGACTGCTCCTGCGCCTCCAGCTGGGAGCCTCTCATGAAGATCTCGATGATCGCCGTCGACGGTATCGACCAGGTGACCCCGCTGGCCCGTGAGCTGGGCGAGCAGGGGCATCACGTGACCATTCACACCCGGAGCGAGAAGCCGGGCAAGCGCCGTACCACGCTGGCGGCGAACGTGGTGGTCGACCCGATCCCGGCCGGCCCCGAACGCCCCCTCGACGGCGCCGACCTGCTCCCGCATCTGGGCGCCTTCGGTGAGGCGCTGGCCAGGCGGTGGGCCAAGACCGGCCCCGACGTCGTCCACGCGCACGGCTGGACCTCGGGTCTCGCCGCCATGACCGCCTCCCGCAGCCTCGGCGCCGACGAGATCTCCGCCTCTCCCGAGCAGCTCGCGGCGGGCCGGCGTCTTCCGCTGCTCCAGACCTACGGGCCGCCCGCCCCCCACGCCGCACGCGTGGATCCCGCCGCGAAGGCCCGCCTCGAGCGCGCGCTCGGCCGGTCCGCGGCCGCCTCGACCGTCCCGTGCGGCGACGACCGCGAGGACCTGGTCCGGCTCGGAGTGCCCCGCACCCGCATCGCCGTCCTGCCCACCGGGGTCGACACCGAGGAGTTCACCGAGCGGGGCCCCGTCGCCCCGCGCGGCGAGCGTCACCGCCTGCTCGTGCTGACCGGACCGGACTCCCGCGCCCACCTGGCCGTGCGAGCGCTGACCCGGCTGCCCGGCACCGAGCTCGTCATCGCGGGCGGACCGCACGCCGCCGACCTGGAGACCGACCCCGACGCCACCGAGCTCCGCACGCTCGCCAAGGACCTCGGCGTCGACGACCGCGTCATCATGCTCGGCGAACTCGCCCGCAAGCAGGCCCCCCGGCTCATCCGCTCGGCCGACCTCGTCCTGGCCCTGCACCACGACCCCTACGGCACCATCGCCCTCCAGGCCATGGCCTGCGGCGTCCCCGTCATCGCCCACGACTCCGGCGCCCACCGGGACACCGTCGTGGACGGCATCACCGGCGTGCTCGTGCCGGACCTCCAGCCGGGCGCCCTCGCCCGCCGCGTCCGCGACCTGCTCGCCAACCCCGTCCGCCGCGAGGCCCTCGGCATCGCCGCCGCCGACCGGGTGGCCTCGCGGCACAGCTGGGACCGGATCGCCCGCGAGACCGCCTCCCTCTACGACAAGATCGCCTAGCCCGCGCCCGTCCGACCCCCAGCACGGAGGAAAGATGAGCTCGAACGAGCGGGCCGACCTGCCCTTCTCCAGCGGAGAGCCCGAGGAGCTGCTCAGGCGGCTCGCCGCGCTCGCCGACGAACCCGGGACGAAGGCGGCCTCGGAACGCGAGGACATCCGCACCCGGATGGCGGAGCTGTACCAGCCCTACGTCCGGGCCATCGCGCGGCGGTACGCGGGCAACAGGCCCGTGCCCGAGGACGTGGTCCAGGCCGGCATGGTCGGCCTGGTCAAGGCCGTCAACGGGTTCGACCCGCTGCTCGGCGACCACTTCCATCCGTACGCGAGCATCACCATCAGCGGGGAGATCAAGCGGCACTTCCGGGACACGACCTGGGCGATGCACGTCACCCGGCGGGTCCAGGAACTGCGGCTCGCCCTGCGCAGGACGACCGCGGACTTCTACCAGGACCAGGGCCGGGCGCCGACCGTCAGCGAGAGCGCCCGGCTGCTCGAGGTGAGCGAGGACGAGATCATCGACGCCCTCAACGCCGACGTCGCCTACCACCCCGACTCCCTCGACAGCCCCGGCTGGAGCGACGACACCACCATCGGCGACACCCTGGGAGAGCACCAGCACGCCCTGTCCCATCTCGTCGACATCGAAGCGGTCCGGCCCCTCCTGGAATCGCTGCCGGCCCGCGAACGCACCATCGTGCTGCTGCGGTTCTGGGGCAACAAGACCCAGAGCGACATCGCCGCCGAGATGGGCATCTCCCAGATGCACGTCTCCCGGCTGCTCGCCCAGACCCTGAAGAAGCTCCGCGCCGAACTCGAACCGGCGGACCCGCTCTAGGTCTGTTTCGAACCCTAGAGCCAGTGGCTCTTCTTGAACCGGCGGTGGACGAGGGCGCAGACCCCGGCCATGGAGCCGATGGCCAGGGGGTAGCCGGCCGTCCAGGAGAGCTCGGGCATGTGCTCGAAGTTCATGCCGTAGATCCCCGCGATGAGGGTGGGGATGGCCAGGAGGGCGGCGTAGGCGGAGATCTTGCGGACGTCCTCGTTCTGCTGCTTGCCCAGCAGGGCGAGGTGGGCGGTGAGGATGTTGGTGAGCAGTTCGTTGTGGGCGTCGATCGCGCGGTCCATGCGCAGCAGGTGGTCCAGGACGTCGCGGAAGAGCTCCTCGGTGCCGTCGCACTGCGTCACCCGGCCCTTGGCGATCTCCTGGACGACGGGGATGAGCGGGTCCTCCGCCGACCGGAACTCCAGGACCTCGCGCTTCAGGCCGTAGACCTGCTCGGTGACGTCCTGGGCGCCCCTGGCGAAGATCTTGCGTTCCAGAGTGATCAGGTCCGCCTCGATGTCGTGCGTGATCTGGTCGTAGGCGTCGACGATCTCGTCGCAGACCCCGTACAGGACGGCGCTGGGCCCCTTGGACAGGAGGGCGGGATCGGCCTCCAGCCGCCGCCGCACGTCGCGGAGGGGGTTGGCCTTCCCGTGCCGGACGGTGATGACGTAGTCGGTGCCGACGAACAGCATGATCTCGCCGAGCGTCACCTGGGAGTCGCCGCCGTAGGAGGCGGTCTTGGCGACCACGAACACCATGTCGCCGTAGCGTTCGAGCTTGGGCCGCTGGTGGCCGCTGGCGGCGTCCTCCACCGCGAGCGGATGCAGCCCGAGTTCCTCGCGGAGGCCGTGGAACTCCTCCTCGGTGGGCTCGTGCAGCCCGATCCAGGCGAACGCCTTGCCTCCGTCCTCGCCCTTGGCGATGGCGAGGGTCTCGCTGAGGCCGCCGTCGAAGTCCTGGCGCACGCCGGACCGGTAGATCGCGCAGTCGACAATCACACTCGCCATTGTCCGCTCAACCCCCGCCATCTCAACCCCGGCACCTTCCCGCGACCCCGGACGTCAGGGTCCACCGGGCGGTGGGGGCAGCTTTGTTACACCCATAACAATGTGGTGTGCGGACGTCTTCGTGAACTCCGTATCTCCGGCGACGTTCCGGGGCGAGAGTGGGCGACCCGCCCGGCGTCAACGTCAGGAGTCCGCACCATGGTCGAGTCCCGCGTCATCCGCACAGCCGCTCATGCGGCCGCGCTCGTCACGCTCACCAGCGGGGTGAGCGTCATCGCCCCGGCCTTGCCCGCGAGCGCCGCCGACTGCAAGCCGGTCAGCGTCATCTCCTCGCGCGGCACGTTCGAACCGCAGAGCGGCAGCTGGCTGCAGAAGCCGATCGGCGACAAGATCGCCAATGCGCTGCCCGGCCGGACCAAGTACACCGAGCTCGTCTACCCCGCCGCGCCGAACTTCGACACCAGTCCCGAGGCCGGGGTCACGGCCTTGATCAAGCTGCTCAACGACGAGTCCGCGGCCTGCCCCGACCAGCGGTACATCCTGATCGGCTACTCGCAGGGCGCCCAGGTGACCGGCGACTCCCTGGTTCCGCCCGCCGGCCGGCTCGTGGGGAAGAACGCCGGCGAGGTGTCCGTGACGGTGCCCGGAAGGATCGCTGCGATCGTCCTGTACGGCGACCCGCGCTTCGTCGCGGGCGAGCCCTACAACGCCGGGACGTTCGAGCCGGGCAAGAGCGGCGACAAGCCCCGCACCAAGGGCGAGCTGGCGGCTTACGCCTCCCGGATGAAGGACTACTGCGAGAAGAGCGACTTCGTCTGCCAGGGCAGCACCGGCAACCCGATCTCCCACCTGTTCTACTTCTTCAACGGCATGAACGACCAGGGCGCCCAGTTCGCCGTCCAGCAGATCCAGAACTCCTAGCCACCCACCAGGGCCGAGGCCTGGCGGCCTCAAGGCCTCTTGGCAGCGCCGTCAGGCCTGCTCCTGTCGCCCCGGCGGGTGCTTCCGTTTCCGGCCGGCCGTTTCAGAGGAGCGCCTGGCCCAGGTAGAGGAGGGCGAGGGCGAGGGCCAGGCCGCCGAGCAGCAGGCGCAGGGCCTTCTCGGGCAGCAGGGGCTGGAGGTGGGCGCCCAGGTATCCGCCCGCCAGGCCGCCCGCTCCGCAGGCCAGGCCCAGCACCCAGTCGGGGGCGATGCTGCCGTCGGAGGCCAAGGACATCAGGGAGTAGGTGAGGGCCCCGGCGACCGAGGTCAGGAACGTCGAGGCCAGCGCGGCGGGGGCGACGGCGGCGACCGGCAGGCCGCGGCCGACGAGGATGGGGCCCAGGAGCGACCCGCCGCCGATGCCGTACACACCGCCGACGGCGCCGACCGCGACGGCCAGGATGGTGATCGTCCGGGGGCCGGGCGGCTTCACGTCGCGGTGGCGCGGCGGGCGCAGGGTCCGGGCGCACAGCCAGAGACCCAGCGGGAGCAGCAGCACCGCGACCAGCAGCCGGAACACCTGTGGTCCCGGGACGGCGGCCACCCGGATCACGGCCCCCGCCACCACCCCCGGAAGCGTGCCCGCCAGCAGCAGCCGGGTCAGCGGCCCGCCCAGCCGGCCGGCGCGGCGGTAGCGCATCAGCGCGCCGGGCACCGAGACCACGTTGAACAGCAGGTTCGTCGGCGTCACCGCGGGGCTCGGCACCGCGAACACGCTGAGCTGGATCGGCAGCAGGAACACCGCCCCCGAGACGCCGACGGGCGCCGTCACGACGGCGACGGCCATCCCCGCCGCGACGCCCGCGACCAGCATCTCCCAGCTCACGCCATTCGATCCGTCCGAGGGGCCGACTCCGTCGCGCCGATCCTGCCGCATCCCGCGGCCGTGCCGGGCAGCCGGTCCCCGGACGAGCCCGCCCCGGCTCATCCCGGCCGGAATGGTACGGATATTCTTCCGATTGAGAACGTTGTATTCACCGGCGGGAGCCGGACGGGGAGGCATCGTGGGGGAGGAGCGTCGCCGGAGCATCCTGCTGGAGCTGGGCTTCGGGATCCGGCTGGACGGCGGGGAGATGCACGGGAGCGGGTGGATCACCCCGGAGATGCACGCGCCGGGGACGGGGCGGCTGCGGACCTCGATCCTGGCCTCATGGGCCGACTACCTGGCCGGACGGCTGGCCGTCGAGGTCATGACGCCTCGGGTGCCGGTGACACTGGACCTGGACGTCCATCTCTACCGGCCCGCACCGGGTTCCGGGACGGTCACGGGGGTGTGCCGGGTCGTCAAGTCCGGGCGGTCGGTGTTCGTCGCCGGAATCGAGTTCGCCGACGAGAGCGGGGAGCCGATCGGCACCGCGACCGGATCGTTCATGGTCGTCCCGGATCCGGCCATCGTGATGCCGCCGATCCCGTCCGCCGCCGCGGGGCTGCCGCCGGGTGAGCCGCTGGCGGTGCCGTTCGCCGAACGCGCCGGATGCGCACGCCGCGGACCGGGGGTGGCCGTCCTGCAGCGCTCCGAGGAGGGGATCAACGCCTCCGGCACCGTCGGGGGCGGGCTCATCGCCCTCGCGGTGGAGGAGGCGTTCCTGTCCCTCGAGCCCGGCCGTACCCTGTCCTCGCTGGCCCTGCGCTACCTCCAGCCCGTCCGGATCGGCCCGGCCACCGCCACCGCCCACGTGCGGCACGGTCTCGGCCACGCCGAACTCCGCGACAGCGGCCGCGACGACCGCCTGTGCGTCACCGCGACCGCCCGCACCTTCGCCGGGGTTCCCGCGGCGGCCGGATCCTGAGGACCAGGCCGCGGAGATCAGGCCGCCGGGATCAGGTCTTGGCGGGTTCGGGCCGGGACCGGAGGGCCTCGAGGGCCGGGCCGCGGGGCAGGAGGGGGCCGGCCAGGGCGGTGGTGAACAGGGCCATGATGACCATCATGGTGAACATCTGGCCGTCGAGGACGCCCAGGCTCACGGCGGCGTTGAGGATGACCAGCTCGGTGAGGCCGCGAGTGTTCATGAGCAGGCCCAGGGTCCCGGCCTCGCGCCAGGGGAGACCGGACAGGCGGGCGGGGATGACGGAGCCCAGGAGCTTGCCCGAGCAGGCGACCGCGAGGATCAGGGCCAGCTCGAGGTACCGGGTGCCGGTCAGGCCGCCGATGTCGACGCCCAGGCCGGTGACGATGAAGAAGACCGGCAGCAGGATCAGGCTGATCTGCTCCAGTGGCCTGCGGATGTGCTCCACCAGCAGGTGGGCGGGCTCGCGCGGGGTGACGAAACCGAACAGGAACGCCCCGAAGATCGCGTGGATGCCGATCCAGGTCGTCGCCCACGCCGACAGCAGGGCCCCGGCGCACAGCACCACCAGCAGCGCCCGCCAGCGCTCCTTGCCCGCGAACCGCCAGGTGATCGCGTCCAGCAGCGGCCTGACCACCAGGAACATCAGAGCCACGTAGACCACGCCGCGGATGGCGATCATGAAAAGGTCGCCGGGGTCGCCGCCCGAGGTGACCAGCGCGGAGACGTAGGCGAGCATGCACCAGGCCAGGACGTCGTCGATCGCGGCGCTGGCCAGGGCGAGCGTGCCGACCCGGGTGTCGGAGAGCCGGTGGTCCGACAGGATCCGGGCGAGAACGGGGAAGGCCGTCACCGACATGGCCGCGCCCATGAAGGTCGCGAAAGCGGTGAAGGAGATGTGCTCTCCGTTCACGGTGTCGTGGCCGTCGTAGAGGACCACGGCCGAGAGAGCGCCGAGGCCGAAGGCTAACGCCACCGAGGACAGCGAGATCCCGGCCGCCATCCCGACGTGCGGCTTGATCAGGCGCTTCTCGAACTCCCAGCCGACCATGAACATGAACAGGACGAGGCCGACCTGGGAGACGGCCGACAGCAGCGGACGGACCTCCGCGGGGAACAACAGGCCGCTCGGGTCGCCCGGGAGGAGCCCCAGCAGGCTCGGCCCGAGCACGATGCCCGCCGCGATCTCGCCGATCACGATCGGCTGGCGGAGCGACTGCGCGATCCGGCCGAATAACACGCCGGTCAGCAGCACGACCGCGATGCCGGCGAACAGGGTCGCCAGCTTCATGTCGGCGGCCGTGGCCATCGAATCCAACATCACCGATCTCCTTTGCGTTCCCACGCTTCCCAGGAAGGGTCCCGGCGTTCATCCTCTCTCATGGTCCGCCGCGACCGGCCGTCACCGGGTCAGACGGCCGATCAGGGGAGGAAAGGGGCGGCGGCTCCGGTGCAGAGATCCCAGAGGGCCGCGCGGGCTGCGGGCGTCTCGCGGGTCCAGGGGACGTAGTGGGCCGGGCGGGACGCGCGGTCGTGCCAGAGGCGTCCGCTGACCCGGGTGGGCGGGGTCGCGGTGCACAGCCAGACGATCGTGTCGGCGCCCTGGCCGGGGGTGCGGATGACGGGGGAGACGAGCGTCCGGAAGCGGGGGATGGCATGGGCGAGGCCGGGGGTGTCGACCCAGCCGGGGTGGGTGGAGTGCGCGACGATGCGGCCGGGCGGTTCGGCGGCCGCCCACAGCTCGGCGAGGACGACCTGCATGCGCTTGGTCCGCGCGTAGGCGACGCCGCCGCGGTAGGCGCCCTCCTTGTACTCCGGGTCGTCCTGGTCGAGCCTGCGGGCGTACATGCCGCCTGAGGTGACCCAGATCAGCCGTCCGGGCCCGGCCAGGGCGAGCCGCGGAGCCATCAGCAGGGACAGCAGGTGCGGGCCGAGCACATGGGTGGCCAGGGCGGTCTCGTGCCCCTGCGGGGTCTCGGTGCGCTCGGCGGGGAAGACGCCCGCGTTGTGGACGAGCGCCTGGAGCGGGCCGGGTTCCGAGGCCAGGAACTCCTCGGCGAACCGGGCGATGTCGCCCAGATCGCTGACGTCGCACAGCCACAGCCGTACGTCGGCGTCCGGTGCGGCCCGGCGCAGCTCGGAGACGGCCGCCTCCCCGCGCCCGCGGTCGCGGGCGAGCAGGTGGACGCGGGCGGCGAGCGCGAGCAGCGCGGCCGCGGCCGCCCCGCCGATCCCCGAGGTCGCCCCGGTGATCATGTAGGCCCCGGTCAGGCGCTCCGGCAGCGGTTTCCAGTGGGGTTCGCGCAGCCGGTACCCGATCCGGGTGTATCCGAGGACCACACTGCGGTCGAGGGCGGCGTCAGCGAGGGAGAAGAGCGGCATGCCCGGTATTCGGCGCGGAACCGGTCTCCGGATGCCTCCGGCCCTCCGGGTTCCGGATGCGGCGGCCGCTGAGCGAGGTCGGGGTGAACCGGTAGCAGGCCTCGTCGCCGAGCTCGCCGATCCACGGGCGGGCCGCCGCGGCGGGGGCGATGGCGGGTCCGCGTAGATCGTCGAACGCCACCCGGCCCACGGTGCCCGAACGCAGCGGCTCGAGGCACTCCTCGTCCCAGCGTCTCCACGACGGGCGGGGCGGGGCGGGTGGTCGTGCGGAGGCGGTGGTCAGGAGTTTCGCGGACGGGTGAGTGCATGGGACGTCAGAGGGTGGCGGGTTCGGGGTTCCAGAAGGCGGCGTAAGGGCCGTCGCGGGTCAGCAGGTCCCGGTGCGTGCCCTCGGCGGTGACGCGGCCGGACTGGAGAAGGACGACCCGGTCGGCGTGCTGGAGGGCGCGGAGCCGATGGGCGACCATGATCACTGTGCGGCCCGCCATGAGGCGTTCGACCCCGGCATGGACGGCCGCCTCGTTGACGGGGTCAAGGGCCGAACTGATCTCGTCCAGGAGGACGATCGGGGCGTCCTTCAGCAGGGCGCGGGCGATCGAGACGCGCTGGCGTTCGCCGCCCGACAGCAGGGCGCCGCCCTCGCCGACCTCGGTCGCCCAGCCGTCGGGAAGCCGGTCGACCACCTCGTCCAGCCGGGCCGCCGCCGCTGCCTCCCGCACCTCGGCGTCGCTCGCTCCCGGACGGCCGAGACGGACGTTCTCCTCGATCGTGCCGTGGAAGAGGTGGACGTCCTGGAAGACGACGGCGATCCGCCGCATCAGGTCCTCGGTGCCGATCGAGCGCACGTCGGCGCCGCCGACACGGACCGCGCCCGCATCCACGTCGTGGAAGCGCGCGATCAGCTGGAGCAGGGTGCTCTTCCCGGCACCGGAGGGCCCGGCGACGGCGAGCCGCTGCCCCTCCGGAACCGACAGCGAAAGACCGTCGATCACCGTGCGGTCTCCGCGCCGGAAGACCACGGACGCGAACTCCAGCGCGTGGCCCACCGGTTCGACCGGCTCGGCGGCCTCCGGCAGGGGCTCGGCGCGCAGGACCGCGTCGAGCCGGGCCAGCTCGGAACGGGCTCCGCGCAGCCGTCCGCCCATCTCGGCCAGCGAGAGCAGCGGATCGGCGCAGCGGGCGGCCAGCACGAGGACCGCCAGCAGGTCCGCGGCCCCGATGCCGCCGCCGAGGGCGAGAGCGGCGCCGAGGAAGAGCAGCGCGGTGAAGAACCCCTGCACGGTGAGAGTCAGGGCGACCGTCGCGGGCAGCGCCGCCAGCACGGACCGGCGGGAGCCGCGCTGGAGGTCGTGGAGCGAGTCGTCGAGCAGCCGGAAGCGTTCGGCGGTCCTGCCCCCGGCCCGCAGGACGGGCTGGGCCTGGAGGTACTCGATGACCCGGTCGGCGGCCTCGTGGTCGCGTCCGGCGCGTTCGGCGTCGGCGGCGGCCATCGAGCGTCCCGCCAGGACCTGGATCGCCGCGACCACCGGGACGGCGGCCAGGGCGGCCAGGCCGAGGCGCCGGTCGAAGGCCGTCATGACGGCGACGATCGTCAGGGGGGTCACCCAGGCCGAGATGAAGGGACCCAGCAGATGTGCGATCACGCTCATCGCCCGCAGCACGCCCCGCCCGGCCAGGACCGACACCTCCCCGGCCCGCCCCGCTCCGTACCAGCCGACGGGCAGCCGGGCCAGCTGGTCGCCGAGCCGGTGGTACATGCCGCGCAGCAGCGTGGTCCCGGCGTGGAAGCCCGACAGGTCGCCCGCGTAGCGCAGCGCGGCGTAGAGGGCGACAGCGATCCCGAACGCGGCCAGCCACGGCCGGGCGTCCGCCGGGTGGGTACCGAACAGCGCCCGCAGGATCGGAACCAGCAGGCCGTACGACAGCCCCTCGACCACCGCGGTGACCGTCATCAGGGCCACGGTGCGCCGCACCGGGGGCGCGTACTCCTCGCCCAGGACGCGCAGCAGCATGCGGATCATCGGAGTCCCTCCTCGAGAAGAGCGTTGCCGTCCGGTGACCGGCGGGCGCGCCAGAACGCGGCGAACCGCCCGTCGAGGGCGAGCAGAGCCGCGGGGTCGCCGCGCTCGACGATCACCCCGTCCTCCAGCACCACGACGGTGTCGGCATCGGCGATGGTCTCCGGCCGGTGGGCGATGACCAGCGTCGTCCGGTCGCCGGAGTGTTCGGTCAGAACGCGGCGCACCGCCCGCTCGGTCCGGGGGTCGGCGAAGGCGGTGGCCTCGTCGAGCACCAGGACCGGGGCGTCGGCGAGAAGCGCTCGCGCGATCGAGATCCGCTGGGCTTCGCCGCCCGACAGCACGGCCTCCGTGCCGAGCACGGTGTCGTATCCGCGGGGCAGTTCCAGGATCCGCTCGTGGACGTCCGCCAGCCGGGCGGCGCGCACGACGTCGTCGAGACCGGCCCTCGGGACCGCCAGGGCGATGTTCTCGGCGACCGACGCCCGCAGCAGCCGCACGTCCTGGAAGACGAAGGAGACCATCCGGTGGAGCCGATGGCCGCCGATGTCGCGCAGGTCGGCGCCGCCGAGGGAGATCGAGCCCTCGTCCGGATCGAAGAAGCGGGGCAGCAGCCGCACCAGCGTGGACTTCCCGCCCCCCGAGGGCCCGACGATCGCGGTGACCGTGCCGGGCTCCAGCACGAGATCGATCCCGCGCAGGACCGCGTGGCCGTCCCGGTAGCCGAACCGGACGCCGCGCAGCTCGATCCGGTGCCCCCGCGGCTCGATGGGTCCGGCGGGCTCCGGCAGCGACGGAACCTCCAGGACGTCCCGGATCCGGCCGACCGCGCGGCGGGCGCTCTGCAGATCGTCGAAGCCATGGCCCAGCGCCGCCACCGGGGCGGTCAGACCCAGGCCGAGCAGCAGGAACGGCAGCAGGTCCGCCGGCGCGAGGGAGCCGTCCGTCACCAGGACCGCCCCCCCGGTCAGCACGGCCAGCAGCACGAAGGGCGGCGACAGCGCCACCTGCATCCCGGCCGCCGCCCTGGCCAGGCCGTGCACCCTGCGGAGGAAGGCGCCGGTGAAGTCGTCGACGGCCGTGCGGAAGGCCCGGTGGGTCCGCTCGGTCCCGCCGAAGGCCTTCACCACCGCGATGCCCTGGACGAACTCGACCACGGAGTCGGCGATCCGGCACATCGCGGCGTCGAACTCCCGCTGCTCGCGCAGCCGTTCCGGCGTCATCATCAGCGGCACGAGCGCGACCGCAAAGACAACGGGGACCAGGGTGATCAGGGTCAGCCGCCAGTCGACGGTGAACAGGTAGGCCAGCGACACCGCCGGCACCACGAACGCCGAGACGAGCTCGCCCGGGGCATGGGCGATGAACGGATGGACGGCGCTGACGTCCTCGCCCACGACCTTGGCCAGTTCCCCGGTCCCACGGCGGGAGAACCAGCCGATCGGCACGCTCCCCAGCCGCTCGGCCAGCCGCCGCCGGAACGCCAGCTGCACCCGGCCGTCGAGGAGATGCCCGAGGCCGGAGGCGACGGTCGTGCACAGCAGCCGGACGAGCAGGCCCGCCGCCCCCGCGGCCACGACCGTCCAGACCCGGCCCTCGTCGGCGGGACCGGGCGCCAGCAGGGCACGGCCCAGCTCGGCGACGGCCAGGAGCGGTGCCAGCCCCGCGACGGCACCGATCACCTGCAGGACGACGACGGTGGCGAAGCCCCGGACGTGCGGCCGCAGCAGCCCGGGTTCCGCGGCGCTCACGCGGCACCGTCCGCGGGTTCGGCCCAGGAGGCGGGACCGGTGCCGCGCGGGAGCGCCAGGGCGAGCAGGGCCACCGCCGCCAGGATCACCGCGCCGAGGGTCAGCCCGAGCGCGTACCCGTCGTTGAGCGCCTCGGTGGTGACGGCGTGTCCCGTCCGGTCGTGCGCGGCGGTGCCGAGGGCGGCGAGCCCGAGCGAGGCTCCGATCTGGCGGGAGCTGTTGAGCAGGGCCGACGCGGTCCCCGTCTCACCGGGTGCGACCCCGGCCGTGGCGATGGAGACGACGGGCCCGAGGCAGAGCCCGAAGCCGACGCTGGCGATGATCGACGGCCCCAGGACGTCCACGAGATACGTGCCGTCCGGGCTGATCAGGCCGAACCAGGCGAAACCGGCCGAGGCGAGCAGCCCGCCGAGGAAGAGCAGGGTCCGCGGCGCGACACGGTAGCCGAGCTTGATGGCGAGCACGGACCCGGCGACCGCGCCGAGGGCGAACGGCAGGAACTCCAGCCCGGTCAGCGCGGGGCCCGTCCCCAGCACCCGCTGGAGATAGAGGGACATGAAGTAGAAGGAGGACGCCATGACCGCCCCGACCAGGAGCGTGTAGGCGTTCGCGACGGAGACCGTCCGGTGGGCGAACAGCCCCGGCCGGACCAGCGGATCGCGCCGGGTCGTCCGCTCGACGACGACGAAGCCGGCCAGCAGCGCGGCGGAGACCGCCAGGGTCGACAGGGTCGCGGGGGAGGTCCAGGCGTGACCGTCGGTGCGGACGACGCCGAAGACCAGCAGGGTCAGGCCCGCGGTGGCCAGGACCGCGCCGAGCACGTCGGGGCGCCCGGCCCGCGCGACCGGCGGGGAGGCGGTGACGCCGCGCAGGACCAGGGCGAGCGCGCAGGCCGCCATGGGGACGTTCACGAACATCACCCAGCGCCAGCCGGCGTACTCCGTGAGCAGCCCGCCGATCAGGACGCCGAGGGCGCCTCCGGCGGCGTTCGTCGCGCTCCACACCCCGAAGGCACGGACCCGGGCCCTTCCGGCCGTGAACGTCGTGGTCAGCAGCGACAGTGCGGCAGGAGCCAGGGCCGCCGCCCCGACGCCCTGCGCGGCCCGCGCGGCGACCAGATGGCCCGGCTCCTGGGCGAGGCCGCCGAGCAGCGAGGCCAGGCCGAACAGCCCGAGGCCGAGCAGCAGGACCCGTTTGCGCCCGTACCGGTCGGCGGCCTTGCCACCCAGCAGGAGCAGCCCGCCGAACGTCAGCGCGTAGGCATGGATCACCCAGGTCAGGCCCACCGCGCTGAAGCCCAGGCCGGAGCCGATCCGCGGGAGCCCGACGTTCACGACCGACAGGTCGAGCGACACCATGAACTGCACGACCGCCACCGCGGCCAGCGTGAGGCCCGGCCGCGCCTCAGGACGGGCGACCGATTCCGGCTTCCTTGCTTGTGTCGTCTTCATGCCGGACATGGTCGGCTCCGCGACGGCCTCCGGTCGTCGTGCGAGGGGAGACTCCTGGGGCTGACGCGAGGGGAGCAGGAACGGCCCGGCTACTCCGCCGGTAGTAGTCGACGGCGGCACTTCCAGCCGAGGAATCTGCCGGAAACAGCCAATAATCTGCGCAGATGAGCTTCATTGACGTGCGGCGTCCGGGCACCCAGGACGGCCTGCTCGCCGCGGGAATGGCGGTTCTGCTCTCGGTCGTCGTGGCCGTCACGCCGCACGCGGGCGCCCTGGAACACCTCGCCGCGCTCGGCGGATCGCTCGCGCTCGCCGGCTGGCGGCGGGCACCGCTGGCGGCGCTGCTGGTCAGCACGGCCTGCATGCTCATGGTCGACGTGCGGATCCAGCCGGGACCCGCGGCGGCCTTCCCCGTGATGGTGATGGTGTTCGCCGCCGTCGGCGCCGGGCGCCCGGTGGCCGCGGCGCTGGCGAGCACGGCGTTCCTCGCCGCCGACCTGCTGGCGAACCTGCCGGGAGAGGACGCCTCGCTCAAGGACCTGCAGAACTCCTCGCTCCTGGTCGGCTGGTTCGTCGCGGCCGGGATCGCGGCGATCGTCGCCCGGCACCGGCAGGCCTATCTGGAGGAGGCGCAGGAGCGGGCGGCCGAGGCCGAGCGGACCCGTGAGGAGGTCGCCCGGCGGCGCGCCGGCGAGGAGCGGCTGCGCATCGCCAGGGAACTGCACGACTCCCTGACCCACAGCATCTCGGTCATCAAGGTGCAGGCGGGGGTGGCCGTCCACCTGGCGCGCAGGCGCGGCGAGGAGGCGCCGCCCGCCCTGCTGGCCATCCAGGAGGCGAGCGGCGACGCCATGCGGGAGCTGCGCGCGACCCTGGAGATCCTGCGCGACAGCGAGGATCCCGGCCCCAGCGGCCTGGACCTGCTCGACGATCTGGTGGACCGGGCCCGCTCGGCCGGGCTCACGGCCACGCTGACGATCTCCGGCGCGCGGCGGGAGCTGCCGCCCGAGGTGGACCGGGCCGCCTACCGGATCATCCAGGAGTCGCTCACCAACGTCTCGCGGCGCTCCGGCGGCGCGTCGGCCGAGGTCCGGGTCGACTACGCGGGCGGGGAGCTGGTCGTCCGGGTCGACGACGACGGGGACGCCGACCCGGACGCACCGCCCGTGCCCGGCACCGGCCTGCTCGGCATGCGGGAGCGCGTCGCGGCGCTCGGCGGGCGGCTGCGGGCCGAGCCCCGCCCCGAGGGCGGCTTCACCGTCCGCGCCGAACTCCCGCTCGGCGGGCCGTCGTGATCCGGGTGCTGCTCGTGGACGACCAGGCGCTCATCCGCGGCGGGTTCCGGGCGCTGCTGGAGATCGAGGACGATATCGAGGTGGTCGCCGAGGCCGTGAACGGCGAGCAGGGCGTCGCGCTCGCGCTGGAGCACCGGCCCGACGTCGCGCTCGTCGACATCCAGATGCCCGTGATGGACGGCATCGAGGCGACCCGGCTGATCGCCGCCGACGAGCGGCTGAGCGCCGTCCATGTCGTGGTGCTGACCAACTACGGCCTCGACGAGTACGTCTTCAACGCGCTGCGCGCCGGGGCCTGCGGCTTCATGGTGAAGGACACCGAGCCCGCCGATCTCCTCCAGGGCGTCAGGGTCGCCGCCCGGGGCGACGCGCTGCTGTCTCCGGCGATCACCCGCCGCCTGATCGGCGAGTACGTCACCCGCCGTCCCGACCCCGCCCCCGGCGCCCTCGACGCGCTGACCCGGCGCGAACGCGAGGTCACCACCCTGGTGGCCCGCGGCCTGTCCAACGACGAGATCGCGGCCCACATGGTGATCAGCCCCACGACGGCCAAGACCCATGTCAGCAGGGCGATGACCAAGCTCCAGGCCCGAGACCGGGCCCAGCTCGTCGTCCTGGCCTACGAGTCCGGCCTCGTCACCCCGCGCCCCCGGCCCGGGTGAGGGACGGCGCGGGGGAACGTCGAGGTCGTTCGGGATCCGTGGTCCTTTACATATGGCGCGAATGTGTCGACTGTCACATAATGGTGGAGCAGGCTCTCGCGCGGGCCGTCACGGCACGCGCGGGTCTGCGCCAGCCGTGCTGCCGTGCCCCCGTCGGCAGCACCCGCGAGCCCGCCGCGAGCCCCCGTCTCGGCGGGCTCGCCCCTTTCCCGGAAGATTTTCGCGAAGGTGTCACAAAGCCGTGGACCGCGTCGTCTCGGGGTGAAGAGCGGGTCCCGGAAGAGGGACCCCCTTCACCGTGAGGGACGGACATGAGCGAGCTCACCGCAGGACGGAAGATCGCGCTGGTCACCGGGGCGAACAAGGGGATCGGGCGCGGGATCGCGGAGCAGCTGGCCGGGCTGGGGATGACGGTGCTGGTCGGGGCGCGGGATCCGCGGCTCGGGGAGGAGGCGGGCGCCGCCGTCAGGGCGGGCGGGGGCGACGCCCACGCGATCGGGCTCGACGTCACCGACGCGGGGAGCGTCCGGGACGCCGCCGAAGCCGTGGGGGAGCGGTTCGGAAGGCTGGACGTCCTGGTCAACAACGCCGGGATCACCGGGTCGGGGCGGATCTCGCCCGCGGACGCCTTCGACCAGGTCCCCAGCTCCGTCGATCTGGAGATGGTGCGGCGGGTGTTCGAGACCAACGTCTTCGGGGTGATCGCGGTGACGAACGCGATGCTGCCGCTGCTGCGCCGGTCGGCGGAGGCGAGGATCGTCAACGTGAGCAGCCACGCGGCGTCGCTGACCCTCGCCTGTGATCCGGACGGTCCCCTCGCGGGGCTGCTGCCGTCGGCGGCCTACTCGCCGTCCAAGGCCGCGCTGAACGCGGTGACCGTCAACTACGCCAACGAGCTGCGCAAGGACGGCATCCTCGTCAACGCGGCCGCGCCCGGCTTCGTCGGCACCGACAGCAACGACCACACCGGATTCCTCACGGTCGCCCAGGGCGCCGTCGTCGCCGTGCGGCTGGCCACCCTTCCGGCCGGCGGTCCGACCGCGGGGTTCTTCGCCGAGGACGGTCCCGTGCCGTGGTGAGCGCCACGGATCGGCAGCGGGGTGACCCAGGTCTCGTTCGGCGCGGGCACAGGCGGATAGCACTGGGAGGGAAAGTGCTGGTGGGACTGTAGGGAGTTGACGTCGGGTGTCCGCTTTGTGGGCGTGGATCTTGCTGGTCGGTTCGGTGACGGTGGCCGTCACGGTGGTGGAGGGCGGCCGGCGGCTGCTCGCGGGGCGGTTGTCGCGCGGGCGGCCGGGAGTGCGGGCCACGGCGCCGGGCTGCGCGGCCCCGGCGTTCGTCACCGCCGTCGTGGCCAGCGCGAACGCCGCCATGCCCTACCGGCTGCTCGACGGCGGGATGGAGAACGCCGTCGAGCACGTCCTGCGGATCGCCGCCATCGGGGCGGTCACCTGGCTGCTGCTGAGGATCTCCTTCGCGGTGACCGACCCGGCGCTGAACCGGCTGACCCGGGTGGAGGGCGCGCGGAACGTCCGCGCCCGCCGGGCGAGGACCCAGATGATGCTGGTCCGCAGGATCCTGGCCGTCGTGGTGGTGATCGTCGCTCTCGGCACGGCGCTGTTCACCTTCCCGCAGGTGCGGGCGCTGGGCGCGGGGCTGCTCGCCTCGGCGGGCGTCGCGGGACTGGTCGTCGGCATCGCCGCCCGGCCGTCGATCGGCAACCTCTTCGCCGGTCTGCAGATCGCCTTCAGCGACGCGCTGCGCCTGGACGACGTGGTCGTGGTCGAGGGGGAGTGGGGCCGGGTCGAGGAGCTCACCCTGTCGTACGTGGTCGTCAAGGTCTGGGACGACCGCCGCCTGATCCTCCCGGTCTCCTACTTCACGGAGAGCCCGTTCGAGAACTGGACCCGGCACGGCAGCCGCATCATCGGCTCGGTGTTCCTGCACGTCGACTGGTCGGTCCCCGTCCCCGAGCTCCGCAAGGTCCTCTACGCCTATCTCCAGGAGCACCCGCTGTGGGACCGCGTCGACTGGACCCTCCAGGTCACCGAGGTCCTCCCCAACGGCCTCGTCCAGCTCCGCGCCCTGATGAGCGCCCACGACTCGGCCAGCTCCTTCGACCTGCGCTGCGACGTCCGCGAGCACCTCATCGCTTATCTGCGCGAGCACCATCCCGAGTCGCTGCCCTCGCTGCGGGCCGACGCCCTCACGCCCTGAGGCGTCCGGGCTCAGAAGTCCCGGCTCAGAAGATGACGGCGAACAGGATGGAGACGACGATGCTCACGAAGTAGACCGCGAGGACGGCGCCGCACATGACGATGGCCAGGTGGGAGACGGCCTCCAGGAAGAACTCGCGACGGTAGTGGGGGTACCGCCGGTTGGGGAAGGGGCCGAGGAAGTCGAGCTTGAGATAGACGGCGCAGGCGAGCAGCACGAAGCCCGCCCAGATCATCGTCAAGCGGTCGAGGTGGTACTGCTCGGGCGGCGGCAGCTTCAGGCTCAGCTCGTCGACGGTGATCATCAGCGGGTGGTCGCGCCACAGGTCGACCGTCACCGGGGTGCCGGGGGCGGACAGGTCGTAGAGCTCGGTGGACACCCGGAACTTCCGGATGGTGGTGTCGAGCAGCCAGACCCGGATCTCGTGCACGGTGACGCTCTCGCGCGCCGCCAGCACCCGCTCGGCCGCCGCGGCGGGGAGCAGGCGGTACTGAGGCACCGGCGGTGCGGGGGGCGGGATCGCGGGCTGCTGCGGGAACGGCGCGGGGGCCGGGTTCGGATCGGTCTTGGTCTCCTGGAAGGTCCGCCGGGCCACGACGACGCCGGACAGAGTGAGCACACAGTTCTTCTCCGGCGCGGCTGCTGCCGCCGCGGTCCCGCAGGCGGGCGCGTGCTCGTAGCCGTGGGCGTCCTGGGCGGCGCGCACGAGCCCGGTGAACCCGGCCACCGTGATGATGGCACCGGCCACCAGGCAGACCACGGCGAGGACCTTGGACATTCTTCGAGTGTCCGCAGTGTCCCGCCCATCCGCAAGCGCGTTTCGGGACGGACCGCTCGGCTTCCCCGTCAGGTAGGACGGGTCCCGCGGAAGGTATGGCGGTAGGTGTCGGGCGGGACGCCGAGAGTGCGGTTGAAGTGGCGGCGCAGGGTCGTCGCGGTGCCGAGGCCGGTGGCGGCGGCGATGGACTCGACGCTGTCGCCGGTCGACTCCAGGAGCTCCTGGGCATGGCGGATCCGCTGGTCGAGCAGCCACCGCAAGGGGGTGGTGCCCGTGACCGCACGGAAGCGGCGGGCGAGGTTGCGTGAGCTCATGTTCGCCCGGCGGGCCAGGTCCTCGACCGTCAGCGGGTGGCCGAGGCGCTCGATCGCCCAGGGGAGCAGGTCGGCGAGCGGATGGTCGTCGCGGTCGGGCACCGGCGCGGTGATGAACTGGGCCTGGCCTCCCGCCCGGTGCGGCGGGACGACCAGGCGGCGGGCCGCCGTGTTGGCGATCGCGGAGCCGCGGTCCAGACGGACCAGATGCAGGCAGAGATCCATCGCGGCGGCCTTCCCCGCCGAGGTCAGGATGCTGCCCTCGTCCACGTAGAGGACGTCCGGATCGACGTCCACCAGCGGATGGCGCTCGGCCAGGGCCCGGGCGTGGGCCCAGTGGGTGGTCGCGCGGCGGCCGTCCAGGAGGCCCGCGGCGGCCAGCACGAACGCGCCCGTGCACAGCGAGGCCACCCGCGCCCCCGCCTCGTGGGCGCCGCGCACCGCCTCGACCAGGCCGGCGGGCGGCTCCTCGTCGATGTCGGCCCACCCGGGGACGATCACCGTCCCGGCGTCGCGCAGCCGGTCGAAGCCGTGGTCGGGTTCCAGCGTGAAGCGTCCGGCCCGCACCGGGGCCGGGCCGCAGAGGACGAGGTCGTACCAGGGCTCGCCCAGCCCCGGGGGACCGGAACCGAAGACCTCGCACGCCAGGGAGAGCTCGAACGGAAGCATCCCCTCCGTGACGACCACCGCGACGACGTTCATGTCCGAAAGTGTACGGATATCGGCGTTCTCGCCACTCGTGGCCGTCACCGCGGGCCGGAAAGATGAACGGAGCGGAACGATCTGAGGGGGACCTGATGGAGAAGACCCACACGGTGACGGTCTACGGGGCCTACGGGCACACCGGGCGCTTCGTCGTGGCCGAACTGCTCGACCGGGGGTTCGTCCCGATCCTGTCCGGCCGCGACGAGACCGCGCTGCGCACCCTCGCGGCCTCGCATCCCGGCCTCGAGATCCGGCCCGCCGCGGTCGGCGACGCCGCCGCGCTGGACCGCGCGCTGGCGGGCGCCGACGCCGTCGTCAACTGCGCGGGCCCCTTCGCCACGACCGCCGCCCCGCTGATCGAGGCGGCCCTGCGCGCGGGCGTCCCCTACCTCGACGTCGCGGCGGAGATCGAGGCCAACCTCGACACCTTCGCGCACTTCGCCGGCCGCGCCGAGGACGCCGGGATCGCGGTGCTCCCCGCCATGGCCTTCTACGGAGGGCTCGGCGACCTGCTGGTCACCGCCGCGATGGGGGACTGGACGCGGGCCGGAGAGGCGCACATCGCCTACGGCCTGAGCGGCTGGCACCCCACGGCCGGGACCCGCGCCGCGGGCGCGGTCTCCCGGCGGCGCAGGGACGGCCGCCGTGTCCGCTACAGCGGCGGACGGCTGGAGTACCGCGACGACGCCCCGCCCACCCTCGAGTGGACCTTCCCCGGCCCGATGGGCACCCGGCCCGTGATCGGCGAGTTCTCCATGGCCGACATCGTCACCGTCCCCAGCCATCTGGACGTTCCCGAGGTCAGCACCTACATGACCGTGACGGCGGCGGCCGAGCTGGCCTCGGCGGACACCCCCGCCCCGGCCGCGGCCGACGAGCGCGGAAGGTCGGATCAGCTCTTCGTCGTCGACGTCCTCGTGCGCTCCGGCGGCGAGGAGCGGCGGGCGTCCGCGACCGGCCGCGACATCTACGCCGTCAGCGCGCCGCTCGTGGTGGAGGCGGTCCACCGTCTGCTCACCGGTCAGGCCAAGGCCACGGGCGTCGCCTCCGCCGGTGCGCTCTTCGACGCCCCCGGCTTCCTCGCCGCCCTGTCCCCGCACATCACCCTGAGTCTCCACCGGTAGAGACGGAACGGGGGAGCCGGAGGACGAAGCAGGCCCCGCCCTCCCGGTCGGTGAGCAGGAGGCGGCCGCCGTGGGCGCGGGCGATCTCCCGGGCGATGGGCAGGCCGAGGCCGGTGCCGCCGGGGTCGGAGCGGCGGGCCTCGTCCAGCCGGTGGAAGCGCTCGAAGATCTGGTCGCGGTCGGCCGCCGGGACGCCGGGGCCGTCATCGGCGACCTGGAGGATCGCGGTGTCCTCGTCGGCTGCGACGGTGATCTCGATCCTGTGGAAGGCGTGCCGTTCGGCGTTGGCCAGGAGGTTGCCGAGCAGCCGTGCCAGCCGGACGGGCGAAGCGTCGACGATCACTCCTCGGGCCAGATCGAGGGAGACCGGCACCCTGGACACCCGGCGGCCGAGCTCTTCGGTGACGAAGCCGGCGAGATCGACCTTCTCGGTGGAGACGGGCGTGGCGGCGTCGAGCCGGGCCAGTTCGAGCAGGTCGGCGACGATCTCGGTGAGGCGTTCGGCGTCCTTGAGCGCCGAGCGGATCGTCTGCTGCGGGTCGTCGCTCGCGTCCTGGAGGGCGAACTCCAGGCGGGTCTGGAGCCCGGTCAGCGGACTGCGCAGGTCATGGGAGGCGTCGGAGACGAAACGCTGCTGACGTTCGACGGACTCTCGGAGCGCGGCGGCGATCTCCCGCTCCAGGGCGTGGGCCGTCCTGAGCTGCTCGTTGGCCTGCTGGAGCTCCCTGACCCTGGTGTAGTACTCGGCCTCCATCGCCTCGACCTCGGCGGGTGTCGCCGTGATGCCGTGATCATGGGCCTGCCGGAGCTGGGTGAGGAACGCGGTGACCTCCATGACCCGGTGGAGGATCATCACGACCCGCCCGTCGGTGTCGAAGACGGGGGCGTTGATGACGCTCCAGTAGCGGGGCTCGAAGACCCCGGGCCGGTCCGGCAGCTCGACGTCATAGCGCTGGAGCCCCACGGTGTCGCGCCTGCCGGTGGCCAGGACCCGTTCGAGCGAGGCGCGGACCCGGGCCGGGCCCGGGGCCTTCTTCGGATCCGCTCCGCCGGGGAAGACCTCGTACAGGTTCCTGCCGATGATCTCCGCCCCGACCGCGCCGGTCATCCTCTCGTAGGAGCGGTTCGCGGCGGCGATGTCGAACTCCCTGGTCAGGAGCAGGATCGCGCTGGGGTTGGACTGGAACACGGCCTCGTAGTCGATCTCCGGGATCGTCACCGGCACCTCGCATCGCCGACGGCGGCCGTCCGGGAAGTTCCACGCATGGGCCGGACGCTACCGGCGTCTCCCGGTGCTTCCGGCGGGGAGCGCCGGTCATGGCCGAGCCTTGGCCCTGGGCTGGCACTTCAGAAGAACATGAGCGCTGTTCAGATTTGGGTTGTTGGCCCTACGATGTCCCGATGTCGAGCAGAACGGGCCGTCTTCGGGCCTGGTTTCCCCTGGTCATGGCCGTCGTCCTGCTCCTTCTGGGCGGCCTCGTGGCCGGGCAGGTCGGGGCCGCGCTCGGGCTGAGCGTGGAGCCCGCGCGGATCCCGGTCGAGCGGGCCGAGGCCGGGCCGGGTGCCGCGGCCGTCGCCCCGCCGAAGCTGGAGGCGATCGTCCTGCCGGAGGGGACGCCCGAGCGGGTGCGCGTCGCCGCCGGGGCCGTCGCGAGCGCCCTGCGCGACCGCGGAGCGGCCGCACCGGCGATCAGGGAGTCGGGTTCCGGCCGGGGCCTGACCGTCGCGGTGAGCGGAACCGGTGCCTCGGAGACCTTCCGGCTCGGCCGGGACGGCGACGGCCTGCGCCTGGACGCCGAGGGCCCGGCCGGCGCCGCAGGCGGCCTCTACACGCTGGCCGACCGGATCCGCTCGGGAGCGGCCGTGATCCCCGCCGGCCAGGACGGCGTGCCCGTCACGCCCCGGCTGCCGCTGCGGCTGGTCGACCACGGCTCGGTCGGCCTCGACGCCGACCCCGCCCGTTTCGCCCCGGGCACCGACTACGGCCTCAACACCGACCTGGTCGGCTCGGCCCTGCTCCCCGACGCCCCCTGGGTGGACACGGCGGCCGCCGCGCGGATCTCCGGCCAGTTCCACGAATTCGTCACCCACTCCCTGGCCCAGGGTTACAACGGCGTCGTCGTCCCCGGCTTCCTGGAGTACCTGACCTTCGACGGCTACCAGGGCGGCCACGCCGTCTACCCCGAGGGCGACCCGCACCCCGCCCGGGCGCTTGCCCTGCGCCGGGCGTTCGAGCCGATGTGGCGCCAGGCCCACGACCTCGGCATGCGGATCTACTTCCAGACCGACATGCTCGCCCTCTCGCCGCCGCTCAAGGCCCTGCTCGGCGACCGCGACGCCGCCGACCCCGCCCTGTGGCGCGTCTACCGCGCGGGCCTGAGCGAGCTGCTGGCCGCGGTGCCCTACCTCGACGGCCTCATGGTCCGGATCGGCGAGGGCGGCGGCACCTACAAGCTGGACGGCTGGGACTACTCCTCGGAGATCGCGGTCACCACCGCCGCCCAGGTCCGCACGATGCTCACCGAGCTGCTGGCCGAGCTCTCCCCGGCCGGAAAGGACCTGATCTTCCGGAGCTGGACGGTCGGCGTCGGCGAGGTCGGCGACCTGCACACCAACCCGGCCACCTACGCCGAGGCCCTGGACGGCGTCGACGACCCGCACCTGATCGTCTCGACCAAGTACACCCTCGGCGACTTCTACAGCCACCTGCCCCTCAACACCACGCTCGACGGCGGCTCCCACAAGCGGATCGTGGAGTTCCAGTCGCGCCGCGAGTTCGAGGGCTTCGGCTCCCTGCCCGACGCCCTCGGCCCGCTGCACCAGCAGGCCCTGCGCTCCTTCCTCGCCGCCAACCCGAACATCGTCGGACTGTGGAACTGGACCCAGGACGGCGGGCCGCTCTACGCCGGGCCGCGGGCGCTCTACCTTCGGGAGGGTTTCTGGCAGCTCTGGGACGTCAACGTCTACCTCACCGGCCGCCTGGCCGCCGATCCCGGCCTCGACGTCGCGGCGGCCACCGACGACTGGATCCGCGCGACCTTCACCGACGACCCCGGGACGATCAAGGCGATCGGGCGGGCGCTCGCCCTGTCCCGTGAGGCGATCACCAAGGGCCTCTACATCGGCCCCTACGCCGACACCAGGGTCAAGGCGCTCGGCCTGGAACCCCCGCCCATGATGTGGATCTTCGAATGGGACATCGCCACCGGCGACAGCGCCGCCCTCGACGTCGTCCAGCACGTCACGGGCGACCGGATCGACGAGGCGATCGCCGACGGCGGCCGCGCCGCCGACCTCGTCACGCGGATGCACGGCCTGATCGAGGCCACCCCCGCGGCGGCCTGGCGCGACCCGGGCGCCCGCGACCGCTTCCTCGCGGCCACCGCCTACGAGCGGAACCTGTTCACCACGCTGGCCGCCTACCGCACCACGGTCCTGCGGCACGCCCAGTGGCTGGCCACCGGATCGTCGTCGGCGAAGACCGCGTGGAAGACGGCCGAGGGGGACTTCCGGACCGCGGCCGCCGATCACCGGAGCCGTTACGGCCACGACACCGCCCTGCCCGCCTACAACTTCACCGCCGCCGAACTCGGCCTCGCTCACGCCGACCGCGACCTCGCCATGGCCTGGCTCGCCCGCGGCCTGCTGGCCCTGCTGCTGCTCGCCCTGGCGTTCGGCGGCCCCGGCCACCGGCTCATCGGCGGACGGCCCGGCGCGGCGGGACTGCGCGCGC
This sequence comes from Actinocorallia longicatena, assembly GCF_039534125.1. Lineage (NCBI taxonomy): Bacteria > Bacillati > Actinomycetota > Actinomycetes > Streptosporangiales > Thermomonosporaceae > Actinocorallia > Actinocorallia longicatena. The sequence goes on along the minus strand of NZ_BAAAUV010000001.1, from coordinate 388,605 downwards.
TCTGGCTCGGCCTCACCCGCCCGCTCAGCGCCGGAAGGGTCGAGCCCGGGGGGCGGACGGACCGGCTCGTGGTGTGGCTGCTGCCCGCCGTGCTGCTGGTGGCGTCGCGGTCGGTGCTCACCGCGTTCCTGTCCGTCGCCCACCTCGTGGCGACGCTCGGCGCGTGGCTGCTGTTCGCCCTGGTCCTGCGCCTGCTGGTGCGGGGACGGGACCCGTTCGCGCTCGCGGCGGCGGTCGGCGGCGCCGTGCTGCTCAGGGTGGGGCTGCTGCTGGCGGCGCTGTCGGTGCGCGGCCCCGGACGCTACTGGTACGGCTTCTGGATCCGGCCGGGCGAACGTTCGGTCTACATCAGCCTGGCGTTCGCCGCGTTCTGCTGGGTCTTCGTGGTCGCCGCCCTGGTCCTGCGCACCGCCTACGGGGCGGGGGCGCGGCGCGCGGCCGGCGGGGTGCTGACGGCGCTCGGCGTGCCGCTGCTCCTGCTCGGAAGCCTGGTCGCGGGCCTCGGCCTGGAACGCTGCCTCACCTGGTGGAACGACCAGATGGCACTGCTGCCCTGGGGGCTGTCCCGGATCCTGGGCATCACCACCTACCTGGGCATCCCGACGATCCTGCCGACGGCCGTCGCCGTCCTCGGCGGGGCGCTCGTCCTGGCCGGTGGCGCCCTCCGGCTGCGGCGGAGGGCGGGCGAACCGGGCTGATCAGCGGACGGCCAGGGCGGCGGATCCCTCGGTGAGGCCGGGGCAGGACGTGCGGAGCCCGCGCCAGCGGGCCAGGGCCGACTGGGCGGCGGCGCCGGTGCGCGGGCCGCGGGCCGTCGAGGGGGCCCAGTCGGCGGTCAGGACGTCGTGGCGGGCGATGGTCAGGGTGAGCAGGCCGCCCTCGCCGCCGCCGAGCCGCCCGAGCCCGTAGTGGACGACGGTGGGCTCGTCCTTGACGAAGCCGCCGGGACCGGGCGGTCCCGCCGCCACGACGACGTCGGCGCCCGCCGTGACGAGCCGTCCGAACAGGTCCCTGCGGTCCGCCGCCGGACAGGCGTCCTCCCCTGCGGAGGGCAGCAGGTAGACCAGGACGGTGTCGCCGCCCGCGTCACGGACCGCCCGCACCAGCCCGTCCCGGTCATAGGGCGCGGTCGCGCCGATCACCACGAGATCATGGTCCTGGACGCTCTTCTCGACCGAGACGACACCGCCGGGCCGCGAGGCCTCGACGACGACGCCGACGCCCGCGGCCTTCAGGGCCGTCGCGTCACCCGACGCGACGGCCAGATCCGCCGAGCGCAGGCCGTCCGGCAGCCGTCCCCGCCCCGCCTCCCCGCCGAACACGACCGTCAGCGGCGGTTCCGTCCCCTGGTCGACGACGGTGGCGAGCGGACCGCAGCCCGAGACGAACACGAGCGCGGCCACCGCCGCCGGAACAGATCTCCTCATGTGCTCTCAGACGCACCCAGGGCCCCGGCGGGTTCGCGCCCGTCCGCGGGGACCGGTGTGTCGTGGCGGGGCAGGAGCAGGGGGCTGAGCAGGATGAGCAGTCCCGCGACCAGGAGCGCGGCGCGGGCGCCGGTCGCGTGCGCGAGCAGCCCGGCCAGCAGGGTGAACACCGCGATGGACGCCTGCTGGCCGATCGACCAGGCCGTGAGCGTGCGGGCGAGGAGATCCCGCGGGGTGTGCTCGATCCGGTAGGTGGCGAGCACGGGGTTGAACAGGCTCATGCTGATGATGATCCCCAGTTCGACGGCGATCACGGTGACGAGGCCCGCGGTACCGGGCCCCACGAAGGCCAGCCCGATCAGCCAGACCGCGCGCAGCGTCCCGGCGATCCGGAAGACCCGATGCCGGCCGTGACGGGCGACGAAGCGCTGGGCCAGCCGGGAGCCGACGAGCCCGCCGAGGCAGGGCGCGGCGAAGGCCAGGCCGTACTGCCAGGGAGCGAAACCGAGCTCGCGCAGGAGGAAAACGGCGAGCAGCGGCTCGGTCGCCATGATCAGCCCGGCGACGAGCATGGTGTTGAGGTACAGGGCGCGCAGGCCCGGATGGGCCAGGAGGTGCCGCCAGCCGTCGAGCAGCTCACCCGCGCGCATCCGGCCCCCTCCGGTCCGCGCCGGGGGTTCCTCCCGGCCGCGGATGGCGCCGATGGCCAGCGCGGAGACCAGATAGCTGAGGGCGTCGGCCGTCACCGTGACGACCGGGCCGAACAGGGCCGTCGCCGCGCCGCCCAGTGGGGGCCCGATCGCGATGGAGCTCCAGGTCGTCGACTCCAGCCGCGCGTTCGCCACGAGCAGGTCCTCCGGCCGGACCACGGCGCGCAGATGCGCTCCACTGGCCGCCGCGAAGGCGATCTTGGACGTGGCGACCACGGCCGAGACGACCAGCAGCTGGGCGAAGCCGAGCACGCCGAGGGCGTAGGCGGCGGGGATCGTCATCATGACCGCGCACCTGGCCAGATCCATCGCGATCATCACAGGGCGCTTGCGGTGGAACTCCACCCAGGGGGCGAGCGGCACCGCGATCAGCGCCCCCACCGCGGGACCCACCGCGGACAGCGCCGCCACCTGGGCGGGACCGGCGTCCAGGACCAGCACGGCGATCAGCGGGAGCGCGCCGAACCCGAATCCCGAGCCGTAGGCGCTGGCGGCATAGGCCGCCCACAGCCAGCCGAACCGCCGCCCCAGCGCCCGTCGCGCCACCACGTCCCCGCTTCCCTTGCTACAACCCCTTGTTGATCGGCCCATCCAACCAAGGCGCAGGAGGACAGTTCAAACAACGGAAGGAGCGGTGAGGCACAACCCGGAGTTGTGTGCAATGCTCGGCGCATGGATCTCGACGCGGTGCGCACGTTCGTGGCGGTGGCCGACGCCGGACGGTTCCAGGAGGCCGCCGCGGAGCTGTCGATCACCCAGCAGGCGGTCTCCAAGCGGATCGCCGCGCTGGAGAAGGACCTCGAGGTGCGGCTGTTCACCCGGACGGCCCGCGGCGCCAGGCTCACCGTCGACGGCCAGGCGTTCCTGCCCCACGCCCGTGAACTCCTGCGGGCGGAGGCGCGGGCCGACGCCTCGGTGCGTCCCGGCAGGAGGGCGCTGCGGATCGACGTCGTCAGCCGCCGCATCGTGCCGGCCGTGGTGCTCCAGGACTTCCACCGTGCGCGCCCCGAGATCGAGCTGGACGTCGTCGCCCTGCTGAGCGCCGACGTCGACATGGCGATCGCGGCCGTCGAGGACGGGACGGTCGACGCCAGCTTCCACGCCGTCGCCCCGCAGCTCCGCCTGCCGAACGGCATCAGGACCGCCCGGATGATCGACGAACCGCACCAGCTGCTCGTCGGCCCCCGCCACGCCCTCGCCGAGGCCCGCTCGGTCACGCCCGCGCAGCTCACCGGGCACCGCATCTGGATGCCCGGCATTCCCCCCGGCACCGAGGTGGCCGGTTACTTCGACGAGCTCATCGCCACGTTCGGGCTCGCCCTCGACTTCGTCGGGCCCGTCTTCGGCAACGAGGTGCTGCTCGCCGAGATCGCCGACTCCGCGGAACTGGCGACCCTCGTCGGCGAGGGCACGCGGTATCTCTGGCCCGACAGCTACGACCTGCGGCGGATCCCGGTGGTGTCCCCGGCCCTGGTCTACCCGCTGTCGCTCATCTGGCGCGCGGACAACCCCCACCCCGGCCTGGCGGAGTTCCGGGCCTACCTCGCGGCCAGGCGTCCGGCCGGACCCGGCGCCGAGGCCTGGACGCCGACCTGGGAGCGATGGTCGGCCTCGAGGACACTTCGCGCCTTGCGCTGAGAACGCGATTCTTGTCTACTGAGAATGTGCGTTTTATCTTTCACTACCCCGAAGTGAGCGGGCTCGAGGGCGACGTCCTCGACGCCGGGCCGCTGGGCGAGGTGGCCGTCGCGGTGGAGCGGGCCGGGTTCGACGGGTTCTCGCTGAGCGAGCATCCGGTGCCCGGGGCCCGGTGGCTCGCCTCCGGCGGGCACCAGACGCTCGATCCGTTCGTGTCGCTCGCCTACGTCGCCGCGGTGACCGAGCGGCTGCGGCTGCTGACGTATCTGGCCGTCGCGCCCTACCGCAACCCGTTCGTGCTGGCCAAGGCGGCGGCGACGCTCGACAAGCTCTCCGGCGGACGCCTGACGCTCGGCATCGGCACGGGCTACCAGAAGAGCGAGTTCCACGCGCTCGGCGTCGACTTCCAGGAGCGCAACGCCCTGTTCGACGAGGTCCTCGACGTGCTGCCGCTGCACTGGAGCGGGGAGCCGTTCAGCTACCGGGGCCGCCACTTCGACGCCCGCGAGGTGATCGCCAGGCCCCGCCCCGTCCAGGATCCGATCCCGGTCTGGGTGGGCGGCAACTCCGCGCTCAGCCGCCGCCGGGTGGCCCGGCGAGCCCAGGGCTGGATGCCGATGTCGGGCGGGGCGGAGCTCAGCGCCACGGCGCGGACTCCCTCCCTCGGCTCGGTCACCGACCTGGGACGGGCGATCGACGCGGTCCGCGAGGAGGCGGCCGAAGCAGGGCGCTCCGAGCGGATCGACGTCCTCTACTCCTACCAGGGCCCCGGGATCACCTCGCCCGAGGTGGACGCCGACCGCCACCGGGAGTCCCTCGCCGAACTGGAGAAGGCCGGCGTCACCTGGATCGTGGTGTCGAGCCGGACCTCCGACGCCGCCGCCAACCTGGACTTCATCGAGTCCTTCGGCACCACCTATCTCTCATGACGGGCCCTCTCTCATGACCGGCTGGTTCGACGAGCGTTCCGGGCTCCGGGGCACCGTCGCACTGATCACCGGAGGGGCGGGCGGGCTCGGCGAGGCCATCGCCCGTGACCTGGCCGCCAACGGGGTGCGGACGGCCGTGATCGACATCGACGCCGCGGCCGTCGCCGCCCTGACCCGCTCCTTCGCCGAGGGCGGCCACGACCTGATCGCCCACCACGGCGACGCCCGCGACCCCGAGGCGCTCGAGGCGCTGTTCACCGCCGCCGACGCCCGCTGGGGCCGGCTGGACACCCTGGTCAACGTCGTCGGGGGCACCTTCCGCGCCCCGTTCACCGAGACCACGCCCAAGGGCTGGGACGCCCTGCTGCGCACCAACCTCCTCCACGTCCTGCACGCCTGCTCCCTCGCCGCCGACAGGATGCGCGCGGGCGGCCGGGGCGGCAGCATCATCAACCTGACCACGATCGAGGCGCACCGCGCCGCCCCCGGCTACGCCGTCTACGCCGCGGCCAAGGCCGCCGTCGAGCAGTTCGCCCGCACCCTCGCCGTCGAGCTCGCCCCCGACGGAGTCCGGGTGAACAACATCGCCCCCGACTACACCCCGACCCCGAACCTCACCCGGCTCTCCCGCGGCGCGAACGCGCTCGACACCCCCGCCGGAGCCCGGGCCGCGATCCCGATGGGCCGCACCGGCCGCCTGACCGACATCTCGAACTGCGCCGTCTTCCTCGCCTCCGCCCTCTCCTCCTACGTCACCGGCGGCACCCTGCACCCCGACGGCGGCACCCACGCCTCCGCGGGCTGGCTGAACTGGCCGGACTCCGGCTGGTCCAACCACATTCCCGCCTCCGTCCTCGCCCTCCTCGACCGGGAGGGCACCGCCGATCCCCGCGCCTGAGCCGGACGCATGGTCATTTCCGCCGGTTCCTGGCAGGATCCGGAGGTCGGATCACCCGGGGGAACGGTGGAGACCATGCGCGGCAGAGCGTTCATGGCGGGCCTGCTCGTCGTCGTCACACCGGCCGCCGCCGGTGCCGCGCCCGCCGGCCGGGCGGCGCCGTGGAAGGTCGTCAAGCTGTCCGGGCTCCGCGGGATGGACTCCCTGTACGACATCGTGGCGGCGGGCCCGAACGCGGCCTGGGCGGTCGGCGAGCGCAGAGCGGACTCGAACCCGAGGGCCCTGGCCTACCACTGGAACGGCAGGTCCTGGCGGCGCACCCCGCTGCCGGCGGGCCTCGGGCCCTCTCCCCGGCTGGCCGCCGCGCCCGGCGCCGGTGCCTGGATGCTCGCGGACTCCTGCGCCGGATCCAAGGGCGGCTCGTGCGCGAAGAGCACGATCCTGCGGTGGACGGGCCGTGCGTGGAGACCCGTCTTCAGGAGCGGTCTGCTGCTGGGTGAGCTGGCCGTCGCCGGGCGCCGTGACGTGTGGGCGTTCGGGACGGGCCGCGACCGCAGGAAGGCCCTGCACTTCGACGGCCGCCACTGGCACAGGGCGAAAGTGCCCGGCGAGGTCGTCCAGGCCGCGGCGGTCTCCCGCACCGACATCTGGGCCGTCGCCGGGGGCGGGGAGGAGGACCTCGGTCCCGCTCCCCGCACCGTGCTGCACTTCGACGGCAGGAGATGGACGACGGTCCGCGGTGTCCTGCCGAAGAAGAGCGGACGCTCCAGCCGGCTGAGCGGGATCTCCGTCATCCGTGGCAGGGTCGTGCTCGCCGGGGCCTTCCATCCCGGCTGGGAGGAGGAGGGCTTCCTCGTGCGGCGCACCTCCAAGGGCTGGACCAGGGAGGATCTGCCCCCCACGCACTTCGGCGGCTGGATCCCCGGGGCACCCGTCCCGGACGGCAGGGGCGGCCTGTGGATGCGGGTGTGGTCCTACGACGACGAGGACATCCGCATCGGTGTCGCGCACCGGACCGGGGGCGGAGCCTGGAGCATCCGGCAGATCTACGACGGCTCCGGCGAGACCAGGTCCGTGGGGCGTCTGGAGGCCCTGGCGCCCGCCGGGGGCGTCCTGTGGCTCGTGGGCTCGATCGACCGTCCCGAGGACGCCTTCATCGCCCGCCGCGCGACCTGACCGCACACCGCTCTCCACACGGTCGCGTCACCCGTGGGTAAGGGGACGTGCATGATCCGCGTGGCCGGAGGCCGGGTGCGGGGGGCCGTTCCCACAATGGGACGGCCATGGAACTGCCTCTCATCGCCGTCGCGGGTGTCATCGCGATCGTCGCCGTCGCCGTCCTGTCGCGCCGGATCGGGGTCGCGGCCCCGCTCGGGCTGGTCGTCGTCGGCGCGGCCCTGGGGTTCACGCCGGGGCTGCCGCCCGTCGAGGTCGATCCCGACTGGGTGCTGACGGTCGTCCTGCCGCCGCTGCTGTACGGCGCGGCCGTGCACATGCCCGCCATCGACTTCCGGCGGGACTTCAAGATGATCGCCTCGCTGGCGGTCCTGCTGGTCGTGGTGACGACCCTCGTGTCGGGGTGGATGTTCAACGCCGTCATCGGCGGGCTGGGACTGGCCGGGGCGTTCGCGCTGGGGGCGATCATCAGCCCGACCGACGCGGTCGCGGCGACGTCGGTGGGGCGGCGGCTGGGGCTGCCGTCCCGGCTGATGACGATCCTGGAGGGAGAGGGGCTGGTCAACGACGCCTCGTCGCTGGTGCTGCTGTCCTCGGCGATCGCGGCGATGACGCAGACCGTCCATGTGTGGCGGATCGGCCTGGACTTCCTGTGGGCGGTGGCCGCCGCGATCGCCGTCGGGCTCGCGATCGGCGCGCTGAGCGTCAGGGTCAGGGCGCGGCTGAACGACACCGTGCTGACCACGGCGATCTCGTTCGTGGTGCCGTTCGTGGCATTCCTCCCGGCCGAGGAGCTGGGGGCGTCGGGGGTGCTGGCGGTGGTCGTCACGGGGCTGGTGACGGGGCACATGAGCCCGAGGCATCTGCGGGCGCGCGACCGGATCGCCGAGACGGTCAACTGGACGACCGTGGCGTTCCTGCTGGAGAGCGCGATCTTCCTGCTGATGGGACTGCAGCTGCACACGCTGCTCGACCAGGCCGGGAACAGCGATCTGGGCACGGCGAAGGCCGTCGGGATCGGGCTGCTGGCCTCGCTGCTGGTGGTCGTGCTGCGGATGCTGTTCGTCGCGCCGCTGGTGTCGTCGATCGGCCATGACGCGGAGCGCGCCGACGAGCTGGCCTCACGGCTGAGCCGGATGCGGGAGCGGCTGGGCGATCCGGTCCGCAACGGCAACGAGCGGCACCGCGAGCGGATGGAGCAGCGGATCAGCCAGCGGGAGAGCGACATCGCCTTCGTCGTCGCGGAGAACTTCGGCTGGCGGGGCGGGGTCGTGCTGGCCTGGTCGGGGATGCGCGGCGCGGTCACCGTCGCGGCGGCCCAGACGCTGCCGGCGGGGACCCCGCACCGGCCCCAGGTCCAGCTCATCGCCTTCGTCGTGGCCGTCACGACCCTGCTGGCGCAGGGGCTGACCCTGCCGCGCGTCATCCGGGCCGTGAAGGTCCCCGGAGACGACACGGGCGCGGACCGCGCCGAGTACCAGGAGCTCCTGCGGCGGCTGGGGGCGGTCGCCGGGGAGATCCTGGACGGTCCGAGCACGGGGGAGCGGTTCGACCCGGCCGTCGTGGAGCGGGTCAGGGAGGACACGGCCGCCAGTGTCCCGCCCGAGGGCGAGGAGCGCCCGCCCCCCGACGCCGACCTGCGCGAGCAGTACCTGACCCTCGTCCTGGAGGTGCTGGGCGCCGAGCAGATCGAGCTGCTGTCGGTCCGTGATCTCGGCCTTTACAGCTCGCGGACGCTCACCTTCGCCCAGGACGTCCTCGACCGCGAACTCGCCCGCTTCCAGCAGGGCCCCGATACTTAGCCCTTGCGCTAACCTTTGGGGAGGCAGATACTTAGCTCTATGGCTCAGTATTCGGCTCAGCTCGACGGGGTGTTCGTCGCCCTCGCGGATCCGACCAGGCGCGCCGTCATCCGGCGGCTGGGGGACGGGCCCGCGAGCGTGGGCGCACTCGCCGGAGAGTTCCCGATGGCGCTTCCCTCGTTCATGAAGCACATCCGCACGCTGGAGGCCAACGGGCTGATCCACACCGTCAAGTCCGGGAGGGTCCGCACGTGCGCGCTCAACCGGGAACGGCTCGCGCTGGTCGACGGCTGGCTGGCCGAGCAGCGCCGGATCTGGGAGGGGCGCACGGACCGCCTCGAACAGTTCGTCACCGACACCGAGGAGAACCGATCATGAATACCGACCTCGACCTCGGCCTGGACCGGGTCATCCGCGCCCCGCGTGCGGCCGTCTGGGCGGCCTGGACCGATCCGGCCCGGCTGGAGAAGTGGTGGCTGCCCGCCCCCGCGCACTGCAAGGTGGACCGGCTGGAGCCGCGGCCCGGCGGGGCCTTCGTGACCCGGATGAGCGAGGACGGCACCGCGTTCGTCCCCCACCTGAACGCCTGCTTCCTCGCCGCCGACGATCTGGAGCGGATCGTGTTCACCAACGCGATCGACGGCGAGTGGCGGCCGGCCGCCCCGGCCCCGGTCCTGATGACCGCCACGATCACCCTGCGGGACCACCCGGACGGCACCGACTACCGGGTCGTCGTCCGGCACGCCGACCCCGACGCCCGCGCCCTCCACGAGAAGCTCGGCTTCGCCGAGGGCTGGGGCGCGGTCACCGGCCAGCTCGCCGCCCTCGCCGAGGAGCTCTAGCACCTTTCCCCAGCTCAGGACGGGTGTGCTGTGCCGGGGGACAAAGAAGCTTGGCGGCGGGGCCGTATTGCCCGCACGGGGTGGGCGGCAGCATCGGGGGATGCGTGTGCCTGAGCGGCGGGTAATGGCGGGGATCCTGCTGACGATGGGGGTCTTCGGGATCTCCGCTGCGTTCCTGGTGCGGTTCCAGGCGGCGGACGCGCTGGTGAAGGCGCCGGTGGGGATCGAGATGCGGCAGTCGCTCGTCGGAGCGGGCAGCTATCTCGACCTCGCCGGCGGCGTCCGGGTGCCGGACGCCAGGATCGCGACCACCAGGACCCTGCACGGGATCCCCGATCTCAGCGTCGGAGGCACCGCGGTCTGGGACTCCTTCGCGATGACCGAGGACGAGGGTTCGGGAACCGAACTGGACGTGACGTCCTGGCGGCTCGCCTTCGACCGCAGGAGCGGCCTGCTGACCGGCTGCTGCGGCGCCTCGGTGGCCAAGGACACCGGTGTCCGCCAGTCGGGCCTGGGCTACGTGTGGCCGATCGGCGCGGTCGGCAGGGGCGACCACCAGGTCTTCGACCCCGTCACCGGACGCGCCTGGCCCGCCGTCTACTCGGGCGAGGAGAAGGTCGGAGGCATCGGGACGTACCGGTTCGTCCAGCGGATCCCCGCCACTCCGGTCGCCGAGATCAAGGGAGTGTCCGGACGCCTGTTCGGGCTCGACCGCGCGAAGCGCTACGACGCCGACCGGACCTACGAGGCGACCGTCACCCTCTGGGTCGACCCGAGGACCGGCTGGCCCGTCGACCGCCGTGAGGAGACTGTCGCGAAGCTGGTGACCAGGACCGCGCCCGGCACGGTCGTCCTCGCCACCACCGACGTCCGGCTGGACGAGGCCGGACGAGCGGACGCCGCCCGCCGGTCCCTCGGCTACGCCCAACGGATCCGGGCGGCCACGATCATCGTCCCGGCCGCGGCGGGAACGGCCGGGACGATGCTGGTCTGCGCGGGCGCGATCACCGCGGGGCTGGGATCGCTCCGGCCCCGCCGCCTCCGCGCCCTGGCCAGGGCCCTGCGGCCGGTGCTCGGCGTGTGCGCGGTGGGGTTCCTGGCCGTCCGGCTCTACGAGGGCAGGGCGGAGGTGGGCGCCGCCCTGGACGGCCTGTCCTACCGCCCGTTCGCCGCCGCCCTGGCGCTGGTGGTGGCCGGCCTGGTCTGCATGATGCTGGCCTGGCGGACCATCCTCGCGGACCTGGGCTCACCGCTGCCCCGGCGCAGGGCGGCCCGGGTGATGTTCCTCGGCCAGCTCGGCAAGTACGTGCCCGGGTCGGTCTGGTCGGTCGTCGGCATGGCCGAGCTGGGCAGCGACGAGGGTGTGCCGCGACGCCGCACCCTCGCCGCCACCGCGATCTCCCTGGCGATCACCCTGGCCTGCGCGCTGGCCCTCTCGATCACCCGCCTGCCGGCCCTCTACTGGCCGGTCCTGGTGGCCGTCGTGGTCGGGCTGCATCCCAGAGCGCTGACCCTCGGCGTCGGGGCGCTGATGCGGCTGACGCGCAGGGACCCGCTGGAGCGGACGGTGAGCGGCCGGGGCGTCCTGCGGGCGACCGGCTGGACCGTCCTCGGCTGGACGCTCTGGGGCAGCCACGTCTGGGTGCTGGCCGCGGCCGTCGCCCCGGACGAGCCCGTGCTGCGGCTCTGGCCGCTGGCGGTGGGCGTCTACGCCCTCGCCTGGGCGAGCGGCATCCTGTTCCTGCTGGCGCCGGCGGGCCTCGGAGTCCTGGACGGCGCCCTCGTACTCGGCCTGACCCCGGCCCTCGGCGGCGGGGCGGCGCTGACCGTCGCCGTCGTCACCCGGGCGGTCCTGGTCCTCGCCGACCTCGTCGTGGCGGTCGCGGGGATCCTGGCGTCGGCTCAGTTCTCCGGCAGGAAGAGCACGGAGTTGACGTAGCGGGGCTCGGGCCGCAGCAGCCGTCCGGCGAACCCGCGGTCCAGTTCCCCGACATGGTCGCGCTGGTGCCCCTCGAGATCGAAGGCGCGCAGCGGGATCCAGCGGCCGCCGTGCAGGACCGATCCCCGGTACCCCCACGACTCGAGCAGGGAGATCACCGGCTCGATCGGCTGGTGCCGCGCCTCGAGCTCCAGCAGGACGGCGGGCTCGTCCCGCCGGACGGTCTGCGCGGCGCCGCGCAGCGCGGGCAGCTCATGGCCCTCGATGTCGAGCTTCAGGAACCGGACGTCCGTCAGGTCCAGGTCGTCGAGCCGCACACAGGGCACGGTGGCGCCGCCCGCGGACACGGTCGAGGTTCCGGCGAGGCGGCTGACGGCCGTCGCGGCGAAGGAGGCCGTCCCGGTCGTGTCCGAGGCGGCCGCGGCGATCACTCGCGCCCGGGGGAAGGTCCGGGCCAGGAGCGCGGCCATCTCCGGATCCGCCTCGACGGTCACGACCCGGTCCGCCCTGGCCAGCAGCCGCTGCGTCCAGGGGCCGAACCAGCCGCCGACGTCGAGCGCGGTCCCCCCGGCGGGCACGAACTCCGCCAGCCGGCCCAGCTCGGGCTCCAGCCGGGGGTAGACCGACCGGACCAGGCGGCCGAGCAGCGGGCGGGGCAGCACGCCCGCGAGGGCGGCGGAAGATGAGGCGATCATGATTTTCCCGGGCTGAGGAGGTCGGCGATCCGTCCGGCGGTGGTGTCCCAGTCGAACCGGCGGGCCCAGCGGCGGCAGGCGAGATCGAGTTCGGCGCGGCGCGCCGGGTCGGAGGTCTGCTTCGGCGCGGCGTCGGCGACTCCGGTCAGCGCGTCGGCGGTGGGCGCCAGCCAGCCGGTGATCCCGTCCCGCACGGAGTCGCGCAGGCCCTCGACGTCGGGGGCCACCGTGGGCACGCCGAGCGCGGCGGCCTCCAGGACACAGAGCCCCCAGCCCTCACCGGCCGAGGCCGACACGTGCAGCCACGCCCCCGAGACGAGCTCGTCCCGCCGCTCGGGCGGGACGAAGCCCTCGAACCGCACGGTGCCGTCCAGGCCGCGTTCGGCGGCCAGCGCGATGAGCCGCTCCTCGTCGGGGCCCCGGCCGATGATCCGCACCACCAGCCCCGGCCACCGGTCCCGCAGCTCCTCGGCCATCCGCAGGACCAGCTCGACCCGCTTGTGGGAGACGAGGCGGCCGACGCACACGATCGTCGGGGCCCGCTCGGGGGTCCGGACGCAGGTGGCGGGCTCGACCCCGTTGGGAACCAGATGGATGTCGCCGCCCCAGCTCAGCCGCTCGCGCATCGCGCGGATCGTCGAGGGGGAGACCGCCGCGCTGGGCCGCCGCCGGTAGGCCCGCCGGGCCACCGGCCCCTCCAGCAGCCTGCCCAGCCAGGCGACGGCCGGCGGGAAGTGCTCGCCGAACTGCCGCTCGTGCACATGGTGGGTCACGCACACGACGGGCGTCCGCCGCGACGTCACCCACGGCGTGAAGAAGGGGATGCCGTTCTGGCAGTCGACGACGCCGTCGAACCGGCTCCGCCGGACTGCAAGCCAGCCCAGGACCCGGGGGTAGACGCTGAACCGGCCGCCCAGCCGGACGATCGACACGTCCTCCACGCGTTCCCCGCCGCTCTGGCCGGGACCGCGGGCGGTCAGGAAGGTCACCTGGGCACCTCGCCGGGCGAGCCCGGTCGCGACCTGCCAGGCGTAGGCCTCGGCGCCCCCGGCCTCGAGATGCCACGGATCACGCCAGTTCACCACCACGATCCGCCGCCGGGCCATCGGGCCGCCGGAAAGGGGCATCAGGCGGCCGGCCGGATCAGGGCGATCTCGGCGGCGCTCGCCGAGGGGACGGCGCGGACCGCGGGCGTGCGGCGCAGCAGGAACCAGATCCTGGCGAGCTCGGCGATGACCGGCAGGCCGTGCCGGAGCACGGAGAACTTCGAGCCGGGGACGTCGTTCCAGGTCACCGGTACCTCGACGGGCGCCGCTCCCATCCGGACGCAGCGGGCCAGCAGTTCCACGTCGAAGGCGAAGCCGTTGCTGCGCTGCCGCCGGGCGGCCTGCCGGGCGAGGTCGCCGTGGAAGAACTTGAATCCGCACTGGGTGTCGCCGACCCCGGGCACCAGGCGTCCGGCGATCCTGCGGAAGAGCAGGGCGCCGCCCGAGCGCGTCCGGCTGTGGCGGGCCTCGACGCGGGAGCCGAGATGGGTCCGCGAGCCGATGATGACGGGATGGACCCGCATCATCTGCAGGACCGTGTCCAGGACGGCCGGATCGGTGGCCATGTCGGCGTCGCAGAAACCGACGATCCCCGCCCGGGAGGAGAGGATCCCGGCCCGTACCGCGGCGCCCTTGCCCCGCTTGGCGCAGTGGATCAGCCGCACCTCCACCGGCCCGCCCGGCCACTGCCGGACGATCTCGGCGGTGGCGTCGGAGCTGGCGTTGTCGACGACCAGGACGGCGGCGCGGGCGGGCAGCCGTTCCAGCCGCCGGCACAGCAGCTCGAGACCGGCGGGCAGCCGTTCCGCCTCGTTGAACGCCGGAACGACGATTTCGACCGCGATCGGGCTCATCGGCGCGCTCCTTCCGTGACGGGGGCAGCATGAAGGTAGTCACGGGGCATCGCCGGGGTCATCATCGGCGGTCACGAGCTATTTTGGCCTCGGCGACAATGCTGCCGTGGCCGGGGTGGGAGACCCTGAGGAAGATGTCCTCCGCTCCCCACCAGAACTCCCTGGACGGTGCCAGGGCCGTCGCGGTCCTGCTCGTCCTCGCCCTGCACGTGGCCGGGGAGACCGGGCTGACGACACAGCCCGGTGTCCTGGCCCTGCTGGTCGGGCACGGCGACAGCGGCGTCGCGATCTTCTTCGTCCTGTCGGGGCTGCTGCTGTACCGGCCCTGGGCTGCGGCGCTTTTCGGTCACCGGTCACGGCCCTCGACCGTCCCCTATCTGTGGCGGCGGGTGTGGCGGGTGGTGCCGGCGTTCTGGCTGACCGTCGCGATCGGCCTGTTCGCCTTCAACCGCGAGCACGTGGACGAGCTCGGGACCTGGCTGGAACTGCTCGGCATGGTCGCCGTCTACGACCCGTCGCCGTGGTGGCAGGGCACCGGGCCGACCGGTCTCTACCATCTCTGGACGATCCCGGTGGAGATGTCGTTCTACGCCGTCCTGCCGCTGCTCGGGCTGGTCCTCGCGGGCTGCGCCGGCCGCAGGGCGACCGCTTCGGCGGTGCGGGCGCGGCGGGTGCTCACGGCGCTGGCGCTGCTGTGGCCGTGCTGCCTGGTGTACCAGTACTTCACCTACAACCCGGAGTGGCGGCCGCAGATGGGCATGTGGCTGCCGCGCAGCCTGCCCTGGTTCGCGCTCGGGATGGCGCTGGCCGTCGTGGCCGCCTGGTCGGCCGCCGAGCCGGAGGGTCCCGTCCGCCGCTTCTGCGTGACCGTGGGCTCCGCCCTCACCGAGTGCTGGCTCGCCGCCGGGCTGCTGTACGTGATCGCCTGCACCGAGCTGACCGGGCCGTGGGGCATGAACTTCGGCTTCGACGACTTCTGGTCCTCCTCGCTGCGGATCCTGCTGTACGGCGCCGGCTCAGTGCTGTTCATCGCCCCGCTGGCCCTGCACCCCGGCAACCGGCACCCGCTCGCCCTGTTCTTCGGGGGCCGGGTCATGAGCAGGCTCGGCGTCGTCTCCTACGGGATCTACCTCTGGCACGCCCTGCTGCTGCTCGGGCTCGCCCGGGTGATCGGCCCGTGGATGCGCGAGGCGCCCTACCTTCTCGTCCTCGCGCTCGCCCTGGCCGTGACCGTCCCGGTGGCCGAGCTCTCCCACCGGCTCCTCGAGGAGCCGGTCCGCAGGCTCGGCACCCGCCTGACGGTCCGCGACCGCCGCGACGATCGCCGCGACCGCGGCGCAGCACAGCAGCTGGGGGACCTGGTCGGTCAGGACGTCCGAGCCCCGGGCCAGGCCCACGGCGGTGATCGCGCCGGCCAGCCCGAGCAGAGCGGGAGCAGGCCAGGGTGAGCGCAGGGCGCGGAACCTGCGCCCCGCCACGAGGACCGTCACCAGCACCGTCACGACCGCGGTGCCGGGAAGGCCCGCGACCCAGAACCCGGCGAGCGCCCCCGCCGGGATCCCGAGGAGTCCCGGCAGGCCCTTCCGCGCGGCGGGGCTCTCCGGCCGGGTGACGCGCCGGCGCGCCGTCGCCGCGACCGCGGCGACCAGGGCCAGCCCGGCCAGCCCCGCCGCCAGGCCCGCCCGGTAGCTCCGGTCGGGGCCGAAGGTCAGGGTGACGACCCCCTGGGAGCCCGCGGGGACCACGAAGCCCTGGCGCCACCCGTCGAGCCGCACCGGCCGCAGCCGCTCGCCGCCGAGGGAGGCCGTCCAGCCCTTGTTCTGGTTCTCCGCGACGGTGAGGAAGGCGGCGGAGTCCGTCGTCACCTCGATCCTGCGGGACGTCGCCGTCCAGGAGAGCACCCGGGCGGCGCTGAGCGCGGTCTCGGTGGGCGCGGGCGGCAGGGCCTCGGCTCCGACGGCCAGATCCTCGATCCGGAAGGGCGAGTAGGTCCACGACCGGACCCGGTTGGCGCCGGTGGCGAGCGCGGCCTGGCCGCAGGAGGTGAACCGCAGCGGCCGTCCGTTCATGACGTCGCCGTGGGTGCCGCGGACCTTGGTCGCGACGGTGACGCCGTTGACGTCGAGGGGCGGCCCGAGCCCGCAGGGGAGCGCGAAGGGCGCCTGGGGTGCCGCGGCGACCGGCCGGACGCCCGGCACCACCACATCGGTGACCTGGACGTTCTCGGCCGCGGTGCCGAACGAGATCCGCAGGCCGCTGCTCCGGAGCGCCTTGAAGGTGAAGACGCCGGTGCCGTCCAGGATCCCGGCCCTCAGCGAGCCGTCGTCACCGGTGATCGCGATGGGGACGACGGACCTGGCGGCGGGCGGCCGGGTCACCGTGATCCGGTCGATCCGCTTCGTGTCCTTCCATTTGAGGACGAGTTCGGGCCGGTCGTCCGCGGCGTCGGGCAGCCAGGTGGTGGCCGGATCGCCGTCGAAAGCGGCCCTGGCCCAGGTGGCGGTCCCGCCGTGGGCCTGGCTGCTCGCCGAAGCGGACGGCAGCTGGGAGAATCGGCTGTACCGGTCGGCCAGCGCGGTGTCGGTGAGCACCGCCCGGCCGGTGAGCGTCACCCGCCGGGCGTCGGCGGTGAAGGTGCGGTCGAAGCCGTAGGCCTCCTCGCCCGAGCGTTCGAGCGACCAGTGGCAGACCCAGCGGTCGGGCCCGCGCATGCAGGCGGGGGCGTCGTCGCGGTCCCGGGCGAACAGGTAGGACGTCGCCGCGGGGCCGGGCACGTCGTAGGTGCGGGCGGCGAAGAGGCCGGGCACCTGCACCTCCGACAGGGAGACCACGGTGCCGGTCCGCCTCGACGCGGCGGAGTCGAATCCGACGAACCGGATCCGCAGCCAGGAGGTGGTTCCGGGCGGCGTCTGGAGGAGTTGCTCGCCCCGCTCGGTGCTGACGGTCTGCTCGCGCGTCCCCCGCTCGGTCTCCACCGCGATCCGGACCGGGACCGGCCCGAGCGCCCGGTCGGGGACCAGCACCGCCTTCGTCCCGGACGGGTCGCGCGGCCCCTCGAAGTCCACCCGCCACCACTGGCCCGCCGCGCCGTCCCAGCCACCGGAGCGCCAGGCCGTCCGCAGGTCGCCGTCCAGCGCGGCGAAGGGCAGGTAGCCGCCCTGCTGCTGGGCCGGGAGCGCGCCGGGATCGGATCCCGAGGTCGAGGCGGAGACCGACCGGATGCCCTCGTGGCGGGCCCTGGTGCGGAACGCCCCCCACGCCGGGTCGAGGTAGTCGCCGGGCGTGGTCGCGGCACGCGGGCTCTCCCGCGCGGTCAGGGTGGGGGACAGGCCGGTGCGCAGCAGCCCGAAGTGGCGGGTCCGGTCGCGCAGCGTGTCGGTCGACAGTGTGGCGGCGGGCTCGGTCCCGGCGTCGTCGGCGTTGAGGACGACCGGCCGCTCGTCCAGGACGCCCTGGTCGGCGAGGTCGAGCAGGGACTCGGGGGAGCCGCCGACCCGCAGCAGGTCGCTGACCGGGCGGAGGGACACCACGTCGCTCGCCCCGGCGACCTCGTAGACCTCCAGTGCGGGATAGGCGAGGTCGAGGCCGTCGACCGCGTCGTCGGTGCTGAGTCCGCCGGACGTCGCGGGCCCGAACGCCGCGACCGGGGTCAGCCCGGGGGAGTCGGCCAGCGCCTGGTGGATCCGGGCGGGCCAGGCCCCGGCCAGCTCGACGCGGTCCAGGTCGTTGCGGACCAGGACGTACCGGACCCCGATCCGGCCGAGCACCTCGGCCAGCCCCGGACCGCCCCTGCCCGCCGCGACCTGCCGGTCGACGGCGTCGAGCAGCCGGGTCAGCCCGGCGGACCCGGCCGCGCCGATCTGCCGTTCGGCCCATCGGACGGTGAGGAGCTGCTGGACGGGTTCGTCCAGGGGGCGTCCCCACAGGTACTCCGCGAACCGTGAACCGGGCAGGGCGAGGACGGCCTGCCGCCCCGTCCGGGCGTTGAGCCAGGCCGCCGCCTCGCCCCAGTAGGTCGGCAGCTGCCGGATGGGCCCGGGCCCGGCGAGCCCCATCAGGAGGGCGGGGACCACGGAGGCGGCCAGGACGGCGACGACCGGGATCCTGACCTTCGGCCGGGCCGTGGCCAGCAGATGGGCGAGGCCCAGCGCGAGCGGCAGCCGCAGCACCGCGTCGAACTTGCGGAGGTTGCGCAGCGGGGCGAGCGGCCCGTCGAGCAGATCCCGGACGGCCGGAGCCACCGAAGGCTCGATCGCGCTGATGTGCCCCGCCGAGACCAGCAGGATCCCGGTCAGCAGCAGGATCGCGAGGAAGAAGCGCTCCGGGGCGTCCCTGCGCAGCACCCCCGCCAGTCCCGCGGCGGCGACCAGCGCGGTGACCACGACCAGCCAGGGGGTGAGGGACAGGGCGTGGCCGACCGGCAGGGTCGGGCCGCCGCTGCCGACCAGCCAGGCCACCCAGTCGGGCGTGCCGCGCAGGATGTTCGTGAGCGAGGTGACCGGCGTGATCGCGGCGCTGCTCTCGGTGTAGGGCAGGAAGGAGAACCCGTACCGGGCCATGATCGCCAGCGGGACCGTCCACCAGAGGGTGGCCGTGGTGACCATCAGGGTCCACCAGCCGAGCAGCCGCCACCGGCGGGCGGTGCGGTCCCTGGTCATGATGTAGAGGAACGGCACGACCAGCACGGCCAGCACCGAGGCCGCGTTGACCCCGCCGCACAGCGCCACGGCCAGCGCGGAGCGGGCCGCGCAGCCCACCCTGCTGCCGCCCCGGCGCACCGCCGTGACCAGGGGGAGCATCACCCACGGCAGCAACGCGACGGGCTGGACCTCCGACGACAGCACGCCGAGGTCGGTCATCAGCCGCGGCGAGAGGGCGAACCCGAGGGCGGCGACGAGCCGGGTCGTCGGGGTGCCGATCTCCAGCCGCCCGGCGAGCCGGTAGAGGCCGATGAACGCCGCGAGGACGAGGACGGACATCCACAGCCGCTGCACCACCCAGCCGTCCAGGGACAGCAGCGCGCCGCCCATGAAGAACTCGGCCATGGGGAAGAGGTAGCCGTTGGCCTGGTTCTGGAGCTGCCCGAACTGCGCGGGGTCCCAGGCGTGCAGCGCCCGCGCGGCGAACGCCGAAGGATCCAGCGCGAAGTCGATCTTCGTGTCGGCGATCATCAGCCCGGGCCGGGTGACGAAGGTCAGCGCCACCAGGAACAGGGAAGCCGTCACGAGCCGCAGCCGGTGGCGCAGCCGCGGGTCGGGTACCGGCTCGTCGGTCGCCATCGGGCTCAGCCTTCTTCCAGGGGCGGTGGCCCGAGCACGTAGAGCGTGAGCTCGGGCTCTTCGAGCACGGGGGACAGCCCGGGGAACCGGTCCCCGAACGACCCCGTCTCGGCGTCGATCACGACATAGCGGAAGCCCGCGTCCCGCAGCGGCTCCGTCAGCGGCCGGGGCGAGAGCACCAGGGGAGTGAGGGCGCGGGCGCGCGGCTCCTCCGCCGGGACGGTCCGGTCGCCGACCCGGACGGCGTCGTTGAACACGACGGTCCGCGGCAGGAGGCGGACCAGCGGATCCAGGGAGCCCCGCCCGCCGTTCCACGGATAGGTCCGGTAGGCGTGCCAGGGCAGCAGGAGGACGTCCCCGCGCACCGGGTCGCCGGCCATGATCTTCCGCGCCCGGCCGAAGGAGTCCGGGTAGGTCGTGGCGGTCAGCCGGCCGAGCCCGCCGAGCATCATCCCGGGCAGCAGCAGGACCGGCGCCGCCGTGCCCAGCAACGCCGCGCCCTCGAACCGCGCCGACCGCACCAGCGCCCCGAGCCCCGCGGCCTGGAGCAGGGCCAGGGGCGCCACGTACTGCTGGGAATCGCGCAGCACGGCGAACCCCGGCCACAGCCGGATGAGCGAGCCGACCGCACCGGGCAGGGCCGTCTCGGCCATCGCGACGGCCAGGCCGGCGGCCGCGGCGACGGCGAGCGGCGGGCACAGCCGAGCGCCCATCACGGTCAGCACCAGGGCGAGCAGCAGCCGGGGCACGGCGAACACCGCGAAGCCGTACATCGGCGGGACGACCTCGGCGTTCCACGTCCCCGACAGGCACAGCAGGCTGCCGAACGTCCCGAAGGGCGTGTCGGCGCGGGCGGCGAACACCTCGGCGCCGACCGGCGCGGAGGGCAGCCCGCCGGCGCCGGACAGAGCCGGGACCAGCCACGGCAGCCCGAGGACGGTCCAGGCGAGCAGGACGGTGCCCCGCCTGCGCCCGAACGGCAGGACCGCGAGCAGAGTGATGATCATCGCCATGAAGCCACCCGCGGCGGCGGGGAGGAGGGCCAGGACGATCCGCCTGCGGTCCCCGTTCCGGACGGCGTCCACGGCCCAGGGCAGCCCCGCGTAGCCGAGCAGGAGGGCCCACTGGCCGAGCAGCAGGCGTTCGGCCACGAAGGGGTTCCAGGCGAACAGGACCATCGCGGCGGCGCGGGCGGGCGCGGGCAGATCCCGCAGGAGCCGCGCCGTCCCGGTGCACGCGATCACGAAGATCGACAGCAGGAGGAGCTTCTGGACCAGGGCGCCGGGCAGGATCGCGGTCAGGGAGGCGGCGAGCAGATCGCTCGGCACGGCCCGCGGCGGGCTTCCGTTCAGTCCGAGCAGGGCGCCGTCAAAGCGCCACCGGGGCACGAAGACCATGTCGTAGGCGAGCGTGAACCCCGGACGGAGCGCCGGCCCGAGCGCGAACGCGCCCAGGCCGAGCCCCACGCAGAACGGCCAACGGGCGCTCAGCGGGTTCCATAGTTGTAGAGCTCGGAGCGGGGAGCCTCGGTCTTGTCGGCCTGGTACACCACCATGGTGGTGGTCCCGAGGGCGAGACAGAGCCCGAGCACTCCTGAAACAACGTAGATCATCGGATTCCTCGACAGGGGCAGATACCGGACAGATCTCCCGAGGGTAGGAGGGTCGCCGTGCGGCTTTCATCGGCGTCAGACCTAACTCTTTTGTCCTGGCGGACAACGGGGCGGTACCGAGGGTGATGCGGAGGAACTTCGGCCTGTACCGGTCGAGGTTCAGGCCGAGCCGCTCCCAGTTGCGGGGACCCTGGCCGGGGACGACGTCGTAGCTGAGCAGGATCCGGGAGCCGTCCGAGGAGGAGGCCCACCGGTGGACGTGGGGGTTGTAGGCCTGCATGTAGCCGCCCCCGCAGTGCGCGTCCACCTCGGGGTTGATCCGCGGGTCGCAGAGCGCGGGCGCCTTGAGGTTCCAGGACGTGCGGGTCCACGGCCCGGCGGGGCCGCAGGCCCGGTAGGCCGTGAAGGTGGAGATCGCCCCGAAGGGCACGGCCGGGTCGGTCGTGAACAGCAGGAGGACCGGGGAGCGGGCGGTGCCCGCCCGCGCCAGGGTGTAGCCGTGCCCGACCCCGGTGGTCGCGGTGCGCGGCAGGATCGCCCTGGCCCGGGACTGGTCGGCGGTGAAGGACCGCCCGTCGAAGTAGGTCCAGGAGCCCGGATCGGCCAGCCGCCCGGCCGGGACGCGGGCGAGGTAGGCGGGCATGCCGCCCCGGTTGGCCTGGCCGCCGTACACATAGGTGAAGCCGTCCTGCGGCAGGAGGTCGTAGCCGTAGAAGGGCCTGCGCTCGGCCGGCGGGCTCGCGGGGTCGGCGTCGGCGGGATCGGGGGGCGGCGGGAAGCGGACGACCTCCGGGACGCCGCGCAGGCCGGACAGGGGGAGCGTCGCCACCCCCATGGCCGTGACGGTCCCCTCGGGGCCGCCGGGGGCCTTCTCCAGCAGCAGGACCCTGAGCACGTCCCCCGCCGGTGCGGCCTCGACCGTTCCCGCCATCGGCTCCCATCTGCGGTAGCCCGGATCGTCGGGGGGCAGGCGCTCGGCGGGGTGCTCGATCCACGACCCCGGACGCCCGTCGGGGCGCGTCGAGGTGAGCGTCTCGGTGATGACGCCCGGTGCGGCCGGTCCGGTTCCGGGATCGGCGAGCACCGCGCTGTTGCGGACGAAGATCCGTCCGGCGGGTTCGTGGTGGAAGTAGGGCCGGCCGGGCAGGATCGCGGCCTCGGGATCGGGCGGCGCGGCCGGCCAGGAGAGGGGATCCGGCGGAGCGGGCCCCGGAGGCACGGACGGGGATCGCACGGCTCCGAGGAAGGTGTCGGCGTGGATCCACAGCGTCCGGCCCCGGTCGGGACCCGAGGTGATCGGCACCGACCAGGTCCCGTCGCCCTGGGCCCAGCCGCGGTAACCCGGCCGGTCCCCGTTGTCGTTGCCGTACCAGAGGTACTGCTCGGTGAAGCCCGTGTCCGGGACGGCCGCGACCGGCTCCAGCGCGGCGCAGGAGGGCGGCACGCCGCCCGTCCCGCGCAGGGCCACGGCCGTGGCCGCGGCGATCAGGCAGCCCGTGACGACCAGCGCCGGGACGCGCCGCCTCAAGGGGCGGCCAGGTCGTCCCGCCGCGCGATCCGCTCGTACTGCAGCGCCCACCAGACGGAGACCAGGTCGTCGACCCGTTCGAGATGGAGGCCGCTCAGCTCCTCGAAGCGCCGGATGCGGTACCGCAGGGTGTTGGGGTGGACGTGCAGCTCGGTGGCGGCCTCGGCCACGTGCAGGTCGTGGCCGAGGTAGGCGGTGAGGGTCTGGGTGAACAGGTCGCGCTGCACCGCGGGGATGGCGCCCAGGCAGCGCTCGGTGACCAGGCCGGTGAGGTTGGGGCTCTCCAGGACCGCGGCCCGCAGCGGGATGTCGGCGATGTTCACCACGCCGGACATCCCGAACGCCGTGGCCACCCGCAGCACGGTCGAGGCCTGGGCGAAGGAGGAGGCCGCCGACGCCAGCGGCAGCCGCTGGCCCAGCGCGACGAGCCCGTCGCCGAACAGTCGCGGCGAGCCCGCCAGCACCCCGACGAGCTCTCCCTGGTGGCTCTCGATGAGCCCGGACCCCTCGACGGCCGCCTCGAACCTGCGGCGCACGTCGGTGCTGGAGATCCGGGCCCGGAAGGCCAGGTAGTACTCGCCCGGGTCGACGCCGAACTCCGAGGCCAGCATCGTCAGCTTCGTGCCGTTGAGGCGGCCGCCGAACAGGTCGGTGAGGAACGCCGCCCGCCGGTACCGGTCCTCGCGCATGATCTCGAGCTCGACCTGCCGGTGCGCCGCCGACGCGGCCTCCAGGGCATCGACGACCCACTGCCACATCCGGCTCGCGTCCACGCGTCCCTGGCCGTGTTCCAGGGCGAGCTCCGCGGTGGACCGCACCGCGCGGACCAGCGCGTGGAAGGGGATCCCCGACCGCGCCCGCTCGGCCCCGATCCGCTCCATGACCTCCAGCTCGCGGGGGGTGGCCGGACGGTCCTCCTTGAGCGCGGCGCGGGCGGAGGCGAGGGCGTCGGTCATCCCGCTGATCAGCTCGGCCTGCGGGACGGCCGCGTACTCCGGGATCTCGCGGTAGACCAGCTCGCAGCCCAGTTCGACGATCGTCTTCCGCCCGTCGCCTGGTTCGCGCCGCGGCGCAGGTGGCATCCGCACTCCTCGAAGAACTACATTCTCGAAAATAAGAATATAGCTACCATATGCGCTCCGGGCGCTCCGTTGCGAGATGTATGTGCAAGAGCTCAGCGATCTGGGCGGGGGCCTGTTCCGGGATCCAGTGCCCGATCCCCTCGAGGGTGTGGAAGGTGTAGGGGCCGGTCACGAATCTCCGGGTGAGCTCGGCGCCCCTGCGGCCGAGGGCGGGATCGGCGTCGCTCGCGACGAACAGGGTCGGGACGGTGACCGGGGTGAGGCGTCCCGGCGGGTTGAAGGGCATTCCCCGGTACCAGTTGATCGCGGGGGTCAGGGCGCCGGGCTCCATCATGCGGCGGGTGTCCCTGGCGGCGGCCTCCTTCGTCTGACCGTAGGAGGCCAGGCCGTCCACGAAGCGCGGTCCGGCGAACCGGACGATCCCGCGCAGCACCAGCTCGGGCAGCCACGGGAGCTGGAAGAAGTACATGTACCAGGACATCAGGAACTGCCGGCTGGTGAAGATCGCCCGTAGGAAGGCGCCGGGGTGCGGAACCGAGAGCGCGGTCAGGGTGGCGACCGCGTCAGGCCGCGCGGCGGCCAGCGACCAGGCGACGGCCGCGCCCCAGTCGTGCCCGACGAGATGCACCCGGCGGCCGCCCGCCCCGGCGGCGTCGATGAGCGCGAGGACGTCCCCGGTGAGGGCGGTCAGCCGGTAGGCGTACCGGCCGCGGGGACGCGCCCGGGGAGAGTAGCCGCGCTGGTCGGGGGCCAGCGTGCGGTAGCCCGCCGCGTGCAGCAGGGGCGCCAGCCGGTCCCAGCAGGAGGACGACTGGGGGAATCCGTGCAGGAGCACCACGATCTCCCCGTCGAGCGGGCCCTGGTCGGTGACGTCGAAGATCAGGCCGTCGTGTTCGAAGGAGGTGGTCCGCCGCATCGCGTCAAGGTCCATCGTCGCTCCCGGGAGGGTCGGTGTGCACGGTGATGTGATCGCCGATCACATCAACCCTCTGGACACGTGTCAAGGTGTGGTACGACTGGTTTCATGAACAGCCGGCCGGGCGGACGGCCCTACCACCACGGATCCCTGCCGGAGACCTTGGTCACTCATGCCGTCGCGCTGCTGGACGAGGCCGGCGCCGAGGCGGTGGCCGTCCGCGAGGTGGCCCGCAGGGCGGGGGTCGCCCCCTCGGCCCCGTTCCGGCACTTCCCCGACCGGGCGGCGCTCCTGGCCGCGGTCACCGAGGCCGTCGCGGTCGACTTCAGCGAGCGGCAGCTCGCCGCGGTGACCTCGGCGGGCGCCCTCCCGTTCAAGGCCCTGGGCACGGCGTTCGTCGACTACGCGCTCGCCCATCCGCACCGGTTCGCGCTCGTGCGCGGCGCCGTCTTCGGCGGCGCCCGCACCCCCGCCCTGGAGGCGGGCCACCGGGATTTCACCGGCCGTGTCACCGAGCTGATCGTCGCCGCGCAGGAGCGCGGAGAGCTGCGGCGGGACGACCCCGAGCTGATCAGGGTCGCCGCCCAGGCACTGGTCTACGGCCTGTCCCAGATGTTCGTCGACGGCTATCTCGACGCGTCCCGGGCGGAGGCGCTGATCGACCGGGTCCTCGACCTGTTCGGGCTCGGCGTCCTGGGCGAGGCGTGCCGGGAGTGATCGTCCAGGAATGATCCTTCCGGAAGCGCGCCCTACTTGCAGGTGACGCCGTTCGCGGGAACGGTGCCCTCGTTGAAGTAGGCGTTGACGATGCCCTGCACGCAGGTGTTCCCGGTGTTGTAGGCGCCGTGGCCCTGGCCGTCCAGGGTGACCAGGCGGGCGTTGCCGAGGGCCTTGGTCAGCTTGGGCGCGTTGGCGTAGGGCGTGGCGGGGTCGTTGATGTTGCCGATGACGACGATGGGCGTCGCCGATGTCGGGGCGGTGGCGGCGCGGCCGGCGTCGTCGCCCTCCG
Source organism: Actinocorallia longicatena (assembly GCF_039534125.1). NCBI lineage: Bacteria > Bacillati > Actinomycetota > Actinomycetes > Streptosporangiales > Thermomonosporaceae > Actinocorallia > Actinocorallia longicatena. Next base: position 363,223 of record NZ_BAAAUV010000001.1, on the reverse strand, counting down.
TGGGCCAGCCCGAGCAGCTCAGCATCCCCCACGCGATGGTCTTCCCGAAGACCGGCGAGGCCTCCTCGAATCTGGGCAGGGCCTCCTCGACGTCCTGGACGCCCGGGCGTTCGGTGGTGTCGGCGCAGCTGATCGCCTGGAGCGCGGCGTTCATGTTCGAGTAGTGGCCGTCGGCGTCGCGGCCGTTCTGGGCGTCGGCGAGGGCCAGCAGCCCGCTGCCGTCGCCGGCCTTGGCCGCGGTGAGCGCTTTCGTGAGGGTGGGCCACTCGCTCTCGGAGTACAGCGGGGCGACGACCCCGATGACGCCGAGCCCCTGGGTGAGGGGGCGGCCGTCCTTGGTGGGCAGCGGCCTGGCGTCGAGCCCCGCGACGAGGTTCTCGACGGTCTTCAGGACGGCGTCGGCGTCCTTGCCCAGGCCGCATGCGCGCCGGGCGCAGTCGGCGGCGTAGTTGGCGAGGGCGAGCTGGAATCCGGCGGCCTGGCCGTAGCTGCTCTGCTCGACGGTGAGGCTCGGGTCGACGGCGGCGTCCAGGACGGTGCGGCCGACCTCGGCGGGGAACTGGTGGGCGTAGTTGGCGCCGAGCTGGGTGCCGTAGGAGATGCCGAAGAAGTTGAGCTTGGCGTCGCCGAGGGCCAGCCGGATGGCGTCCAGGTCCCTGGCGGCGTCGGCGGTCCCCACGTAGGGCAGGATCCTGCCGGAGTTCTTCTCGCACGCCTGGACGCCCTCGGTCATGCCCCGCTCCAGGTCGGCGGCCTCCTCCGGGGTGTCGGGGGAGGAGTCGAGGGCGTTCATGGCGTCGGCCCGCCGGTCGTCCAGGCACTTCACGGGTGAGCTGAAGCCGACGCCGCGCGGGTCGAAGCTGACCAGGTCGTAGCGGGCGTTCAGCGCCGCGTAGGAGGGCAGGAGCGCGGGCAGGGTCTGCACGCCGGATCCGCCGGGGCCGCCGAAGTTGAAGACCAGGGAGCCGAGCCGGTCGCTCCCGGTCGCCCCGGCCCGCACCATCGCCAGCTCGATCTTGGCGGCGTCGGGCCGGGAGTGGTCGAGCGGCACCGCCAGGGTGCCGCACTCCAGCGCCGGTCCCGCCGGTGAGCTCGGGGCCGCGGTGCCGGTCGAGGCGGGGGCGGGCGTCAGCTCGCAGGGCGACCAGGCGATCGCCGGGGCGGGAGCCGTCCGTGCCGTCCCGACCGCGCTCTCGGTGCCGCAGGCGGCGGCCAGCGCGCAGACCGCGGTCACCGCGACGACACCGCTCATCGAGCCCGTCCTGATGCCCATGGCTTTCCCCTCGTGACCGATAGTGACCACTAGTCACTATATGAAGCGATCTGGTCGCGATCTTCCCCGGGGCGGGTCGGCGCACATTTTCACAAGTCATCACTTTTGGAGTAGATCTTGAGTATTTACCAGGTGGAATTCTGTTCTCACGGGGAAGGTCGTGTGATCGTCTCTGTACCCGAGGACGAGGAGCGGCGGAATGATCACCAAGTTGCTGGTCGCCAACCGCGGAGAGATCGCCGTGCGCGCCTGCCGGGCCGCCTACGAGCTGGGCATCGCGAGCGTCGCGGTCTACGCCGAGGAGGACCGGTTCTCCCTGCACCGCCAGAAGGCCGACGAGGCCTACGCGATCGGGGAGCAGGGCCATCCCGTCCGCGCCTACCTGAACGTCGAGGAGATCGTCGCGACGGCCGTGCGGGTCGGCGCCGACGCCGTCTACCCCGGCTACGGGTTCCTGTCGGAGAGCCCCGAGCTGGCCGAGGCGTGTGAGCGGGCAGGGCTGATCTTCGTGGGGCCGCCCAGCGGTGTCCTCAGCCTCGCGGGCAACAAGATCGAGGCGGTCGCCGCGGCGGCCAGGGCGGGGCTGCCCGTGCTGCGGTCGGTGACGCCCGAGCCCGGCGCCGAGCTCGAGGCCGCCGACGAGGTGGGCCTGCCGCTGTTCGTCAAGGCCGCCGCGGGCGGCGGAGGGCGGGGGCTGCGCCGGGTGGACCGGCGCGAGGACCTGCCCGCCGCCGTCGACGCCGCCAGGCGCGAGGCCGAGAGCGCCTTCGGCGACGCGACGGTCTTCCTGGAGCAGGCCGTCGACCGCCCGCGCCACATCGAGGTGCAGGTCCTCGCCGACGCCTCCGGGACCACCGTGCACCTGCGCGAACGCGACTGCTCGGTGCAGCGGCGCCACCAGAAGGTCGTGGAGATCGCCCCCGCCCCGGGGCTCGACCCGCAGGTCGTGCAGAGGCTCTGCGCGGACGCCGTTGCCTTCGCCCGCGAGGTCGGCTACGTCAACGCCGGGACGGTCGAGTTCCTCGTCAACGAGCGGGGCGAGCACGTCTTCATCGAGATGAACCCGCGCATCCAGGTCGAGCACACGGTGACCGAGGAGGTCACCGGCATCGACCTCGTCCAAGCCCAGCTCCGGATCGCCGGCGGCGAGAGCCTCGAAGACCTCGGCATCCGCCAGGAGGAGGTGACGGTCTCCGGGTTCGCCGTGCAGTGCCGGATCACCACGGAGGACCCCGCCCGCGACTTCCGTCCCGGGACCGGCCGCATCTCCGCCTACCGTTCCCCCGGCGGCGCCGGGGTCAGGCTCGACACCGGGACGGCCTACGCCGGCGCCGAGATCTCCCCGCACTTCGACTCCCTGCTGGTCAAGCTCACCACCCGCGGCCGGACGTTCCACGAGGCCGTGCGCCGCGCCGCCCGGGCCGTCGCGGAGTTCCGCATCCGGGGCGTCGCCAGCAACATCCCCTTCCTCCAGGCCCTGCTCGACGAGCCGGACTTCCAGGCGGGCGGCGTCACCACCGCCTACATCGCCGAGCACCCGGCGCTGCTCACCGCCCGCTCCAGCGGCGACCGCGCCACCCGGCTCGTCACCTATCTGGCCGACGTCACCGTCAACCGGCCCCACGGTGAGGCGCCCACCGGGCTCGACCCCGCGGGCAAGCTCCCGCCGCTGCCCGAAGGGCCGTTCCCCGAGGGCTCCCGCGACGTGCTGCTCGCCGCCGGCCCGCGGGCGTTCGCCGAGCGGCTGAGGGCGCAGAGCGCCCTCGCCGTCACCGACACGACCTTCCGCGACGCCCACCAGTCGCTGCTCGCCACCCGGGTCAGGACCGCCGACCTGCTGCGCGCCGCGCCGCACGTGGCGAAGGCCCTGCCGGGGCTGCTGTCGATCGAGGCCTGGGGCGGCGCCACCTACGACGTCGCGCTGCGGTTCCTCGGCGAGTCCCCGTGGGACCGGCTCGCCTCGCTGCGGGAGGCGGCCCCCAACACCTGCCTGCAGATGCTGCTGCGCGGGCGCAACACCGTCGGCTACACCCCCTACCCCGACGCGGTCGCCCAGGCGTTCGTCAAGGAGGCCGCCAGGACCGGGGTCGACATCTTCAGGATCTTCGACTCGCTCAACGACGTGGAGCGGATGCGCCCGGCCATCGACGCCGTCCTGCACACCCACGCGATCGCCGAGGGCACCCTCTGCTACACCGGCGACCTGTCCTCGCCGGGGGAGCGGCTCTACACCCTCGACTACTACCTGCGGCTGGCCGAGAGCCTCGTCGAGGCCGGCGTGCACGTCCTGTGCATCAAGGACATGGCGGGCCTGCTGCGCGCCCCGGCCGCCCGCACCCTCGTCACCGCGCTGCGCGAGCGCTTCGACCTGCCCGTCCACCTCCACACCCACGACACCGCCGGCGGGCAGCTCGCGACCTACCTCGCCGCGGTCGAGGCCGGGGTGGACGCTGTGGACGGCGCCTCCTCGCCGCTGTCGGGGACGACGAGCCAGCCGCCCCTCCAGGCGATCGTCGCGCACACCGACCACACCGAGCGGGCCACGGGCCTCGACCTCGACGCGATCCTGGCGCTGGAGCCGTACTGGGAGGCCGTGCGACGCCTGTACGCCCCGTTCGAGATGGGACTCCCCGCGCCGACCGGCCGCGTCTACCGGCACGAGATCCCCGGCGGTCAGCTGTCGAACCTGCGGCAGCAGGCCGTCGCGCTCGGCCTCGGCGACCGGTTCGAGGAGATCGAGCGGCTCTACGAGGCGTCCGACCGGATCCTCGGCAGGCTCGTCAAGGTCACCCCGTCCAGCAAAGTCGTCGGCGACCTCGCCCTCCACCTCGTGGCGGCCGGCGCCGATCCGGAGCGGTTCGCCGCCGACCCGTCCCGGTTCGACCTTCCCGACAGCGTCGTGGGCTTCCTGTCCGGAGAGCTCGGCGACCCGCCCGGCGGCTGGCCGGAGCCGTTCCGGGGCGACGCCCTGCGCGGCCGCTCCTACACGCCGCCGAAGGCCGAGCTGACGAAGGACGAGGAGAAGGCCCTCGCGGGCCCGGAGGTCCGCACGACCCTCGACCGGCTCCTGTTCCCCGGCCCCGCCAAGGCCTACGCCGAGTCCCGCGCCGCCTACGGTGACCTGTCCGTGCTGCCCACGGGGGCCTTCCTCTACGGGCTCAGCCCGGGCGTCGAGGTCGCGTTCGACCTCGAGCCGGGGGTCCGCGTCCTGACCTCGCTCGAGGCGGTCGGCGAGATCGACGAGGCGGGCTGCCGCCAGGTCATCTGCACCGTCAACGGGCAGATCCGCACCCTGGCCGTCCGGGACCGCTCGGTGGCCCCGGAGACGCCCAGGGCCGAGCGCGCCGACCCGTCCGACCAGCGCCAGGTGGCAGCGCCGTTCTCCGGTTCGGTGTCGGCCAAGGTCGCCGCGGGAGACCAGGTCGCGGCGGGGGACGCGGTGGCCGTCATCGAGGCCATGAAGATGGAGGCCGCCATCACCAGCCCCGTCGGCGGCACCGTCGCCCGCGTGGTCGTCCCGGGACCGGCCCAGGTGGAGGCGGGAGATCTCCTCATCGTCATCGAGTGATGACCGAGGGTGGATGTGCGCGCGGGTCGGCTACGCAGAGCGTCCAGTGATGCCGAATTCTTCTAAAGATCCGCGCCGTGTGCAGGGAAAAGACACAATGTTCTTCCCCCTGCAGGGACTGTTCCGCCCCGCGCGCGCCATCACAGCCGTCCGCGGCCCGGAACACCGTCCGCGGCCGCCGGAGATTTCCCCTCCGGCGGCCGCGGACTTCCGCCGGAGGGGGTTTTCTGTCAGAAGGCGTTGTTTGGCCGGGCTCTTCGCGGTTACGGGACTGCCGTATCCGACAAGGAGGCTGAAGCAGATGCCGAAGAACAAACGCCAGACCGGTTCGAAGGCGGCCGCGGCCGCGTCGAAGACCCTGACGGGGAAGACGAAGAAGCCGGCGAAGTCCGCCGCGGCCAGCGCGCTCTCCCAGGCGCCGAAGAGCAAGGGCCAGACCGGCGCGTCCGCCGCGTCGGCGGCCGCCAGGACGCTCGGCGACCCCAAGGCGACCAAGGCGGAGAAGTCCGCCGCCGCCAGCACCCTCTCGCAGACGCCGTCGAAGAAGGCCGCGAAGAAGTAGCCGTCCACGCGCGTGCCGACCGCCCGGAGCCTCCGCTCCGGGCGTCGTCATGTCCGGGCCGGGCCGCTCAGACCGGGTCGAGGACGAAGACCGGGATGATCCGGTCGGTCTTCTTCTGGTACTCGGCGTAGTCGGGCCAGGCCTCGACGGCGATCGCCCACCACCGGTCGCGCTCCATGCCCTCCGCGAGATGCGCCCGGTACTCCCCGGCCTCGGGCCCGTCCTGGAGGCGCACCCGCGGCTCGGCGACCACGTTGTGGTACCAGACCGGATGGGACGGCGCACCGCCGAGCGAGGCGATGACGGCGTACTTCTCCCCGTCGGTGACGCGCATCAGCGGCGTCTTACGGACGGCTCCCGTGCGCGCCCCGGTCGTCGTCAGGATGACCACCGGCTTGCCCCGCATCGTCGTCCCCTCGGTGCCGCCGCTCTCCTCGTAGGTGCGGACCTGCTCGGCCGCGTGCGACACCGGGCTGGGCACATATTCACCGCTCATCGGAACTCCCTCATCCAAGATCGATATCAGCCTCCTACCCTTCCGTCCGGCCCCGCATCCCCACCCGGCCACGGCCGCAGGCGAGGACCGCGTTCGGCCGCGCCGAACGGGGGCATGGGGGCGGCATGTCCGGACTGTCCGCGGCGCTGCTGGAGCTGCGGCGCACGCTCGATCAGGAGATGTTCCCGCTCAAGGTCGGCGACACGGCCTCCGACCGGCACGCGCTCAAGGAACTCGCCGGTCAGCTCGACGACTACCTGCTGCCCCGGCTGGCCGCCCTCGACGCCCCGCTGCTCGCGGTCGTCGGCGGCTCCACGGGAGCGGGGAAGTCGACCCTGGTGAACTCGCTCGTCGGAGCCGAGGTGACCGAGGCAGGAGTGCTGAGGCCGACCACCCTCGCGCCCACCCTGGTGGTCCATCCCGCGGACGCCGGCTGGTTCAGCGGGACGCGCGTGCTGCCGGGGCTCCCCCGGTCCACGGGAGGCGGGCGGGCGGAGGCGGGGACCCTGCGGCTGGTCACGGCCGAGACCGTCCCGTCCGGGCTGGCGCTGCTGGACGCGCCCGACATCGACTCGGTCGTCAAGGCCAACCGGGACCTCGCCGCGCAGCTTCTGGCCGCGGCCGACCTGTGGCTGTTCTGCACCACGGCGGCCCGGTACGCCGACGACGTGCCGTGGGGCTTCCTGCGCCGGGCCCGCGACCGCAGCACCGCGCTGGCCGTCATCCTGCAGCGCGTGCCCGCCGAGGCGTCCGGGCCCGTGGGCCGCGATCTGCGGCGGCTGCTGGAGGAGAACGGCCTGGGGCCCGTCCCGCTCTTCGAGATCCCCGAACTGCGGCTGCCCGAGAACGGCGCCCTGCTGCCCGAGACCGCGGCCGGGCCCGTGCGGCGCTGGCTGGAGGAGCTGTCGGCGGACGCCAGGACGCGCGCCGCGGTCGTCCACCGCACCCTCGCGGGCTCCATCGACAGCCTCGACGCCCGCGTCCGCGGCCTGGCCGATTCCGTGGAGCGGCAGCGGCTCGGCGCCCGGGAGCTCGCGGACCTGGCCGAGAGCGCCTACACGGCCGGTCTCACGGCCTTCGACGACGGGATGCGCGACGGCAGCCTCCTGCGCAGCGAGGTCCTGGCACGCTGGCAGGACTTCGTCGGGACCGGAGACCTCATGCGCGGCCTGGAATCCCGGGTCGGACGCCTCAGGGACCGGGTGGTCGCGGCGTTCACCGGCCGTCCCCTCGCCGAGCGGGAACTGACGGCCGCCATGGCCAACGGCGTCGAGGCGCTCATCGGAGCGGTCGCCGACGGCGCCGCGGAACGCACGGTCGACGCCTGGCTGGCCACCCCCGCAGGCCGCGCCCTCCTTGAGGACGAGGACGTCGCCCAGGCGGGCAGGCTCGGCAGGGCGTCGCCGCGGCTCCAGGCCGGGGCGGAGCGGGCGGTCCGGGAGTGGCAGGGATTCGTTCTCGACCTCGTCCGCAGGGAGGGCGCCTCACGCCGGGGGGCGGCCCGCGCGGCGTCGTTCGGAGTCAACGGGCTCGGACTGCTCCTCATGGTCGGGGTGTTCGCCTCGACGGGCGGGCTGTCGGGTCTGGAGATCGGCATCGCGGGCGGCACCGGGGTGGTCGGCCAGAAGCTGCTGGAGGCCGTCTTCGGCGACCAGGCCGTCCGCAGGCTCACCGGCGAGGCCAGGTCCGACCTGGCGGAGCGGGTCCGCGTCCTGCTCGCGCAGGACCGCGGCCGCTTCACCGTGCTGCTGTCCCCGACGCTGGAGGCGGACCCCGGACGGCTGCGCGCGGTGGCCGGGACCATCCGGGCCCATCGCGGAGAGCTCTCCGGCGGAGGCGCGAAGTGAAGGCGCCATGGCGAAAGAACGCGCCCTCCCTGGCGGAACGGCTCACGGCGCTGGGAGAGGCGGCGGCCCTGGCCCGTGGACGGCTCGACGACGAGGACGTCGAGGCGGCCGAGGAGGTCGTGGCGCGGGCCGGAGCGCGGACGGCGCTGTCGGCCGGGCACACCGCCGTCGCGCTGGCGGGCGCCACCGGCAGCGGGAAGTCGTCGCTGTTCAACGCCATCGCCGGGACACCCATCGCCGAGACCGGGGTGACCCGGCCGACCACGGCCGTCGCCCAGGCCGCCCGCTGGAATCCCGAGGGGTCGTCCGCGCTGCTGGACTGGCTGGACGTGCCGCGCCGGCACACCGTCGAGGCGGACACCGACCTGTCGGGGCTGATCCTCATCGATCTGCCCGACCACGACTCGATCGAAGGGTCCCACCGGCTGGAGGCCGAACGCCTGGTCGGGGCCGTGGACCTGCTCGTGTGGGTCGTCGATCCGCAGAAGTACGCCGACGCCGCCGTACACGAACGGTATCTGAGGCCGCTGGCCGGGCACCGGGACGTGACGATCGTGGTGCTGAACCAGATCGACCGGCTGCCGGCGGGCGCCGTGTCCCGCTGCCTCGAAGATCTGCGGAGGCTGCTGGAGGCGGATGGGCTCGGCGGAGTACCGGTCGTCGCGGTGTCCGCCCGGACCGGGCAGGGGCTGCCGGAGCTGCGGAAGATCCTCGTGGACCGGGTGGCCGGGCGCCGGGAGCGGATCGCCCGGCTGGAGGCCGACGCCCGGGCGGCCGCGGACCGGCTCGGTCAGGCCGCCCGTCTTCCCGCGGACGGCCACGATCGTGAACCGCCGCCGATGGCGGAACCGCTCACCGACGCGCTGGTCGAAGCCGCGGGCGTGCCGGAGGTCGTGCGGGCGATCGCCAGGGCGCACCGGCACCGCACGGTCGCGGCGACCGGATGGCCGGTCACCCGGTGGCTGCGCTCGCTGCGGCCCGACCCGCTGCGCAGGCTGCGGGTGGAGGGACACGGACGCAGCTCGCTGGAGACGGTCTCACCGGTCCGGCGGGCCGTCCTGGACGTCGCGATCCGTGAGGCGGGAGCGGGCGCCTCCCGGGGTGTCGCCGAGCCGTGGGCGGCGGCCGTCAGGAAGGCGGCGCGCGCGCCCGGCGACGATCTGCACGACGCCCTCGACCGCGTGGTGACCGGGACCTCCCTCGGCCTGTCCCCGAAGCCCCGCTGGTGGCGGGCCGTCGCCGCGGTCCAGTGGCTGCTGCTGGCGTGCACGGTCGTTGGCGGCCTATGGCTGTCGGCCCTGTTCGCCGTCGGTTATCTGAGGCTGCCCGACGTTCCGACGCCGGACCTCGGCGCCGTTCCCTGGCCGACGGTGCTCTTCCTGGGAGGGATGCTGGCGGGCCTGCTGCTCGGCGCCCTGTGCCGGGTCGCGGCGCTCGCCGGTTCCCGGCTGCGGGCCCGCCGCGCCGCCCGTGAGCTCCGCGCGGCCGTCGCGGACGTCGGCGTCGGGCTCGTCCTCGAACCGGCCGAGGCGGAGCGCGCCCGCTTCACCGCCTTCACCGGCCTCATCGCCACCGCGGCAGCCCCCTGACGGCCGGTCACGCGGTCTCCGGGGGTTCCTGACGGCGGGCGCGGAGGGCGCGGAGCTTGTGGCGGTTGCCGCAGCGTTCCATGGCGCACCAGCGGCGGGCGCCGGGGCGCGAGGTGTCGACGAAGACCAGCGGGCAGTCGTCGCTCGCGCACTCGCGGAACCGCGCGGCCAGCGGCCCCGTGAGCAGCTCGATCATCTCTCGTGCCAGCGCGGACAGGACCTGCTCGGTCCGGACCGGGGCGGCCCAGCCCGCGGACGTGCCGCCGGCGGAGAGCTCGGGGACGAGGGACGGAGCGGAGGCGGCCCGGTTGAGGGTCTCGACCGCGGTCCCGGTCAGGGGCCGGTCCGCCGCGCGGTCATGGGCCGTCTCCCAGATCGCCTGGCGGAGGCTCTTGGCCGCGGTCAGCTCGGCCGCCGACGGAGGAACCGCCGGTGTCGCCGACAGCGGCGGCTCGGCCAGCCAGGCGGCCAGGTCGGACGGCCGGTGGAGCGTCTCGAACACCGCGTAGGGGCCCTCGCCCCCGGTGTGGGCGAAGTCGAGGCAGACCGCTCCCGCGTCGAAGCGGAACGACCCTCCCTTGGGGTCGTGCAGCACCCGACCGGTTGTGCTCATGCGCATGTAACTACTATAACTGGTGTTGAGGAGACACCGCTTTAAGGGGTGTCATCGTCCGGAAGGAGAAGACCATGAGCGTCCGGCACATCAATCCCGAGGGGCTCCACCGCAACCCCGGCTTCAGCCAGGCCGTCGTCGTCGAACGGCCCGCGAAGACGATCTACATCGGCGGCCAGAACGGCGTCGGACCCGACGGGAAGGTCGTCGGTGACACCGTCGCGGAGCAGGCGGGCCAGGCGCTCCGGAACCTCGCGACGGTCCTGGAGAGCGAGGGGGCGGGCCTGGCGAACATCGTGCACTGGACCATCGCCGTGGTGGACGGCCACGCGCTGGACGACGGGTTCGCCGCCTTCCAGAAGGCGTGGGACCCGGCCGACCCGCCGCCCGCGATCACCGTCCATGTCGTCGCGGGGCTCGGCCCGGGCTTCCTCGTCGAGATCGACGCCGTCGCCGTCGTCTGAGCGGAGGCCCGGCCGCCGCGGTCAGGTCTCGCCGGGGAGCAGATGGAAGGACGGGTGGGCGAGCCACGCCGCGAGGAAGGCGGCGTCGCAGACGGTGCGGTCCCGGTGGCCCTCGCCGTCCCACATGTCGAGGCTGATGACGCCGAGGACGCCGGGCAGGCCGTCCGGCGGGCGCAGCAGCCCGCCGAGCGAGACGATCATCGCCCCGGTGGCGCGGGCGAGCGGGACCGCGGTCTCGGCGGTCACGCGGGCCGCGAACGGCGTCCCGCTCTTCGCCCAGACGCTCAGCCCGCTGCGGGGCGTGAAACCGAGGGCCCGGAGGTCGTCGGCGTCGTCGAACTCGAGCGGATCGTGCTCGTGGACGCTCACCCGCACCGCCACCCGCTCGCCCCGATCGCCGGTGTGGGTGAACCAGGCCGTGCGGGCGGCCCAGTCGACCTCACCGAGCAGGCCCAGGCCGTCCACGTGGAGCAGGACGTCGAGGAAGTCGGGTGCCCGGGGATGGCGCAGGCACAGCATCAGCTCGTATTCCATCGGGGGGCTTTCTCGGGGCCGGGTGTCAGCCGCCGGTGGTGAGAGCGGCGGTCGGATAGGTGTCGAAGGGGTCCTGGCGCGGCATGACCGGCACCAGGACGGTCCGTCGCCCGGCGCGCTCGAACGTCAGGGTGACGTCGATGTTCTCCCCGCCCCGCAACGCCTGCCTGGACCCGGTCAGCATCACCAGCGGACGCCCCGCGGCCCGCAGGTCCACCAGTTCGCCGCCGGGCGCAGGCACCGAGCCGCCGGTGATGCGGGAGCCGGCGAAGGCCGGGGAGGTGACGGACAGCAGCCGGTCGGCCCGCACCGAGGTGATCAGCGCGTAGAACGGAGCGTCCGATCCCGCGGGCATGACGGCGGGCGGCGTGGGTCCCAGCACGAAGATGTTCCGGACCTTCACGGTCGCCTTGCCGGTGGCGGGCAGATCGGTGTCGGCACCGTTGATGGCGCGCCGCAGGCTGACGGTCTCCGCCCTGCCGCAGGCCACGCCTCCGAGGCCGAGCGCGCAGATCACGGCGACGGCCGCCAGGGCGCGGCCTCGGCGCCGCCCGCCCTGCCGCGGAGCCGATTCGGGCGGGTCGGTTGTCTCGGCCATCACGACTCCCGGCGTTTCGTCCGTGTTCGGGAAGAACATCCCGACTCTTCGCAGGATGCCAACCCCGACACCATGGGAGGGTCGGCGCGGAGGCAACGCCGGGTCTCCCCGGGGAAGATCTTCACACGGGTTCTCCTCCCGTGCGCCGGGCGACGGCCGCGGAGGCGTCCGGCGCGTTGTCGGCGGTCAGGCGGAAGACCACGCGTTCGAGCATCGGGAGGATGGCGGTGGCCTCGAGGGCGCCGTCGGCGAACCGCCCGATGAGGGCGTAGGCCATGTGGGTGAGGACGATGTCGATGTCGCCGGCGTAGTCCGGGTCGGCGCCCTCGAGGACGGCCCTGGCCACGGGTTCGATGGCGGCCATGCCCTGCCGGTCGAGACGGTGCCCGCCCGGTCCCGTGCGCGCCCGGTGGAACGCCTCGAGCATGCGGGGATGGCGCTCCCAGGGCTCGAAGACGTAGCGGAAGACGCGCATGAGGCCGTCGCGGAGGGGCTCGCCGGGGGCGGGCGGGGCGAGGTCGGTGTAGGTGTTGGCGGCCATCCACCGCTCCAGTGCGGTCACGATGAGGTCGTCCCTCGCCGGGAAGTGCTTGTAGATCGTCGCGAGGGAGACCCGCGCCCTCCTGGCGACCTCGCGCAGGTGGACGGCATCGGTGCCGCCGGAGACGAGAAGCTCGATCACCACGTCGACGATGGCCTCTTGCTGTGCTCGCTCCACCCGTTTACGGTAACAAAGTTACTCAAGTAACACGGTTACTGAGACGCGCGAGAGGGGCAGGGCCATGGCGACGTACGTTCTGGTGCACGGAGGAGGTCACGGCGGCTGGTGCTACCGGAAGGTCGCCCGCCTGCTGAGGTCGGCGGGGCACGAGGTGCACACACCGACCCTGACCGGCCTGGGGGAGCGGTCGCATCTGCTGCATCCGGACATCGATCTCGACACCCACATCGAGGACGTCACCGCGCTCCTGCGGTACGAGGACCTGCGAGAGGTGATCCTCGTCGGCCACAGCTACGGCGGGATGGTCGTCACCGGTGCCGCCGACCGCGCGCCGGACCGGGTGGGACGCCTCGTCTACCTCGACGCGGCGACACCCGTCGACGGGCAGTCGCTCCTGAAGCTCGCCGGGCCGATGATCGAGGCGATCCGCCCGCACGGCGCGGTGGTCGACGGCGTCGAGCTGGTGCTGCTCCCCGCGCCGGGCGCGGGACTGTTCTACGGCGTCACCGACCCCGGTGACCTCGCCTGGATGGACGAGCGGCTGACCGGCCACCCGTGGAAGTGCTTCGAGCAGCCGCTCGTCCTCACCGGCGAGGCCGCGCTCGGAGCGATCGCGAAGTTCCACATCGTCTGCACCTCGACCCTGGCCACCCGCGACCCCGCCCTGGTGGCCGAGGCCCGCACCGCCGGCCGCCTCTGGGACATCGACACCGGCCACGACCTCATGATCACCGAGGCCGCCGCCGTGGCCGAAGCCCTCCTCGAGGTGGCGGCCGCACCCGCCTCCTGACCCCGGGGCAGCCTGACGGTAGGATGTCCCGGAAAATGAACATGCCTCTGAGCTGGTCCTTTGTGTTGCGTGAAGGGGCTCATCGGAAGGGATCTGCCGGCTGTGAACCTCTTCAGTCTTGAAGGCAAGACCGCGCTGGTCACCGGCGGTACGCGCGGGATCGGGCTCATGATCGCCCGCGGATTCCTGCAGGCCGGGGCCGCACAGGTCGTCATCAGCTCGCGCAAGGCCGACGCGGTCGACGCCGCGGTCAAGGAGCTCTCGGAGTTCGGCGAGGTCGTGGGCGTGCCCGCCGACGTCAGCACCGAGGCCGAGTGCGTGCGGCTGGCGTCGGCGGTCGAGGGGCCGTTGAACATCCTGGTCAACAACGCGGGCGCCACCTGGGGCGCCCCGCTGGAGGAGTTCCCCGCCTCCGCCTGGGACAAGGTCGTCGACCTCAACCTGAAGGCGCCGTTCTACCTCACCCGTGCGCTGCTGCCGAACCTGCGGGCCGCCGCGACCCCCGACGACCCGGCCCGGGTCATCAACATCGGCTCGATCGACGGCATCATGACCCCGGGCCAGCGCTACTCCTACACCACGAGCAAGGCCGGAGTGCACCAGCTCAGCCGGGTGCTCGCCAAGGAGCTGGGGCCGGAGTCCATCACCGTCAACGCGGTCGCCCCCGGACCGTTCGAGTCCAAGATGATGGCGGCGACCCTCGACGCCTTCGGCGACGTCATCGCCGACACCGTCCCGCTGAAGCGCATCGGGCGGGCCGACGACATGGCGGGCGTCGCGGTCTTCCTGGCCAGCCGGGCCGGTTCCTACGTGAACGGGGTGGTGATCCCGGTCGACGGCGGCCTGACGACGCTGTGACGACCCCCTCGGTCCAGGAGTCGTGGTCGGATCTCCCGGCCACGGCCCAGAAGCTCCTGCTCGCCGCGCTGGAGGCGTTCGGCGAGCAGGGCTTCCACGGCACCTCCACCCGGCAGGTCGCGATGCGCGCCGGAATGAGCCCGGCCGCGATGTACATGCACTTCCCGACGAAGGAGGCGCTGCTCTACGAGATCGCCAGGACCGGCCACGAGGTCGTCGCGGAGCTGTGCGACCGGGCGGACGAGGGCAGCCCCGCCGAACGCGTCGCCGCGATCGTCCAGGCGATGGTCCGGTTCCACGCCGAGCACCACACGCTCGCCCGCATCATCCAGTACGAGCACTCCTCGCTGACGCCGGAGCACCAGCGCGACCTGCTCGCCCTGCGCCGCAGGACCGACGGCCGCCTGCGCTCGGCCATCGACGCCGGCGTCGCCACGGGCGAGTTCACCGCCGACCCGATGACGTCCACCGCGCTGCTGTCGCTCACGATCGACGTCGCCCGCTGGTTCCCCACCCAGACCCGCAGAACCCCGGCCGAGATCGCCGGGGCCTACACCGACCTCGCCCTCCGCATGCTCCGCACCTAGGGGCTGTTTCAAAGTCAACTGCCCTACTGCGCGGCGCCCAGGCACGCACCTCGCGAGGTTGTCGTCGGTCGCCGACCCAACCAGGTCGACTCCCTCCTCCGCCCCCGCGAGGCACGCACCTGGACGCCGCTCGCCACGGGCGCCGACATTGAAACAGCCCCTAGGACGGCGGCTCAGAAGAGGATGACCTGGCGGACGGCCTCGCCGGTGTGCAGGCGGTCGAAGCCCTCGTTGACGTCGTCGAGGGCGAGGGTGCCCGACAGGAGGCGGTCGACGGGCAGATTCCCGGCGCGGTACAGGTCGACGAAGCGGGGGATGTCGACGCGGGGGCGGCAGGAGCCCAGGTAGCTGCCCTTGAGGGTGCGTTCCTCGGCGACCAGGCTCAGGGCGGGGAGGGCGAGGTCCTTGCCGGGGGCCGGGAGGCCGACCGTCACGGTGGTGCCGCCCGGGGCCGTCACGTCGTAGGCCTGGCGCAGGACCGGCACCACGCCCGCGGTCTCGATGACCTTGTCCGCGCCGCCGCCCGTCAGCTCGCGGATCTCGGCGACCGCGTCGGGGCCGCCCAGCACGGTGTGGGTGGCGCCGAGCTCGCGGGCCAGCGCCAGCTTCTCGGGGACCACGTCGATCGCGACGAGCTGCCGCGCGCCGAGCGACCTGGCGCCGAGCAACGCCGACAGCCCGACCCCGCCCAGCCCGAACACCGCCACCGAGTCCTCAGGCGTGACCTTCGCGCTGTGCAGCGCCGCTCCGGCCCCGGTCAGGACCGCGCAGCCGAACAGGGCGGCGATCTCGAAGGGAAGGTCGGAATCGACCTTGACGGCCGACTTCGCGGAGACGACCGCGTACTCGGAGAACGCCGAGACGCCCAGGTGGTGATGGACCCGGCGGCCGTCGAGGCGCCGCCCGCCGCCCAGCAGGCTGCCCGCCCCGTTGGCCGCGGCGCCCGGCAGGCACAGCGCAGGGCGCCCCGCCGTGCACCGCGCGCACTCGCCGCAGGCGGGCACGAAGGCCAGCACGACATGGTCGCCGGCGGTGAACCCGGTGCCGGAGCCGGTGGCGACGACCTCACCGGCGGCCTCGTGGCCGAGCGCCATCGGCAGTGGCCGCACCCGGGAGCCGTTGATCACCGAGAGGTCGGAGTGGCAGAGCCCGGCCGCGCCGATCCGCACCAGGAGCTCGCCCGGCCCGGGGCCGTCGAGCTCGAGCTCGGTGATCTCCAGAGGCCTGGAACCGGCGTAGGGCGTGGCCCGGCCCGTCTCGGTCAGGACCGCGGCCCGCGTCCTCACGCCACCACCAGCTTCTGCATCGCGTCGCGGAGCGCGCCCGCGATCGGTACGGGACGCCGCGAGGTCCGGTCCACGAACACATGGGTGAACTCGCCCTCCGCGATCAGGGTCTCGCCCTTGTGCAGGCCGATCTCCCATTTCACGCTGGAGTTGCCGAGCTTGCCGACGCGCAGCCCCACCCGGATCACGTCGGGGTAGGCCGCCTCGGCGAGGTACTGGCAGCTCGACGCCACGCACATGCCGATGGCGTCACCGCGGATCGGGTCGAACCCGGCCTCCCGGATCATCCAGGAGTTCACCGCGGTGTCCATCATCGCGTAGTGGACGACGTTGTTCATGTGCCCGTAGCAGTCGTTGTCGTTCCACCGCGTCGGCACGTCTTCCCAGTACAGATAACCCACAGCGGAATCTTACCGGCGGGTAGATCAGCCGGTGAAGCCCGGTCCGTCGAAGCCGTCGAGTGTTGTGAACTCCTCCACGGCGGACCGCCTGAGCCTGGTCGGGCGCCTAACCGGATGCCCGAGGAAGACCACGGAGGCGATCGCCAGATCGCCGGGGACCTTGAGGAGCGCCTTGACCTCCTCCTCGGCCCGGACGTGCATGGTCGTCATAACCCCGCCGAGCCCCTCCTCCCGCGCGGCCAGCATCAGGTTCCAGACGAAGGGGTAGACCGACGCCCCGCCCGCGAAGGTGTACCGGTCGTGGTCGCGGTCGACGGCGGCCAGGCTGTTGAGGTCGGCGAGGACCGCGATCATCACCGGGACGGTGTGGAGGTTCCGCGCGAACGCCAGCCGCGGATGGCCGGTCTCCAGCGGTTCGGCCTTGAGCGCCTCGGCCTCGGCGGCACGGTCGGCGAGCGGCGCCCAGGGGACGAGCCCGGCCGCGCCGAGCGCGAGGTAGTCATCCCAGCCGGTCAGGTAGAGGTCCCGCATCCCGAGCCTGACCTCGGGATCCTTGACGACGATCGCCCGCCAGCCCTGCCGGTTGCCGCCGCTCGGCGCGAACCTCGCGGTGTCGAGGATCCGGTAGACGACCTCGTCGGGAACGGTCTCGGTGGTGAACTCACGGATCGCGGCGGTGCCGCGCAGTGCCTCGGTCAACTCCATCCCCCGAGGATATGACGGGCTTCTGCTTTCTCCCGATTCGGCATGATCTTGTGTCCTAGGGTGAGCCGATGGAGATCCACGAGGACCTGATGAGCTGGGCGCATCCATGGCGCGGCGGGCCGGTCCCCGCCGACCTGGCGCCCAGGACCGTCCCGGCGAAGCACACCGTGCTGAAGGACTTCGAGGCGGCGCTCGCCGCCCCGGACAGCGAACCGGCCTACGTCGCGGCCGTCCGGGCGGACGAGCCGAGCCCGATGCGCGCCGCGGCCCTCCAGGCGCTGGCCGAGGCCGCTGCTGCCAAGAAGCTCCCGGTCGCCTCGTTCGTGGACGCCTGGGTGGCGGAGCACGGCCACGCCTTCGCCGCCGCGGCCGTCATGGAGCGGCTGGAGATGCAGGCCCACGCGCCCGCCAGGGGATCGAAGCCGACCCGGATCCGGCGCGTGGCCGAGCCGTTCCGCCACCGCACCGACCGGTTCCTCGCCGGGCGGCTGCGGGAGCTGCTCACCGCCGCCGACGACACCGCCTACGCCGAGACCGTCGCCGCGGTCGCCCCCTACCGGGGCAGGGGCCCGCAGCACATGATCGCCGCCGCCTACCTGCTGCCCGCCGAGACGGACTGGGTAGGAGAGTCCCTCTCCGGATGGATCGGCGACGAGGGCCTGCGGCTGTGGCAGTGGGCGTCGGTCCTGACCGAGCCGGACCTGGCGCTGGCCCGCGAGGCGCTCGGACGTCCCGTGCTCGACCGTGGCGCCCTGTCCACGCTCTTCGTCGCGCTGGGCCACCGGACCGTGCCCCTGATCGGCGACGCCCTCGAGGAGAGCCGCCGCTGGGGCTGGGAGCGCGAGGAGGCCTATGCCGTCCTCGGCCGCGTCCGCACCGACGAGGCGTTCACGCTGCTCCTCGGCCAGTTCGACGCCGGGAACGCCCGCCCGGCGGTGGCGGCCGCCGCCCGTCTCGACCCCGGACGAGCCGCCCGGCTGCTGCCGATGGTCGCCCGCGGCGACGAGCATCCGGCCGACGTCGGCAGGGACCTGCTCCGCGCCCACCTCAACGCCCATCCTGACCTCGACGTCCCGGACGAGGTCAGGGAGCTCGCCGGGGTCGTGCCCCGCATGCCGGAGACCGGCCCGGTCCCCGCGCTGGAACTCCCCGCGAAACCCGCCGCGGCGCCGTGGCTGCACATCGCCGAGCTTCCGCAGATCCGGCTGCGCGACAGCGGCACCGCCTGGTCGCGCGAGGTGGCCGCCGGACTGGTCGCGCTGCTGGCGGCCTCGGAGAAGGCACCGCATCCCGAGCTCGTCCGGCTGCGGGAGTTGTCGGACCGCGCGTCTTTGGCGCTGTTCGGACGGGAGCTGTTCGAGGCGTGGCGGCGGGCCGACGAGCCTTCCGAGCAGGGCTGGGTGCTGAAGGCCCAGGCCTGGATCGGCGACGGGGAGACGGTGCGGCGGCTGGTCCCGCCCATCGACGGGTCGTGGCCGAGGCTCAATTTCCACAGGGCCGCCGCCGGCCTCTGGGTGCTGGCCGAGATGGACACCGAGGACGCGCTGCGGGCGCTGCACCGGCTGTCGCTGCGCGGCTCGTCCAAGGGGGTGCGCGGCCGGGCCGAGGGCATGGTCGAGCAGGTCGCGCGGCGCCTCGGCCTCGACGGCGAGCAGCTCGCGGACCGGCTCGTCCCGCGCTTCGAGGAGCGGGTCTTCGACTACGGGCCGCGCCGCTTCGTCCTCGGCTTCGACGAGAGCCTGAGCCCGTTCGTCACCGACGAGGCGGGCAGGGTCCGCAAGTCGCTTCCCGCGCCCAACGCCAAGGACGACGCCGACCTCGCCGCCGTCGCCCGCAAGCGGCTCACCGCGCTGAAGAAGGAGCTGCGGGCCGTCGCCTCCGACCAGCTCCACAGGCTCGAACGCGCCATGGTCCTCCAGCGCTCCTGGACGGCCGCCGAGTTCACCGAGCGGCTCGCGGGCCATCCGCTGATGGTCCATCTCGTCCGGCGGCTGGTGTGGACGACAGGGACGGCGGAGTTCCGGGTCGCCGAGGACGGCACCCTCGCCGGCGTCACCGACGCCCTGTTCGTCCTCCCGCCGGACGCGTCCGTCGCGATCGCCCATCCCGTCCTCATCCCCGCGACGCTCGACGCCTGGGGAGAGATCTTCGCCGACTACGCGATCCTCCAGCCGTTCCGCCAGCTCGGCCGCCCCGTCGCCGCCCTGACGGCCGAGGAGCGCGCGGGCACGGAGCTGCCGCGCTTCACCGGGACCACCACGACGACGGGGGCCCTGCTCGGCCTGACCCGCACCGGCTGGGAGCGCTGCCGCCCCGAGGACGGCGGATGGGAGCCCCGGCTGCTGCGCCGCCTGCCCGATCGGCACGTCCTGGAGATGGAGCTCGACCCGGGAATCCCCGTCGGCCGCACCGAGGGAGCCCAGACCCAGGTGGTCAGATCGGTCGGCCTCCGCGGGCCGCGGCCGCTCGGCGAGGTGCTCGACGCGGTCACCGCCTCGGAGGTCCTGACCGGCTTGGCGGGTTTGTCGTAGCCGCCCGCTAGATTCGCGGCCAATTCCAATGGGACGGGAGTGACACGTGGGACGAGAGACCGTGACCGCCTGGGCGTTCGGGGAGTTCCCCGGCTCGTGGAAGCAGGCCTTCCATCCCCGGCGCGGCGGCGTGGAAGGGCCGCGGATCGTCCTCGACGCCAAGGCTCCCGCCAAGGTCGCCGCCCTGGTCGCCGAGCGCCGGAAGCATCTGGAGCACGCGTTCGGGGACCAGGAGAGCGAGCCGGTCCTCGTCGACTCGGCCCGCGCCTGGCTGGCCGGCGAGCCCGATCCGCGCGGCGCGGCCGCCGTGTACGGCGTGCTGACGGGCGGCCGGAACCTCGCCGCCGGGATGTTCCTGGACGCCTGGATCGCCGAGCACGGAACGGCCTTCGCGGTCCGGTCGGTCGCCGAGCTGGCCTCGGTCCAGATCGCCTGGCGCTCGATCTCCTTCCAGGCACGGGAGACCATCGTGAAGGGAGGCCGGATCCGGCACGCCGTCCACGGCTTCCAGCGCCAGTGGGATCCCGCGGCGGCCCTCCGGCTCCGCGCGCTGCTCGCCGCCGCGGACGACTCCCTCTACACCGAGGCCGCGGCGCTGCTCACACAGACGGCGGAACGGGGCGTCTTCCACCAGGCGCTGGCCGCCTACCTCGTCCCTACCGAAACAGCCCTCACCGACGCCGCCTGCGCGAACTTCCCCGACCGCGCCACCGAGGACTGGCTGGTGTGGTGCTCCGCCGGAACCCCCGGCCAGCTCGCCACCGCGGCCGCCCGGATCCCGCTCGGCCGGCGGACCCTGACCCTCCCCGTCCTGACGACCCTCGCCGACGCGCACGGCGAACGTGCCGTCCCGCTCCTCGCCGAGGCGCTGGACGTGAGAAACCCGCAGAGCAACCGCAGGACGATCCTGTCGGTCCTGAGCAGGATCGCGACCGACGAGGTGTTCGCGATCCTGACGGGGCTGCCCCCGGAGGGCGACGCGTTGGCCGCGCTCGGCACGGCCATGGAGTGCGCGCCCGGACGGGCCGTGGAGGCCCTCGGCCGAACGTCGTCGCCCGTCCACCTGCGGCTGCTGCGCGGCCATCTGCTCGCCCATCCCGATCTCCTCGACGGCGACCTCCCCGAGGCGGTCGCGGCGTTCGCCGACGGCCTGCGGCGGCGGCCCACCGCCCCGCCCGGTGAGCTGCCCGATCTGCTGACCGCACCGCCCTGGACCCGGCCGCGGCGGAAGACCACCGCGACCGTCCTCGCCCTGACCCCGCCCGCGGAGGCCTCGATCCACTGGAACCCCGGCGAACGGGAGGACTGGCTCCAGCGCTGGGACACCCGGGGCGACGGGCCGCCTCCCGCGACCTCGCCCCTGACCGGCGACGGAGGAAGCTGGAGCGCCATCGCCTACGCCAACAGCGCGCCGGACGACCTCGTCCGCCCGCAGCTCGCCGCGTGGAACCCGGCCGGTTCCTACTGGGGAGGCCTGGACGACCTCGGCACGATCGCCGCCCGGTTCGAGGTCGACGCCCTCCCGCCGCTGCGACGCGCCGCCGCCTCCTCACCGGTCCGCGACGGCGTCGTGCTCGCGCCCTACCTCGAGATCGAGACGGCCCGGCTGATGGCCGACTGGCTCGTCCGGCTGAAGTCGGCCCGGCTGATCGCGGTCGCCTGGCTGCGGCGGCACGGCGAGGGCGCGGCCAGGCTCCTGGTCCCCGACGCCACCGGCGCGCCGGGACCCGCGCGGACCGCGGCGGAGGCCGCCCTCCGCGTCCTTCCCGCCGAGCGGGTCAGATCGGCCGCGGCGGGCTACGGCACGGAGGCCGCAGGAGCGATCGACGACCTCCTCGCCCGCGATCCGCTCGACGACCTCCCGGTCAAGATGCCCGTGCCCGGCGCCTGGGCCGATCCGGTGCGCCTTCCCCAGATCCGGCTCGCCGGAGGGGACGCGCTGCCCGACGAGGCCGCGGGGCACGTGCTGATGATGCTGGCCCTCTCCCGTCCCGGCGAGCCCTACCCGGGCCTGACCGCGGTGCGGGAGCTGGCCGATCCGGCGTCGCTCGCCGAGTTCGGCTGGGAGGTCTTCGAGTCCTGGCGGCTCGCGGGCGCCCCGGCGAAGGACAACTGGGCCCTGACCGGGCTCGGCTTCCTGGGCGACGACGGTACCGTCCGGCGGCTCACCCCGATCGTCCGGGCCTGGCCGGGGGAGGGCGGCCACGCCAAGGCCGTGCTCGGCCTCGACGTGCTCGCCGGGATCGGCACCGAGACGGCCCTCCAGCACCTGCACGGGATCGCCCAGCGCGTCCCGTTCAAGGGATTGAAGGAACGCGCGAGGGAGAAGATCGCCCAGGTCGCCGAGACGCTCGGGCTGACGGGCGAGCAGCTCGGGGACCGGCTCGTCCCCGACTTCGGCCTCGAGCCGGACGGCGCGCTCACCCTCGACTACGGCCCGCGCCGCTTCCGGGTGGGCTTCGACGAGCAGCTCCGCCCGTACGTCCTCGACGGGGACGGCAAACGCCGCAAGGACCTGCCCGCACCGGGCGTCAAGGACGATCCCGAGCTCGCGCCCGAAGCGAAGAAGCGGTTCGCCCAGATGAAGAAGGACGTCAGGACCGTCGCCGCCGACCAGATCCGGCGCCTCGAACAGGCCATGGTCGACCGCCGCTCCTGGCCGGTGGCGGAGTTCCGCGAACTGCTCGCCGGCCACCCGCTGCTCCGCCATCTCGTCCGCCGCCTCGTCTGGACCGACGGCGGCACCGCCTTCCGGGTGGCCGAGGACGGCACCCTCGCCGACGCCGGCGACACCGCCCTCACCCTCCCGGACTCCGCGACGGTCCGGATCGCCCACCCCCTGGATCTGGGCGGCGCCCTGCCCGCCTGGAGCGGGCTGTTCGCCGACTACGAACTGCTGCAGCCGTTCCCGCAGCTCGGACGCCCCCTGTTCACCCTCCCCGCGACCGGGTTCGCCGCCTTCGAGGGGGCCACCGTCCCGACGGGAAGGCTCCTCGGGCTCACCAAGCGGGGCTGGCTGCGCGGCAGCCCGCAGGACGCGGGCGTCGAACCGGTCATCTACCGGCCGCTTCCCGGCGGCACCTTCCTGACGATCGACCTCGAACCCGGGATCGCCGTCGGCGCGGTCGGGGAGTTCCCCGACCAGAAGCTGCTGGCGGTCCGGGTCAGCGCGCGCCGCGACGACTCCTGGGGCACCGGCTCCCTGCCTCCCGCGGGAGTCGACCCCCTCCTTCTGTCCGAAGTCCTCTCCGACCTGACGGGACTGGTCTCCTGATGCCCACCACCTCCGCACCGGCCGCTCTCGGCTGGACCTCCGGTGACTTTCCCTGGAAGCGCTCCTTCCATCCCCGCCGCGGCGGCGTCCCCGGCCCGCCGATCTCTCTCGACGCCGACGCCACGGCCAAGGTCGAGGCGCTGATCGCCGCCGGGGCCGAGCCGATCGCGAGCATCTCGCGGGACTCGGTCAGCCACCTTCCGCTCATCAAGGCCCTGCGCTCCTACCTTGACGGGGAGCCGGACCCGCTCGGTGCCGCGATCCTCTTCGAAGTGCTGACCGCGGGCGGCCGCCGCCCCGCCGGGATGTTCGTCGACCACTGGGTGAAGCAGCACGGCCTCGCCTTCGCGGTCGCGGCCGTCGGGCACTCGGCCGCCACCTTCACGGTCTCCTGGACCTCCTACGGTGTCCGTCCCGACGGGGAGAAGGGGCCGATCGCGGGCAGGCTGAGCCTGTGCTCGACCCGCTACTTCGACTGGAGCTGGAACTCCTCGGGCGTCGTCCGGCTCCGGGCGCTGCTGGCCGCCGCGGGAGACGAGGAGTACCGGGAGGCCGTCGCGGTCCTCGCGGGGCTGCGCGAGCGGGGCCGGTCCTTCCGGAAGATCGCCGCGTTCCTGGCACCGGCCGAGACGGAATGGGTCGACGAGCTCCTGCCCGACCTCGCCAAGGGCTGGCAGGGGATCACCTGGCTGCTGTGGTGCTCGCTCAGCACCGAGGCGCATCTGGCCGCGCTGACCGCGGCCTACGAGGCCCGGCACCGGGACCTCGTGCGGCTGCCCGTCCTGTCCACCCTCGCCGACGCCTACGGGGAGCGGATCGTCCCGCTGGTGGCACGGATCCTCGAGGAAGAGCACAGCGGCTCGGAGGAGGCCAAGGCGATCGCGGCCGTCCTCGGCGGGATCCCCACCGACGAGGCGTTCGGGCTCCTCCTGCGCCACCGCGACGACAACCGCCACCTCACGGCCGGGCTGTTCGAGGCGATGCGGGCCTTCCCCGTGCGGGCGATGCGGCTCCTGGACGCCGCGAGCGCGTCGCCCAAGGCGGCGGGGCTGCTCCGCGACCATCTCCTCGGCCACCCCGAGCTCCTCGAAGGAGATCTGCCGCCCCGCGCTAAGGAGCTGGCGGGAAAGCTGCGGCGCCTGCCCGAGGCTCCTCTGGATTCCCTGCCCGAGCTGCTGGCCGCGCCGCCGTGGACGCGTCCCCGGGCGAAGACCGCGCAGATCGTCCTCGAGCTCGAACCCCCCGCGCACCCCGCCGAGCTGCGCTGGCTGCCGGGCGAGCGGGAGGAGTGGGCGGCGAAGGCGGACTCCTACCCGTCGGGGAGGAACATCCGGCGTCCCCACCTGAAGAGCCTGGAGTCCGGAGAGGGGATCTGGGCGCTGAACCACTACCTCATGCACGGCCCCGAGGACGACGCCCGCTCGCTGCTGGAGTACTGGGCGAAGCCCGACCGCTACGGCGACGACCTGGACGTCATGGCGGCGATCGCCGCCAGGTTCGGGCTCGAGGCCCTGCCGAGGCTCCGGGCGTCGGCGGAGGCGAGCCCGGCAGCGGGTCGGCTGCTGCTGCCCTTCTCCGACCTCGCCACCGCCCGTTTGATGGCCGGCTGGCTGCGCCTGAAGTCCGCCCGCGGAACCGCCCGCACCTGGCTGACCAGGCACGGAGCCGCTCTCCTGATCCCCGACGCCCTTGGCGAGCCCGGCCGGGCCAGGACCGCGGCGGAGGCCGCGCTCCGCATCGCACCCGGCGCTCTGGAGGCGGCCCGCGCCCACGGCCCCGCCGCCGAGGAGGCCGTCGCCGCCCTCCTCGGCGCCGATCCGCTGGAGGACCTGCCGCGCCGGATGCCGACCCTGCCCGCCTGGGCGGATCCCGGGCGGCTCCCGCAACCCCGTCTGGCAGACGGCCGGGCGCTGCCCGCCGCCGCGACCGCCCATGTGCTGTCGATGCTCGCCATCTCCCGGCCCGACGCCGTCTACGCCGGGCTCGCCACGGTCAAGGAGGTGTGCACCCCGCAGTCGCTGGACGTCTTCTCCTGGGAGCTCTTCGAGGCCTGGCGCCGGGTGGGGCTGCCCGCCAAGGACGGCTGGGCGCTGACCGCCCTCGGCATCCTCGGCGGCGACACGGCCGTCCGGAACCTGACTCCGATGATCAAGGCCTGGCCGGGGGAGGGCGGGCACCAGCGGGCGGTGGCCGGCCTCGACGTCCTCGCCGCGATCGGCAGCGACGTCGCGCTGATGCATCTGCACGGCATCGGCCAGCGGCTGCGGTTTAAGGCGCTCAAGGAACGCGCGAAGCAGAAGATCGACGAGGTCGCCGAGGCACTCGGCCTGGACTCCGAGCAGCTCGCCGATCGGCTCGTCCCCGACCTGGGGCTCGGCGAGGACGGCAGCACCGTCCTCGACTACGGGCCACGGCGGTTCACCGTCGGCTTCGACGAGCAGCTCCGCCCGTACGTCCTCGACGAGGACGGCCGGATCCGCAAGGCGCTCCCCGCCCCCGGCGCCAAGGACGATCCGGAGCTGGCCGCCGCCGCCCGGCAGCGTTTCTCCGGCCTGAAGAAGGACGTCCGGACCATCGCCTCCCGGCAGATCCAGCGGCTGGAACGGGCGATGGTCCGCACCCGGTCCTGGACCCCCGGCGAGTTCCGTGAGCTGTTCGCGGAGCATCCGCTGCAGAGGCACCTGATCCGCCGCCTGGTGTTCCTCTGCGACGCCGGGGCGTTCCGGGTCGCCGAGGACGGCACCCTCGCCGGCGTCGACGACGAGGCTTTCACGCTGCCGGACGGAACGCGGGTGCGCATCGCCCATCCGATCCACCTCGGCCCCGACCTCGACGCCTGGAGCGAGCTCTTCGCCGACTACGAGATCCTCCAGCCGTTCCCGCAGCTCGGACGGCCCGTGATCACCCTGGATCCGGGCGAGACCCTGAGCTCCAGGCTGGCCAGGTTCGAGGCCGCGACCGTCCCCGCCGCCAAGATCCTCAGCCTGCAGTACCGGGGCTGGGAGCGCGGCGACGCGGGCGAGGGCGCGACCGTGCACCGGTACACCCGCGAGCTGCCCTCGGGCCGTCACCTGACCATCGACTTCTCCCCCGGCCTCACCTACGCCCACCCCGACGACGAGCTCGAGCAGACGCTCCAGGCCGTCGGCATCGAGGGCCGCCAGGGAGCCGAGGACGACCCGGACGAGTCCGCGGACACCGTCACGGTCTCCGAAGTGATCGTCGACCTGACCGCCCTGACGAGCTGAGGGACCGCGAGTGCCCGAAGTGATCTCCGACCTGACAGAGCTGGTGACCCCATGAGCGAGGACCTGCAGAGACCGCCCGCCGAGGTGCGGTACGCCGACGAGCTGGCCCGGCTGGCCGAGTCCGACACCGGGCACCGGCCGCCCGGCTGGGCGCTGAGCCTGGAGGCCGCCCGCCGGTTCGTCGTCGGCGACGAGAGCCGGGGGATCCGGCGGAAGTTCGTCGGCGACCCCTCGCTGATCGACAGGGCCCTGGTCACCCTGGCGACCAGCCGGGGGCTGATGCTGGTGGGCGAGCCCGGCACGGCGAAATCGCTGCTGTCGGAACTGATCGCCGCGGCCGTCAGCGGGACCTCCACCCTGACGATCCAGGGCGGAGCCGCCACGACCGAGGACCAGATCAAGTACTCCTGGAACTACGCGCTCCTCGTCTCCGAGGGCCCGTCGGCGCGGTCGCTGGTGCCCGCTCCGATGCTGAAGGGCATGGCCGAGGGCCGTCTCGTCCGGTTCGAGGAGATCACCCGCTGCCCGCTGGAGGTGCAGGACTCCCTGCTGTCCCTGCTGTCGGAGCGCGTCGTCGCCATCCCCGAGCTGCCCGGAACCGAAGGAATGATCTTCGCCAGGCAGGGGTTCAACGTGATCGCCACGGCGAACACCCGGGACCGGGGCGTCAACGAGATGAGCGCGGCGCTCAAGAGGCGCTTCAACTTCGAGACCGTCTTCCCGATCCCCGACCTGGCCACCGAGCTCGACCTGGTCGAGGCCGAGTCGGCGGCCCTGCTGCGCCGCTCGGGCGTCGAGGCCGCACCGCACCGCGACGTGCTGGAGGTGCTGGTCGAGACCTTCCGCGACCTGCGGTCCGGCACCACCTCCGACGGCCGGACCATGGAGCGGCTGTCGACCGTGATGAGCACCGCCGAGGCCGTGTCGGTCGCGCACGCCGTCGGCCTGCGCGGCTGGTTCCTGCGCGGTGAGCCGGGGTCGGCGGAGGACATCGTGGCCTGCCTGGCAGGGACCGCGGCCAAGGACAACGCCGACGACCTCGTCAAGCTCCGCCGCTACCTCGAACAGCACGCCCCCAAGCGCGGCGGACGGCAGTGGCGGGCCCTGCACGCCGCCCGGCACCACCTGCCCGGATGAGCGTCGTCTTCGTGGGCATCCGCCACCACAGCCCGGCGTGCGCCCGGCTCGTCGCGGACACGATCGAGCGGGTGCGGCCCGCGCACGTCCTCATCGAGGGCCCGGCCGACATGAACGACCGGATCGGCGAGCTGCTGCTCGGCCACCGGCTGCCCGTCGCGCTGTTCACCTACGGCGACGGCCACCAGTCCTGGACCCCGTTCTGCGACTACTCGCCGGAGTGGGCGGCCCTGACCGGCGGACGGGCGGCGGGCGCCGAGGTCCGCTTCATCGACCTGCCCGCCTGGCATCCGGCCTTCGCCGAGCGCGCCAACCGCTACGCCGACGCCGAGGTCCGCTACACCGAGGCCACCGGCCGGCTGTGCGCCGCGTTCGCCGTCGACAACACCGACGCGCTCTGGGACCGGATGTTCGAGGTCGAGGCGGCCGATGACCTCGCCGAGCGCCTCGACGCCTACTTCGCCCTCGTGCGCGGCGACGCCGAGGCGTCCGGGGCCGACACGGTCCGCGAGGAGTACATGGCGGGCTGGATCCGGGCGGCCGCCGCCGCGGACGACGGACCGGTCGTCGTGGTGACCGGCGGCTTCCACACCCCGGCGCTGCGCCGCCTCGCCGCCGGGCCGGGCCCGGCCGGATGGCCCGAGGTGCCGGGGGTCCCCGAGGGGGCGGGCAGCTATCTGGTGCCCTACTCCTTCCGCAGGCTGGACGCCTTCGGCGGCTACCAGTCGGGGATGCCCTCGCCCGGCTACTACCAGCGGGTCTGGGAGGAGGGGGTGGAGGCGGCCGGGCGCTGGCTCACCGAGCGCGTCGCGGAGGGGCTGCGGCGACGGCGGCAGCCCGTCTCGACGGCCGACCTCATCGCCGCCAGGACCCAGGCCGAGGGCCTCGCGCGGCTGCGCGGCAATCCCGCTCCCGCCCGCACCGACGTCCTGGACGGGCTGGTGTCCGCGCTGGTCAGCGACGACCTCGAACAGCCGCTGCCGTGGAGCCGCCGCGCCCCCCTGGCGGCAGGGGCCCATCCGGCCGTCGTGGAGATGGTCGCGGTCCTCAGCGGCGACCGCGTCGGCGCGCTGCATCCGGGCACCCCGGCTCCGCCCCTGGTCCGCGAGGTGAGCGCGCTGCTCCAGGCGCACGGTCTCGACGGCCCAGGGCAGGTCGGCCTGAAGCTCACCGACCCCGCCGATCTGGAGCGGAGCCGGCTGCTGCACCGGCTGCGCGTCCTCGGGGTCCCCGGGCCGGTGCGCGACAGCGGTCCCGCCACCGGGCTCGACCCCGTCCTCGACGAGCGGTGGACGCTCCGCTCCGACGACCGCAGGAACGCGGTCCTGATCGAGGCCGCGGTCTTCGGCGCCACCCTGGGCGAGGCCGCCGCCGCCCGGCTCGCCGGCCGTCCGGGAGACCCCGCCGAGGTGCTCTTCGACGCCGCGCTGTGCGGCCTCACCGACCAGGCGGCCGAGCTCGCCACCCGGCTGACCGGCACCGTCGCCGCCGCCCGCGAGCCCGGCGAGCTCGCGGAGACCCTGGCGACCGTCCTGGCCCTCTGGCGGCACGACGAGATCTTCGGCACCGCGGACTCGGCCCTGCTCGGCTCCCTCATCGACGCCGCGGTCACCCGCGTCCTCTGGCTCGCCGAGGGGCTGCGCGGCGGCCCCGCCGCCGACCTGCCCCGCGTCCGCGCGGTCGCCGCCGTCCGCGACGCTCTCCGCCACGCGGCCCCGCTGCTGTCGATCACCCGGGAGACGGCCGCCTCCATCGCCGGAAGGATCGCCGCCGACTCCGCGGCCCCGCCCGACCTGCGAGGCGCCGCCCACGGCCTGGCCTGGACCCTGTCGTCGAAGCCCGGACGGCTCGCCCTGCCCTCGGGCGCGCTCGGCGACTGGCTGATCGGCCTGTTCGCCGTCGCCCGCGAGGAACTGCTCACCGACCCCGAGCTCCTGCCGATCCTCGACGACCTGATCGTCAGCCTGCCCGCCCAGGACTTCCTGGCCGGCCTCCCCGCCCTCCGCCAGGCCTTCGAGTTCTTCCCGCCACGGGAACGCGAGACCATCGCCCGGTCCCTGCTGGCCCTCCGCGACACGACGCTCACCCCCAGGGCACTCCTGCGCACGGCGGCCCCGGCCGTCCTCCAGGCCGAGGCCCACGCGCTCGACGCCGCCGCGTCCGCGCTCCTCGCCGCCCACGACCTTCCCGGAGCCGCCGTATGACCACCGGACCCTCCGCGCCCGACGAGGGACTCGAACGCTGGCGGCTGATCCTCGGCTCGCCCGCCGAGGGCTGCACCGGCGGCCTCAGCGGGACGGCCGCGGGCCAGGACGCCGCGCTGGAATGGCTGTACGGCAGGGACGAGGAGCTGACCAGGCGCGGGGTCAGGCGCGGCGGGGCGAACCGGTCGGCGGGGAGCGAACCGTCGAACGTGACGACCGTCGACTGGCTGGACGACGTCCACCGGCTGTTCCCGAAGGAGACCATCGAACGGCTGGAGCGGGACGCCGTCGAACGGTATGAGATCCTCGAGGTCGTCACCGACCCGAACGTCCTGGAACGGGTCGAGCCCAACCCGGCGCTGCTGCGCGCGGTCCTGCGGACCAAGCACCTGATGAACCCCGACGTCCTGGCGATGGCCCGGCGGATCGTCTCGGCGGTGGTCAGGGAGCTGGTGGCCAAGCTGAAGCCCGAGGTGCGCAGGGCGTTCGCCGGGACCAGGTCGCGGCAGACCTCCCGGACGGGCCAGGCCCGCGACTTCGACTTCGCGGGCACCCTGCGGGCCAACCTCAAGCACTACCAGCCCGAGCACCGGCGGGTGCTGATCGAGCGGCCCCGCTTCCACACCAGGACCCGGCCGCAGCTGCGATCCTGGCAGATGATCCTGCTGGTCGACCAGTCGGGCTCGATGGTCGGATCGGTGATCCATTCCGCGGTCACGGCGTCCTGCCTGTGGGGGCTGCCCGGGCTGAGGACCCATCTCGTGGCCTTCGACACGAGCGTCGTCGACCTGACCTCGGACGTCACGGACCCGGTCGAGCTGCTCATGAAGGTCCAGCTCGGCGGCGGCACCGACATCGCCTCCGCGGTGGCCTACGGGGCCTCCCTCGTCGAGGATCCGCGGCGGACGATCGTCGCGGTGATCTCCGACTTCTACGAGGGCGGTGACGAGGGGGCGCTGGTGCGGACCGTCCGGCGGCTGGCCGAGCAGGGCACCCACGTGCTGGCGCTCGCGGCTCTCGACGAGGAGGCGGAACCGGCCTACGACCGGGAGCTGGGGCGCCGCCTCGCGGACGTGGGCGCGCATGTCGGGGCGATGACCCCGGCGCGGCTCGCGGAGTTCGTCGCGGAGAGGATCGGCCGGTGACCGCGCTGCACGACCTCGACGAGGACACCCTCGCCGCCCTCGCCAACCGGGGGCTGGTCAAGCGGGCCGCCAGGGAGCTCGCCGCGGGGGGCGTCCCCGAGCTGACGGCGGGCGACCCGGTCGTCGCGGTCTTCGCCGACGGCACGACCGCCTCGGTCGGTTCCGGGTCCGGACTGGACGGCGGCTCCTGCACCTGCGCCGCCACCGGCATCTGCCGCCATCTCATCGGGCTCGTCCTGGCCTACCAGCGCGAGGTCCCGCGCACCGAGGCCGCTCCGGCCGGGTGGACCCCTGCCGACGTCGACGACGAGGCGCTGGAGCGGGCGTTCGGCGTCCGGGCGGTCAAGGCGGCCAGGACCCGGCTCAACCGCGGTCTCACCGTCGTGTTCGGCACCGGCGAGGTCCCCTCCGTGGAGCTGCCGGCCTGCTCCGTGCGGTTCCCGGTGCCGGGCGATCCGGCTCTGGCCGTCACCGACGCCGCCCCCTCCCACCGGGCCGAGTCGGTCATCCTCGCCGTGTGGGCGTTCCGGGCGGGAGGGGAGGGGACCGTCAGGGTCGGCGGAGCGACGGCGGCAGCGGCCCCGGACCTGACCGGGCTGACCGCTCTGCTCGACGAGGTGTTGCGCGAGGGGGCCGTCCACGCCGGGCCGCTCATGGCCGGGCGGATCGCCCGGCTCGGGTCCGGCCTCGCCGGGCTGCACTGGATCGCCGGCGGCCTCGCGGAGCTGGGCGACCAGCTCGCCGGATACGGCGAACGCTCCGCCCGCTACGAGCCGCGCCGGCTCGCCGACACCGTCTCCGAGCTGTACGCCAGGGCCAGGGCGGGAGCTCTCGGCGCGGACGAGCCGGGCGAGACCCCGCTCCGCAAGGTCCGCCTCATCGGCCTCGGCTGCCGGATCACCGCGCTCGGCGGCCGCCGCACGGCCTCGGTCTGCTTCGCCCACGGCGACACCACCCTGGTCCTGCGCCGCGACTGGGACGAGGAGGTGACGGGCCACGCCCTGGGCGCCCGGCGGTTCGGCGGCTCCACCCTGGCGGCCCTGGCCGGGGCGAACGTCGTGTCCGAGGCGGCCTCGCGCAGCGCCAGCCGCGTCCTCAGCCTGGGCGCCGGCCGGATCGCCCGCACCTCGGTGACGCCCGTCGGGAACTCCTGGCGCGACCTGCCGATCGTCGCTGACTACGCCGGGCACGCCGCCCTGCTGGCCGGACTGCCGCCCCGGCCGATCCGGCCGCGCGTCGAGGCCGAGTCGGTCCGGGTGATGGCCGTTGCGGAGGTCCGCGACCTCGGATACGACCCCGGCGCGCAACGCCTCACCGCGACCCTCCTCGACGAGGCGGGGACTCCCGCCCAGCTCGTCGCCGACCACGCCGCGCACACCCCCGCGGCCCTCGGCGCCCTGGCCGCCGCGCTGGAGCAGGGCCCCGAGCTCCTGACCGCCGCGGTCCGCCGTACCCGCGGAACCCTGCTGGTCGGCCCGCTGGCCGTGCTCACCCCCGGCGGCGTCGTCGTCCCCGACCTCGCTCCGGGCGACGACCGCACCGCCCTGCCGCTCGCCGCGCCGCTCCCGCCCGACCCGCTCGCCGACGTCCTCGACGAGGCGCTCGCCGCCCTCTCCGACGCCGCCCACCGCGGCCTGCGCCACCTGACCACGCACCATCTGTCGCGACTGGCCGGAGCCGCCCGTGATCTGGCCGGATCGGGCCTCGCCACCACCGCAGCCCTGGTCTCCGCCGCGGCGGCCGATCCCAGGCCCGCGACCTGGTTCCCCGCCCATCTCCACGCGCAGACCGCCGCCGACCTCCGATGATCAGAGGCCGCGCCGTGATAGTCGTTCGGACATGAGACCCTTCGCGCGCGCGGCCGCCCTGGCCGCAATAGTGATCATGGTCGGCGGCGGCTGCGCCGACGCCGGGGAGACCACGCCGCCGGGGGAGACCACCCTCGACTACGGCGGAGGGCTCGACCTCCCACCCCGCCTGACCTTCACCAAGGTCGAGAACGACAGCCGCTGCCCGACCGGTGTCACCTGCGTCTGGGCGGGCGACGCGACCGCCGTCCTGTCCACCGACGACCAGTCCTACGAACTCCACGTCAACGGCGACCCCCGCTCCTTCACGATCAATGGCCGCACCGTCGAGCTGCTCCGCCTCGACCCCCACCCCACCCAGGGCACCCAGATCGACCCCGCCACCTACAAGGCCACCCTCAAGATCACCTGACCCGCCCCGCCTGACCGTCCGGGAAGGACTTCTCCAGATTCGAGACTGATGGGTTAATAGCGCCCATGACGGTCAAAACGATCAAGCTTCGGCGTAAGGGCGTGTGCCTCGAGGCATCGGTGGCGACGCGGTTCGGGTGGGCGGCGGCGCTGGCGGGCGCCGGGTGGTTCTGCTGGGAGCACCGGGAGTTCGCCTTCCTCGTCTGGGAGACGCCCCTGCTGCTCCTGCTGCTGTACGGGACGGTGCTGCGGTTCGGGTACACCGCGGCTGACGATGACGGCATCGAGGACCGGAGGACGGGTCGGACGCGGGTGATCCGGTGGGACGAGGTCGCGGCCGTCGAGCAGGTGGGAGGCCGCTACCGGGTGAGACTCGCCGGTGAGCGGAGCCGTCCGCCGTTCCTCCCGCCGTTCGCCGCGGTGCGGAGGGTCACGCTGACGATGCCGCGGGGCCTCGGCGCGCCGGCGCGGCTCGACCGTCTGCTGGCGACGGCGCCCGCGAAGGTGCCGGTCCGGCGGCTGCTCTCGCGTCCTTCTGCCGCGGTGGTGGGGCTCGTTCTGCTGCTGGGCTGGACCGCGGCCTGGGAGCGTCCGTGGCTCGACCCCTGGTGGCCGGGGCAGGCGCTGGTGACGGGCGCTCTTCCCGATCCCTGCGCGGTCCTCGCCGAGAGCGGCTTTCCCAACACCTATCTCGCCCGTCCCGGCCGGGAGGAATGCGGCGTCGAGGCGAAGGACGCCGAGGCCTTCCTCACCATCTGGCGGTTCGGCCGCGACGCCGCCCGAAGCCCCTCGGGCAGGGCCGCGGACTTCCTCAGGCGCCGGCACGGCACCGTCCAGCGAGAGCCCGGCCTCGGCGACGAGCGGGTCCTCGAGCGCCGGCCGGACGGCGCCTCCACCTACCTGTACGTGCGCAAGGCCGACGTCGTCATCGTCGTGGCCCTGTATCCACGCCGCGATTCCGGTACCCCGCTCACCCGGGCCGACCTGGAATCCCGGCTGAAGGACGTCGCCCGCGCCGTCCTCACCCGTCTTTAGCGCTGGAGGGAGGAGGCGCGGAAGGTTCTGGCGCGGTCGGAGAGTTCGGGGTAGACGTGGACGACGACGCCCAGGCCGAGGACGGCGACGAGGATCGGGGCGACGATCCGGCGCTCGATGCGGCTGCCGGTCTTGAACCACTTGGGGCCGAACATGGTCTGCGACCACGGCCAGCCGATGGGGCAGCCGCCGAGGGTGATCATGTCGCCGACGATGTGGATGACGACGCCGATGACGATCGCGTAGGGCATCACGCTGAGGTCGACGTGGTACCAGAGGGCCACGAACGCGATCGGGATGGGCGCGAGGTCGTCCCAGATGCCCTTGATGGCCAGCGGCCGGATCGCCGCGGCCAGGACCAGGACGAGGATGCCGCCGACGAGGAAGGCGCCGGCCTGGTGGCCGTAGCGGTAGCAGCTCACCGCGATCGCCGTCGCGGCCATCGCGCAGACGATGATCGAGACGAAGCCGTGCCAGCGCTCCTTGTAGGCGCGGCGGCCCTTGCCCTTGGTGGGCAGCAGCCCGATGAGCACGCCCACGACCAGCATGGCCGCGGTGATGCCGCAGCCGATCTGCAGGGTGATGAGGTCGCGCGTGTAGACCGAGGAGGACAGGAACACCAGGGCGGCGACCAGCCCGACGCCGAGGGCGGAGTGGGTGCCGTTGCGGTGGCCGCCGGACATCTTGCCGATCGTCCAGGCGAAGCCCCGGGTGATCGGGCCGAAGGTCCTGGCGATGTTGGAGCCGTGGTGGTCGATGTCGGGAAGGACGGCGGCTCCCGCGCAGACGACCGCCCCGATGGCGATCTGGTCGGCGGGCAGATGCAGGGGATAGGTACCGGCCGTGAACAGCGCCAGTCCGGACAGGGCGTGGGTGCGACCCATCATCGACGAACGCGCCTCCAATCGTGTCTCGAAGGGTTGGACGTCGCAACCCGGCAGCCGGATCAGTCAACAGCCTCTTGATCCAGAATTGGTCTTTCTACGGGCGTGTCGCGCCGACATTCCACCCCGTTCCGGGGCAGACGCCGGGGCAGGCCCTGTACTGCAGCGGATGACAAAACGGGATGTCGGATTTGGGGTGTGGTGTCTAGGCGGGGGCGTGGCCTGGGTCACATGCTGCGGGGGTTCGGATGCCGGGAGAACGGACCCCCTCGTGAAGCTCTTCAGAGTTCTTGTGGTGCTCGTGGCGCTGGCCGTCGCGGGTGTGTCTCCCGCCGGTGCGGTGCGGGCGGCGGACGGTCCTTATCGGCGGGGGCCCGATCCGACGACGGCCGGCCTCCAGGCGGAGAAGGGGCCGTTCGCCATCGCACAGGTGACGGTGGGCGCGGGCTCCGGTGCGGGGTTCAACAAGGGGACGGTCTACTACCCGGTCTCCACGAGTGAGGGCAGGTTCGGTGCCGTCGTGGTCATGCCCGGGTTCCTCGGGCCCGAGTTCTCCGTCGGCTGGTACGGGCCGCGGCTGGCGTCCCAGGGCTTCGTGGTCTTCACCCTCGAACCCGTCTCGGTGCTGGACCGTCCCGACTCCCGCGCCGACCAGATGCTGGCCGCCCTCGACTACCTGACCGGCCGGAGCGAGGTCAGGGACCGGGTCGACGCGGACCGGCTCGCGGTCATGGGGCACTCGATGGGCGGCGGCGGGGCCCTGAGCGCCGCGCAGAAGCGTCCGGCGCTCAGGGCGGCGGTGCCGCTGGCGCCCTGGCACCAGACCCAGGGCTGGCCCGGGGTGAAGGTCCCCACGATGATCTTCGGCTCGGACAACGACTTCATCGCGCCCGCCGCGACCTATGCCGGCGCCTTCTACGCGAGCCTCACCTCGGCGCCCGAGAAAGCGTACGTCCTGCTGAAGAACGCGGGCCACGCCCAGTACATCCTGCCGAACACCGCGGTCGCCCAGTACGGCATCGCCTGGCTGAAGCGGTTCGTGGACGACGACACCCGCTACACGCCCTTCCTCTGCCCCGCGCCCGCGCCCAGCAGCACGATCGCGAAGTTCGAGGAGACCTGCCCCCTGTGACGGCCGGGCGGGGACACGACGTGGTGTCCTACCCGCACCAGAACGGACGGGACGAGGGGGCCCTTGGTCGAGGATGGCGTGATGACCGAGGTGGAAGTGGTCGAATATGACCCGAGATGGCCGGAGCTCGCGGCGCTGGCCATCGCCGGACTGAGGGCGGCCCTGCCCGGGGTCTTCGTGGAGGCCGAGCACATCGGCTCGACGGCCGTTCCCGGGCTGGCGGCCAAGCCGGTGATCGACCTGATGGCCGCGGTCGGGGACTTCGCGGAGGTCGAGGCGGGGGAGGGCCGGCTCGCCGACCTCGGCTACGAGCGGCACGTGAACACGATGACCGACCGGCTGCTGTACTTCGGGATGGCGGGCGGGCGCCGCACGAGCATCCTGCACGTGGTGTCGCTGGAGAGCTGGCCGACCAGGAACCAGCGGATCTTGCGCGACCATCTCCGCGGGCACCCGCGTGACCTCGAGCGCTATGCCGAGCTGAAGCGGAGGATCGCCTCGAGCGGTGTCCCCCTCGACGACTACACCCGGGCGAAGACCGAGCTCATCCAGGAGATCACGGACCGCGCCCGCGCCGCCCGGGGGCTGCCCTCGGTTCCGGTGTGGGAGATGTGACGACCCGGATCAGACCGAACCTTACTACGTAAAGGGCGAGGCCGGATCAGCCGAGGTCGGCGAGGTCCCGGGAGGTCAGGCGCAGGGCGCCGGCCGCGATGTTCTCCTCCAGGTGGGCGAGGGAGCCGGTGCCGGGGATGAGCAGGATGTTCGGTGATCTGGCGAGGAGCCAGGCCAGCGCCACCTGGGGCGCGGTCGCCCCGTGCCGGGCGGCGACGGTGTCCAGGTGCTCGGTGGTGATCGGCTGGAAGCCGCCGACGGGGAAGAACGGCACGTAGGCGATGCCCGCCGCCGCGCAGGCGTCGACGAGCGGATCGTCGTCGCGCAGCGCCAGGTTGTAGGCGTTCTGGACGCAGACGATCGGCGCGATCCGGCGCGCCTGCGCGACTTCGGCCGCGGTCGCGTTCGAGATGCCCAGATGACGGATCATGCCCTCCTCGCGCAGCGCGAGCAGGGTCTCCAGCGGCTCCGCCAGGGGCGTCGCCGAACCGTCGACGGAGCCGAGCCGCAGGTTGACCACGTCCAGCCGGTCCACCCCGAGCGAGCGCAGGTTCGCCTCGACACCGCGCCGCAGCTCGCCGGGCCTGAACCCGGTCTGCTCCGCCGGGGGCCGGGTGATGTCGGAGCCCTCGACCAGCGCCCCCACCTTGGTCACGATCACCAGATCGGCGGGGTAGGGCGACAGGGCCTCCCTGATGAGCTCGTTGGCCGCGACCCCGTCGCGCGCGTAGTAGTG
Source organism: Actinocorallia longicatena (assembly GCF_039534125.1). Lineage (NCBI taxonomy): Bacteria > Bacillati > Actinomycetota > Actinomycetes > Streptosporangiales > Thermomonosporaceae > Actinocorallia > Actinocorallia longicatena. The sequence continues at coordinate 326,171 of NZ_BAAAUV010000001.1, read as the reverse complement.
CGAGGTGTCGATGTGGTTCACCCCGAGCTCGACGGCCCGCCGAAGGATCGCCAGCGCGGTCTCCCGGTCCGGACGCCCGCCTCCCGGCCAGCCGGACAGCTTCATCGCCCCGTAGCCGACCCGCGCGACGCCCGGATCCCCGCCCAGCGACCATCGTTCCATCGTCATGATCACACCCTAGACGGCCGCGGGCGGGGGAGCGGGGCGCAGCCGAGGACGCCCCGGTGAGGCGGATCAGTGACCTCGGTCAAGCCATTCGGGAAGGTGCGGGGACTCCGCGCCGACCGTGGTCGTGGAGCCGTGGCCGGTCCGGACGACGGTGTCGGCCGGGAGCGTGAGCAGGCGGCTCTCGATCGAGGTGATGATGGTCGGGAAGTCGGAGAACGACCGCCCGGTCGCGCCCGGGCCGCCCTGGAAGAGGGTGTCGCCGGAGAAGACGGTCCCCAGCTCCGGGGCGTGGAGGCAGACCGCGCCCGGGGCGTGGCCGGGGGTGTGCAGGACCAGCAGCTCGACCCCGGCGACCGTCAGGACGTCGCCGTCGGCGAGGGTGCCGTCCGGCTTGGTGCCGGGGTGGGTCATCTCCCACAGCGGCAGGTCGGCCGGGTGCAGCAGGATCGGCGCCCCGGTGAGGGCGGCCAGGGCGGGAGCCGCGTCGATGTGGTCGTCGTGCCCGTGCGTCGACACGATCGCCTTGAGATTGCGGTCGCCGACGATCTCGGCGATCGCCTCGGCGTCGTGGGCGGCGTCGATGACGATCACCTCGGTGGCGTCGCCGACGATCCAGACGTTGTTGTCGACGTCCCAGGTGCCGCCGTCGAGGGAGAAGGTGCCGGAGGTGACGAGGTTGGTGATCACAGGACGACCACCGAACGCAGGACGTCGCCGGCGTGCATCCGCTCGAAGGCCTTCTCCACGTCCTCGAGGGCGATCGTCTCGGTGACGAACGCGCCGAGGTCGAGACGGCCCTGCAGGTGCAGGTCGATGAGCATGGGGAAGTCGCGGGAGGGCAGGCAGTCGCCGTACCAGGACGACTTCAGCGACCCGCCCCGGCCGAACACGTCCAGCAGCGGCAGCTCGATCTTCATGTCGGGGGTCGGCACGCCCACCAGCACGACGGTCCCGGCCAGGTCGCGGGCGTAGAAGGCCTGCTCGTAGGTCTCGGGACGGCCGACGGCCTCGATCACGACGTCCGCGCCGTTCCCGCCGGTCAGCTCGCGGATCTTCTCCACCGGGTCGTCGATGGTGGAGTTGATCGCGTGGGTCGCGCCGAGTTCCAGGGCCTTCTCCAGCTTCGCCCCGGAGATGTCCACCGCGATGATCTTCGCGGCTCCGGCCAGCCTGGATCCCATGATCGCGGCATCGCCGACCCCGCCGCAGCCGATGACCGCGACCGAGTCGCCGCGGCCGACGCCGCCGGTGTTGATCGCCGCGCCGATCCCCGCCATCACGCCGCAGCCGAGCAGCCCGGCCACCTCGGCGGAGGCCGCCGGGTCGACCTTGGTGCACTGGCCCGCCGCGACCAGGGTCTTCTCCGCGAACGCCCCGATCCCCAGGGCGGGCGACAGCTCGGTGCCGTCCTCCAGCGTCATCTTCTGCTTCGCGTTGTGGGTGTTGAAGCAGTACTGGGGCCGGCCGCGCAGGCAGGCCCGGCAGTTCCCGCAGACCGCCCGCCAGTTCAGGATCACGAAGTCGCCGGGCGCGATGTCGGTGACGCCCTCACCGATGCGGTCGACGACGCCGGCGGCCTCGTGGCCGAGCAGGAACGGGAAGTCGTCGTTGATGCCGCCCTCCCGGTAGTGCAGGTCGGTGTGGCAGACCCCGCACGCCTGGATCCGGACGACGGCCTCGCCGGGGCCGGGATCCGGAACGACGATCGTCCGGACCTCGACGGGGGCGCCGCGTCCCGGAGCGACGATGCCCCGTACGTGCTGTGCCATGCTGTTCCGCCTTTCGTTGGGGTGGGTTCAAGCCGTGGCGAGCCAGGTGGCCGCCGCCGCTCGGTAGCGTTGGAGTCCCTTGTACTCCACCATGTCCTCCGGTAGTTCCCGCAACACCCTTCCGAACCGTTGCCGCCATTCCGGCACCGCGGCGATCTCGCTCAGCGGGGCCAGATGGGTGCGGATCAGGAAGAGGATCGCGTTCGAGGCCGGGAGCCTGATGAGGTGCTGGACCTCGACGCGCAGGTGCAGCAGTTCGGCCAGGGTCCCCTCGACCGTGGCGCGACGCCGGTCGCGCCCCCAGGAGGGGTAGGCCTCGGCCGAGACGTCCAGCCGCCGGCCGACCGTCATCGACCAGTTCGTCCGCCGGAACTCCGCGCCGGGTTCGAGCCGCAGGAGGAAGTCCTGCGCGCGGGAGACGACCCCCTCCTCGTGGACGCGCGGCACGGGCCCGTGGATCTCCGCGAACGGCATGCCGATGACGAAGGCGAGCGACCAGTCGGCGGCGAACGTCACCACGCCCGCGTCGGCCCAGAGCGTGTCCTCGCGCTGGTCGAGCAGGACGAGATCCTCCTGGGCCTGGAGCGCGGCGAAGGTCAGCGGATCGCAGGGCAGGGCCGAGTCGTCGCCGAAGCGGAACGAGGCCCGGACGCCGCGCCGCCGGTTCTCCCAGTGCAGGACCGGGCCGTCGTGACGCAGCCGGAAGTCGCCCGGGTGCGCCGCGGCCAGCTCGGTGAGCACGTAGCGGAGGGCGTCCCAGGCGGCGGGCCGCATGTGCGGCAGCACGACGGCCCTGCTCGGGTCGCTCGCCAGGATCTCCTCGCGCAGCGTCAGATCGGCGGCGTAGTGAGGGTCGACGTCGATGACGTCGGCGCCCCAGCCGCCGGTCGCGGTCCTCGTGAACGTCCGGGCGGGCTCGATGTTGGTGCTGTAGCGGTAGGAGTCACGGGTGAAGGGGAAGGGAAAGCGCTCGAGGGTCACAGGTCCAGCTCCAGCCCGTCGGCGTCGGCGCGCGACACGCACGGCATGATCGCGGTGCTGCGCTCCTCGGCGGTCAGATAGAGGTCGCGGTGGAGCGCCCGCCCGGCCAGCAGGCCGGTCCTGCACTCGCCGCACACGCCCTGGCGGCACATGCTCGGCAGGGTGATCCCGGCGCGCTCCAGCGCCTCGAGCAGCGAGACCCCCGAGGGCACGGGCACCCGGCGTCCCGACCGCAGCCGTACATCGAACGGGACGCCCGGCCCGGCCTCCTCGGCGGCGAACCGCTCGACATGGACCCGTTCCGGCGGCCATCCGGCCTCGGCCGCCTGCTCGAGCACGAAGCCGATCAGCGAGCCGGGACCGCACACGTAGACGTGGGTTCCGAGGGGCTGGCACCGCAGGGCCGCCGTCAGGGCGGCGGCGAAGTCCTCCCGGCCGCCCGGGTATTCCAGAAGCCGGTCACCGCAGAGCTCCCGCAGCTCCGGCAGGTGCGCGGCGTGCCCGGGCCGGTAGCCGTACAGCAGAAGGAACGGACGGTCCCACCGGACCGCGGCCCGAGCGTGGGAGAGCATCGGGGTGACGCCGATGCCGCCCGCGACGAGCAGATGCCGCCGGGCGCCGGCCACCGGGGCGAACCGGCTGCGCGGCGCCGACACCTCGACCGGGTCGCCCGGTTCCAGCCGGTGCATCCAGGCCGATCCGGCGTCCTTGCGCAGCACCGAGATCTCGTAGTGATCGGCGGGGCCGCCGTCGCCGGTCAGGGAGTAGGCGTTCCGCCGGTCTCCGGCCACGACCACGACATGGCCGCCCGGCGGATGGGCGGGGAGCGGGCCGCCGCCGGGACGGCCCAGCCGGAGGGTGCGCACCCCGGCGCAGGCCTCGGCGACGTCGAGGACCACGAGCCTCACGGCGTCTCCACATGGGCCCGGGTGCCGAGATAGGCGGCGAGGCGGCGCGAGTGGTGGGCGTGGACGACCAGGTCCGCTCCGCAGCCCGTGCAGGGCAGGACCCCGCCGATCTCCACGGCGGCCCTGCCGGTCGTCCGGCAGTGCGCGCAGTACACGCGCAGGGCGCCGGTCGCGGTGGCGTGCGCGCGGACCTCGCACGGCAGCGCCCCCGCCTCGGCCGCCCGGGCCCGCAGCACCTGGACCTCGTCCTCGGGCCCCGCCAGCATCAGCCGCCAGCCGACGACGGCCCGGCCGAGTTCGCGCCCGAACCGGGCCAGGAGCGCCTCGTCCAGGACTTCGGCGTGGACGTGCCGGAGCGGCAGGCCGGGGGCGATCTCCGCTGCCCACGCCGCCGCCACCGGCAGCGCGGCCTCGCCGAGGGAGACGATCGCGAAGGAACGCCCGGCGGCGTCCACCCCGGGGGGCTCGGGCCCCCAGCGGGGCACGCTCGTCCGGTCGATCGCCATCCGGACCCCCTCTCGGCGACGGAATTCGGTCTCGCGGGCGGAGCCAACAACTCATTGTTACCGCTGTGCGTTCCCTGTTTCACCGCCGACATCGTTGCGGGCGCGTGCCGTAACGCAGCGTACATACCGTCCTGAGAGTCGGATCGGTTGAGACGCGGAGGATCGGGATGACCACAGTCTTCGAGGCGCGGGCGGACCAGGCCGCGCCGGAGTCGGGCAAGGGCCGGTGGATCGAGCGGTGGGAGCCGGACGACGCCGCGTTCTGGGCGGCGACCGGGAAGCGGATCGCGGTCCGCAACCTCATGTTCTCCGTGCTCACCGAGCACCTGGGCTTCTGCGTGTGGCTGCTGTGGAGCATCGCCGTGCTGAACCTGCCCAAGGGCATGTTCACCACGAGCCAGGTGCTGTGGCTGACCACGACGCCCAACCTGGTCGGCGCGCTGATCAGGATCCCCTACACCTTCGCTCCCGCCCGGTTCGGCGGGCGCAACTGGACGGTGGTCTCGGGGCTGCTGCTGCTGATCCCCACCGGACTGTTCGTCTACGCGGTCGAGAACCTGGACTCGCTGCCGTTCGGGGTCCTGCTGCTGATCGCCGCCACGACCGGGCTCGGCGGCGGGAACTTCGCCTCCTCGATGGCGAACATCACCCACTTCTATCCCGCCTCCAAGCAGGGGCTCCCGCTCGGGCTCAACGCGGCCGGAGGGAACCTCGGGACGAGCGTCACCCAGCTGTGCATGCCGCCGCTGATCGTCGCCTTCGGGCTGGTCGCGGTCGGCTGGGTGTGGATGCCGCTGGTGCTGCTGGCCGCCGCCGGCTCCTACTTCTTCATGAACAACCTGCGCACCGCCACGACCGCCTACACCGTCGGTGAGATGGTCTCGATCTGCGGGCGCGCCCAGACCTGGATCATGTCCGTGCTGTACATCGGGACGTTCGGGTCGTTCATCGGCTACGCCTTCTCCTTCGGGGTGCTGATCAAGGCCCAGTTCCCGGACGTCAAGGGCGCGAACTTCATCTGGCTCGGCGCGTTCGTGGGGTCCTTCGCCCGTCCCGTCGGCGGCTGGCTGGCCGACCGGTTCGGCGGCGCCCGCGTCACCATGATCGTGTTCTTCGCGATGACGGCGGGCATCGGCGCGGTCGCCTACGCCGTGGAGGCCGGGAACTGGGCGCTGTTCCTCGGGGCGTTCCTGTTCGTCTTCGCCGCGACCGGCCTGGGCAACGGCTCGACCTACCGCATGATCCCGGCGATCTTCCGGATCCAGGCGCTGTCGCGGGCCGACGCCACCGACGAGGCTGCCGTGGCCAGGGCGTCCGCGGCGGGCAGGCGGCACGCCGCGGCGGCGATCGGCATCTGCTCGGCCGTGGGCGCGCTCGGCGGCGTCCTCATCCAGCAGGCCTTCCGGATCTCCATCGAGACGACCAAGGGGATCGCCCCCGCGCTGATCGGCCTCGCCGTCTTCTACGCGCTCTGCATGATCACCACCTGGGCGCTCTACCTGCGCAAGCGCGGCATCACCGCCGCCGAGACCGGCCGGTCGAGCCTCGCGGAGGCGGGCGTCTGATGACCGCCACCCACTGCCCCTACTGCGCGCTCCAGTGCGGGATGAGTGTTTCGCCCGAACTGAGGATCGAGCCGAGGGAGGACGTCCCGGCCAACCGGGGCGGCCTCTGCCAGAAGGGGTGGTCGGCGGCGGATCTGCTGACCGTCCCCGGACGGCTGACCTCGCCGCTGATGCGGGCGTCCAGGGACTCCCCGCTGGAGCCCTGCTCCTGGGACGAGGCCCTGGACGCCGTCGCCGCGCGGATCCGCTCGCTCCAGGCCGGCCACGGGCCGGACGCGATCGGCGTGTTCGGCGGCGGCGGCCTCACCAACGAGAAGGCCTACCAGCTCGGCAAGTTCGCCCGGATCGCGCTGCGGACCTCGCAGATCGACTACAACGGCCGGTTCTGCATGTCGTCGGCCGCGGGCGCGCTGAACCGGGCGTTCGGCCTCGACCGCGGGCTGCCGGGGCCGATCACCGACGTGGCCCGCGCCGACGTCATCCTCATGGTCGGCGGGAACGTCGCCGAGACCATGCCGCCGTTCATGCGGCACGTCACCGAGCAGAAGGAGGCCGGGGGAGCGCTGATCGTCGCCGATCCGCGCCGCACCCCGACCGCCCGCCAGGCCGACCTGCACCTCCAGCTCACCCCCGGCACCGACCTGGCCCTCGCCAACGGCCTGCTGCACCTGGCGATGACCGAGGGACTGCTGGACGAGGAGTACATCGCCGCCCGCACCACCGGTTTCGACGCCCTGCGCACCTCGCTCAACGGCTACTGGCCCGAACGCGTGGAGCGGATCACCGGCGTCCCCGTCGCGCAGATGCGCGAGTGCGTCCGGATGCTCTCGGCGGGGGAACGTTCCCTGATCCTCACCGCCCGTGGCGCGGAGCAGCAGGCCCAGGGCGTCGACACCGTCACCGCGTTCATCAACCTCGCCCTCGGCCTGGGCCTGCCCGGCACCGAGGGCTCGGGGTACGGCTGCATCACCGGGCAGGGCAACGGGCAGGGCGGCCGCGAGCACGGCCAGAAGGCCGACCAGCTGCCCGGTTACCGGAAGATCGACGACCCGGCGGCCCGCGCGCACGTCGCCGGGGTCTGGGGCGTCGACCCCGAGACGCTCCCCGGCGCCGGACGCTCCGCCTACGAGCTGCTCGCGGCCCTCGGCACCGAGGAGGGTCCCAAGGGGCTGCTGCTGTTCGGCTCCAACCCGGTCGTCTCGGCGCCGCGCGCCCGTCATGTCACCGAGCGCCTGGATGCCCTGGACCTGCTGGTCGTCGCGGACTTCGTGCTGTCGGAGACGGCCGAACGCGCCGACATCGTCCTGCCGACCGCCCAGTGGGCGGAGGAGTCGGGGACGATGACGAACCTGGAGGGCCGGGTCCTGCTCCGCAACCAGGCCGTCGAGCCGCCCGAGGGCGTCCGCACCGATCTGGAGATCATCGAGGGCCTGGCCGCCCGGCTGGAGGCCCCCGGCGTGTGGAGCACCGTGCCGCCCGAGGTCTTCGACGAGCTGCGCCGGGCCTCCGGCGGCGGTATCGCCGACTACGCCGGGATCACGTATGAGCGGATCGAGAAGGAGGGCGGCGTCTTCTGGCCGTGCCCCGACGAGGAGCACCCGGGGACGCCCCGGCCCTTCCTCGACCGGTTCGCCACCCCCGACGGCCGCGCCAGGTTCGTCCCCGTCGAGCACCGCGGCCCCGCCGAGCGGCCCGACGCGGACTACCCGCTCTACCTGACGACCGGACGGCTGCTCGCCCACTACCAGAGCGGCGCCCAGACCAGGCGGGTCGCCTCCCTGGTCGCCGCCGCCCCGGAGCCGTTCCTGGAGCTCCACCCCGACCTCGCCGAGCGTTCCGGCATCGAGGACGGCGCTCTCGTCGAGGTCAGCACCCGGCGCGGCACGAACGTGGTGAAGGCGCGCCTCACCGACGCGATCCGCCCCGACACCGTGTTCCTGCCCTTCCACTGGAAGGGCACCAACGATCTCACCAACCCGGCCCTCGACCCGATCTCGCGCATGCCGGAGTTCAAGGTCTGCGCGGTCCGGATCACGGCGAAGGCCGGCTGAGCGGAGACACGAAAGCCGTCCGGGACGTCATCGTCCTGGACGGCTTCATTCTTTCCGCGGGGCGTCACACGGTGACGGAGTCCTGTTCGTCGAGCCAGGAGACGATGCCCTCGACCGCGTCGCGGCAGCTTCCGCAGCCCGTCGCGGCGCGGGTCTGGCGGGAGACCTCGTCGGTGGTGCGGGCGCCGCGCTGCCAGCACGCCCGGATCTGGCCCTTGGTGACGTTGTTGCAGTGGCAGATCGTCGCCGCGTCGGGGATCCGGACCGGCGAGGCCGCCTCGGGCGAGGCGCCGATGCCGTGGAACAGCAGGCTGAGACGGTCGGCGGGCAGCGGGGACTCGTGATCGTAGAGCTGGGTGAGGGTGCCGGCGGTGCCGGTCTCGCCCAGCAGGATCGCCCCGATCAGCCGCCCGTCCCGGATGACGGCCTTCTTGTAGGTGCCGCGGGCCGAGTCGGCGAACTGGACGACCTCGACGTCCTCGTCGTCGTCCTCCCAGTGGGTCTCGCCCATCGAGGCCAGCTCGATCCCGGTCGCCTTCAACCGGGTGATCTGGCGGGAGCCGGTGAAGCGGGCGTCCGGCTCGGTGCCGGCGAGCAGCCCCGCGAGGACGCCCGCCTGCTCCCACGCGGGCGCGACCAGGCCGTAGATCTCGTCGCGGTGCTCGGAGCACTCGCCGATCGCCCGGACGCGGGGATCGGTGACCGAGCGCAGCTCGTCGTCGACGATGACGCCCCGGCCGACGGACAGTCCCGCGTCCCTGGCCAGGCCCGTCTCGGGACGGACCCCGCACGAGAGGATCACCAGATCGGCCTCGACCCGCTCGGACCCGCCGCCGGGAAGGGCCAGCTCGACCCCGGAGACCCGGCCGCCGGGCCCGGTGGTGAGGCCCGCGACGTTCGCCTGGAGCCGGGTGCGGATGTTGAGCCGGTCGAGCGTGCGGACCAGCACCTTGCTCGCCGACGGGTCGAGCTGCCGTTCCATCAGGTGCCCGGCCAGATGCAGCACGGTCACGTCGAGACCGCGTCCGACCAGGCCCCGGGCGGCCTCGATGCCGAGCAGGCCCCCGCCGACCACGACGGCACGGCGCGCGTCGTCGGCCGCCGCGGCGATCTCCCGGCAGTCGTCGAGGGTCCGGAAGACGAGCGCGCCCTCGGGCAGCCGCCGGGCCGCGGTGAGGTCGCTGCCCTCGACGGGGATCGGCGGGACGAACGCCGTGCTGCCGGTCGCGAGGACCAGCGTGTCGTAGGGGGTGGCCGACCCGTCGGAGGCGTGGACCAGCCCGGCCTCACGGTCGATCCGGACGACCTCGACGCCGAAGTGCGCCTCGACGTCGTGGGCGGCGTACCAGGACGGGTCGACGAGCCCGATGTGGTCGGGCCGGGTGACGCCCGCGAGGACGTTCGACAGCAGCACCCTGTTGTAGGCCTGCTGGCGTTCCGCGCCGAAGACCGTGATCGGGATCTTCGGGTCGCGGGTGCGCAGCTCGGTGACGAACCGCGATCCCGCCATGCCGTTCCCCACGACGACCACGCTCACGTCGACACCTCCACCCGGCCGTCGGCCAGCCGGACGGGATAGGCGCGGACCGAACGCTCGGGGTCGTCCAGGGACAGGCCCGTCTCCAGCGCGAAGACGTTCTTGTACATCGGGGAGGCCACGGTGGCGACGCCGCCCCGGCAGCCGAGGATGCCGCGCGACAGCACGTAGGCGTCGCTGAAGGGGTCCAGGTTGGACAGGGCGTACAGGTCGCCCTCCAGGGTCCGGAAGATCGCGATCTGCTCGCCGCCGACGAGGGCGCAGACACCGCGCTCGGGGACGAGGTCGTCGTAGGCGCACACGTCGGTCCACAGGTCCGTCGAGGTCGTCAGGGTCAACGCGGTCATTTGGTCACCACTTCCAGGCGGGGGCCGGTCACGAGCACGGGCTTGATCTGGTCGCGTTCGATCTCGAAGGCGATGGAGGAGTCGGGGACGTCGGGGGCGTTGACGAAGGTGACGAAGCGGCGCAGGCGCTCGGTGTCCTCGAGGGTGTCGCGCCATTCGTCGGAGTAGACCTCGACGTGGTGGTCCATGGCGGCGTCGAGCTCGGCGCAGATGCCCAGCCTGTCCTCGACGATCACCTCGCGGAGGTACTCCAGGCCGCCCTCCAGGGACTCGAGCCACACCGAGGTGCGCTGGAGGCGGTCGGCCGTGCGGATGTAGAACATCAGGAACCGGTCGATCGTCCGGATCAGCTCGTCGTCGGACAGGTCCGTGGCGAAGAGGTCGGCGTGCCGCGGCCGCATCCCGCCGTTGCCGGCGAGGTAGAGGTTCCAGCCCTTCTCCGTGGCGATGATCCCGAAGTCCTTGGACTGCGCCTCGGCGCACTCGCGGGCGCATCCGGACACCGCGGACTTCAGTTTGTGGGGCGCCCGGAGCCCGCGGTAGCGCAGCTCCAGGCGGATCGCCATGCCGACCGAGTCCTGGACGCCGTAGCGGCACCAGGTCTCGCCGACGCACGACTTCACGGTCCGCAGCGCCTTGCCGTAGGCGTGGCCGGACTCGAATCCGGCGTCGACGAGGATCTTCCAGATCTGGGGGAGCTGCTCGACCCTGGCCCCGAAGAGGTCGATCCGCTGACCGCCGGTGATCTTGGTGTAGAGGCCGAAATCCTTGGCGACCTGGCCGATCACGATGAGCTTGTCGGGGGTGATCTCCCCGCCGGGGATGCGGGGGACGACCGAGTAGGTGCCGTTCTTCTGCAGGTTGGCCAGGAAGTGGTCGTTGGTGTCCTGGAGGGCCGCCTGCTCGCCGTCGAGGATGTGGCCGCTGCTGAGCGAGGCCAGGATGGAGGCGACGGTCGGCTTGCAGATGTCACAGCCGCGGCCGGTGCCGTGCTCGGCGATCAGCTGGCTGAAGGTCGGGATCTGCCGGACCCTCACGATGTCGAACAGCTCCGCGCGAGAGTAGGCGAAGTGCTCGCAGATCGCCTTGGACACCTCGATCCCGGCGGCGGTGAGCTCGGCGTCGAGGATCTTCTTGACCAGGGGGACGCACGAGCCGCAGGAGGATCCGGCCCTGGTGCAGGCCTTGATCGCGGGGACGTCGCGCAGCTCGTGGTCGCTGATCGCGCAGCGGATGCCCTCGGCCGTCACATTGTTGCAGGAGCAGATGACGGTCGTGCCGGGCAGGTCGCCGCCCGCGGCCTCGGTCCCCCCGAACAGCATCTGCTCGGGGGCGCCGGGGAGCTTGCCGCCGACGAAGGCCCGCAGGGTGGAGTAGGACTCGGCGTCGCCGACCAGGACGCCGCCGAGCAGGGTCTGGGCGTCGTCGGAGACCAGGAGCTTCTTGTACACCCCGCCGATGGGGTCGGTGTAGGTGACGCCGAGCGCGTCGGCGAACGGGTCGCCGAAGCTGGCGACGTCCACGCCCATCAGCTTGAGCTTGGTCGACAGGTCGGCGCCCTCGAAGGAGGCGGTGCTGTCGGGATTGACGAGCCGGTCCGCGACGACCTCGGCCATGGAGAAACACGGCCCGACCAGCCCGTAGACCATGCCGCCGATCAGCGCGCACTCACCCACGGCGAAGATCGCCGGGTCGGAGGTCAGGCAGGCCGAGTCGACGACGATGCCGCCGCGCTCCCCGACCTCGAGCCCCGCCAGGCGGGCCAGCTCGTCCCGCGGCCTGATCCCGGCGGAGAACACCACGACCTCGGCGTCGATCTCCCGGCCGTCCGACAGCACGACGTGCCGGACCGCCCCGTCCTCACCCGCCGACAGCCGCGCCATCGGCGTGCCCGCGTGGACGTCCATGCCCAGGGTCTCGATGTGGCGGCGGAGCATCGCGCCCCCGCCCTCGTCGAGCTGGCGCGGCATCAGCCACGGCGCCACCTCGACCACGCTCGAGTCCAGTCCCAGTCCCTGGATCGCGCGGGCGGCCTCGAGGCCCAGCAGACCGCCGCCGACCACGACACCGGAGCCCCTGGTCGAGGAGTACTCCCGGATCGCCTCAAGGTCGTCGATGGTCCGGTACACGAAGACTCCGGGGAGGTCCTTGCCCTCCACCGGCGGAACGAAGGGGGCCGAACCCGTCGCCAGGACGAGGGCGTCGTAGGGGACGTCCCGCCCGGCGTCGGTGATCACTCTGCGTCCGGCCCGGTCGATCGAGACGACCTTCTCGCCCGGCAGGACCGTGACCTCGGGGCCGTGCGCCGGATAGGCCAGCTCGGCACCCTCGAGGTGGGTCGTCAGAGCCACCCGGTCGTAGGCGGTCCGCGTCTCCTCCCCGATCACAGTGATCTTCCAGGACCCGGGGGCGTCCCGCTCGCGAAGAGCCTCCACCAGCCGGTGTCCGGCGGGCCCATGACCGACCACGACCAGCTCGAAATCCGTTGTGTTAACTCCCATGGTCCGATGAAAGTGGGCGAAAGTTACCCATCGAGGTCCCGACCGTCACCCGAGCGTTAACTGAGACTCACAGCGTTAACAGCGTCACGGTTGGCTCCCCGCAACGTGGCGGGCGTCCGGCGCACCAGCAGCCCGCCCGCGACCGCCCCGGTGATCATGGCACTGAGGTGCCCGATGGCGGCGACGTCCCAGTCGCCGAGGCCGCCGAACAGGAACGGCGCCAGCATCAGCCAGCTGCCCAGGGCGATCGCGCGGTGCCACCACGAGTGCCCGTAGAACACCACGGCGATCTGTGCCGAGACCACGACGTAGGACGGCCCGACGTCGTGCATGTAGCGGACGGCGTCCGGCGCCGCCCCCACGGCCAGCCGCAGCGCGGTGATCCCCTGGCTGATCAGGGTCCCCGTGACATGTGCGGCCAGCACCAGGCCGATCGACCGCATGTTCCCGAACCGGTGGACCAGCGGCCCGAGCCCCACGAGGATCATCACGGACCACAGGGCCATCGTCTCCTGCGCCACGAACGCCGAAACGATCATGCTCGTGACCGGCCGGACCGTCAGGTTCGCCACGTTCGTGCTGGCCCAGCCGAGAAACCCCCGCTGCTGTTCGGGCCCGAGCCCGTACCCCCACACCAGGGAGACGGCGGCGACCACGCCCGCGTAGCAGAACGGCACCGGATACCGCCGTACGATTCCCACCACCCGAGGCACCCTACCCAGCCTCCCGTAAATTCACGGGAAGTTCCGGTGACGGGCGCGGCCCAGGAGGAACTTCGCGATCCAGAGCACGGCCAGCGCCAGGACCGCCCAGGTCGCGTAGCCGACGTAGGTCCCGGCCTCTTCCCAGCGCGAGCCGAGCAGATAGCCGAGGGCCACGAAGGCGGTGTTCCACACGGCGCTCCCGAGCGTCGTGTACAGGATGAACCGGGTCAGCGGCATCCGCTCGATCCCGGCCGGGATCGACACGAAGCTCCGGACGACCGGGACGAGCCGCCCGAACAGCACGGTCGCGCCGCCGTGCTTCCGGAACCAGCCGGTGGCCCTGTCGAGATCGGCGGGGTCGACGAACGGGATCCGGTCGGCGAGCCGGTAGGCGCGCTCATGCCCGAGCCAGGCGCCCAGCCCGTACAGCAGCAGCGCCCCCGCCACCGACCCGGCCGTCGCCGCGACGGCCACCGCGACCACGTTGACCCGTCCCTCGCTGGCCGCGAACCCCGACAGCGGCAGGATCAGCTCGCTCGGCAGCGGCGGGAACAGGTTCTCCAGCAGGATCAGCAGGCCCACGCCCACCGCCCCCAGCGTCTCGATCACCCCCGCCGCCCAGCCCGCCACTCCGGTCAGGTCGTTCTCCTGCTGCTGTGCGACGATCATCCGCCCCGGGAACCCCTCACGTCCTCGTCCGTCCATCCTCCGGTCCGGGCACAACGGACTCCGCCCCGCCCCGGTTCCCGCCGGACCAGCCGCCGAGCACGCCCAGCAGCGCCCGCACCCCCGCGACCTCGTATCTTCTGTCGGTCCTCACCCCGGGCGTCGACCGGTTCGGCTACTTCCGCGCCCTCGGCCTGATCCAGGCGGGCGAGATCCCCTTCGCCGCTCTCCTGCCCGAACAGGGCCGCTTCGACGTCCACTTCCTCGGCCCCGCGGCCTGGCAGCGGGCCCGCGCCGCCGCGCCGCGCAGCGCGGAGGGAACGCGACGGCCATAGGCTCTGTCCGTCGGATCGTGGTGAAGGGACGGGCGCGGATGGCCGCAACGCTCAAGGACGTCGCGGCGCTCGCGGGCGTCTCGGTGAAGACCGTGTCCAACGTGGTCAACGGGTACGCGTTCGTGAAGCCGGAGAACCGGCGCAGGGTCGAAGCGGCGCTGGAGGCGACCGGCTACCGGCCGAACCTGAGCGCCCGCAACCTGCGGCGCGGCAAGACGGGGTTCATCGCGCTGGTCCTGCCCGAGCTGAGCATCCCCTACTTCGGGGAGCTCGCCGGGCTGGTCATCACCGCGGCCCGCCGCTACGACTGGAACGTGCTGATCGAGCAGACCCAGGGCACCCGCGACCGCGAGCGGACCGCCCTGACCGCCCTGGGCCCGCACATGATCGACGGCGCGATCCTCAGCCCGCAGGCCCTCGCGGCCGAGGACTTCACCGGCTTCGACCGCGGCATCCCGCTGGTCATGGTGGGGGAGCACGCGGTGAACGTGCCGATCGACCATGTGGCGATCGACAACGTCCTGGCCGCGCGCACCGCCGTCCGGCATCTGACGTCCCTGGGCTGCCGCCGCATCGCCGCGATCGGCACCAACCCCGGCCGCGGCACCGCCGCCCTCCGCCTGGAGGGCTACCGGACGGCCCTGCGCGAGGCGGGGATGACCGAGTCGCCCGAGCTGATCGTCCCCGCGCTCGAGTACCACCGCCAGGACGGCGCCCTCGCGATGCGCCACCTCCTCGACCTGCCCGAACCCCCCGACGCGGTCTTCTGCTTCAACGACCTGCTGGCCATCGGCGCCCTGCGGGCGGCCGCCGAACGCGGCCTGCGCGTCCCGGAGGACGTGGCGATCGCCGGTTTCGACGACGCGGAGGAGAGCGCCTACAGCATCCCCTCCCTCACCACCATCGCCCCCGACAAGCTCGCCATCGCCCGGACCGCCGTCGACCTCATCCACCGCCGCGTCTCGGAGGACGACCCCTTCCCCGTCCAGGACGTCCAGATCCCCTTCGCCCTGGAGATCCGCGAAAGCACCGCCGGCCGCCTCGGTCTGGCCTAGTTTCTCTTCCGACAGCGCTTCGGCGGTGGACATGGACGCGAAGGAGCGAAGGATGCCAGGCGCTGTACTGCGGGGGGTGACTCTGGACTGTGCCGACCCGCGGACGCTGGCGAGCTTCTACGGTGCGCTGACCGGGATGCGCGAGCTCTTCGGCACGGACGAGTTCGTCGCTCTGACGAGCGGCTCCGGCTGTGACCTGGGGTTCCAGCGGGTCGACGGATACCGGGCGCCGCAATGGCCGGGTCAGGACGTGCCGCAGCAGTTCCACCTGGATTTCCACGCCGACGACCTCGACGCGATGGAAGAGCTGGCCCTGGAACTCGGCGCGGTCAAACCGGACCATCAGCCTGGCGACGGACGCTGGAGGGTCCTCCTGGATCCCGCCGGCCACCCCTTCTGCCTGACCTCCTCCTGACCTCGCGCGCAGACCCTCAGTACCCCTCGGAGAGGTCGTACTCGTTGACGTCCAGGGCGGCGCCCGTGGTGTGGAGGAAGGCCATGACGGTGTTGTCGAGATGGAAGCCGAGGGGGTGGAAGCCCGGTGGGTGGGGGGCGCTGTCGTTGTCGTTGAGGTAGCGGACGAGCTGGAGGACCGCGCCGCCGGAGGACTGGGTGCGGAAGCTCGCGGCCAGGTGGGCGATGCGGGCGGTGTGCGGCTGGAGGCGGGTGATGATCCGGATGACCTGCTCGTCCGGGCGGAGGTTCGGCTCCCGGCAGACCATCCGCCAGCTGTGGAACGCGGGGGAGGGGAGATGGGGGTGCTCGCTGCCGAGGATGTCGGACTCGTCCGGCGCGAGGCTCAGCCGTGAGGTGATCTCCGCGGCGGAGACCTGGTCACTGAAGAGCGCGAAATACGCGTACTGGGTTACCCGCATGGGCGTCAGAGCACTCCACCCCGGGCTTCGAGGCCGTGCTTCCCGGACAGCGCACAGGCGTACATGCGTCGATCGTATGGCGCGGATCGGACGGAACAGGCGAGGCGCGCTGAATCCGCGTCCAATTTGGGCATCGGAACACCCGTCCGTCGCGGAACGGGCCGTCCAGGGAGCCGTCAGCCGGCCGGATTGATGATCGGGATCGGGGCGGTCGGGTCGTCGTGGTCGTGCTTGGCGGTCTCGGCGCCCGCGGGCGGCTCGCCGGGCTCGGGCGGGATCTCCCAGCCCCTGCGATCGAGGGCGCGCAGGAAGGCCTCGACCATGGCCGGGTCGAACTCGGTGCCCGAGCAGCGCCTGAGCTCGGCCACCGCCACCTCGACGGGCCGTGCCTTGCGGTAGGAGCGGGTGGAGGTCATGGCGTCGAAGGTGTCGGCGACCCCGATGATCCGGGCGAACTCCGGGATCTCGTCGCCGGCCAGGCCCAGCGGATATCCCCGGCCGTTGAGCTTCTCGTGGTGGTGCATGATCCCGCCGAGCGCCTCGTCGAGGAACTCGATGTCCTGGACGATCGCGAGCCCGTGCCGCGGATGCAGCTGGATGGCGGCGAACTCCTCGTCGGTGAGACCGCCGTCCTTCTGCAGGACCTTGGTCGGGACGCCCAGCTTGCCGACGTCGTGGAGCATCCCGGCGAAACGGATCGCCTCGAGCCGCGCGGCGCTGAACTTCAGCTCCTCGGCGATCATCACCGAGCCGCGGGAGACGCGCTCACTGTGGCCGCGCGTGTAGAAGTCCTTGGTCTCGACGGCCTGGCACATGGTCGCCAGGACCGCCTCGTGGGCGGCCTTCTGCGCGGCGACCTGGCTGAACGCCCAGGACGCGGCGGCCAGCGGCGCGAGCACGAGCACCGCCGCGGCGGGCCCGATCGCCGGCCAGCTCCCGGCGATCAGCAGCCCGAACGAGCCGAAGCCCAGGCAGCCGACGGCCAGCGGCACATAGTCACGGATCATCTGCCGGGGCGTGGACTTCCGGGCCAGCAGCAGGATCCCGCAGGTGAGGCCGATGTTCATGACCACGTACACCACGAGGGTCACCGCGAAGGGGAGGAGGATCTCCTCCAGCGGAGGCTTCCCCGCCGGGGCGATCCTGGTGAAGACGTGCCCGGCCGTGAACCCGCACAGCGAGAACTGCGCCCCGTTGAACAGCCGTTTGACGATCGGGTTGATGTCCTGCGGCGTGGCGACCGCGCAGGCCCCGACCACGGCGGCTCCGGTCGGCCCGAGCAGGACGATCGTCGCCAGGATCGCCGCGTACGACATCGTCACCCGCGCCCCGGTGACGGCCAGCTGTGCGGGGATGCCGTCGCAGATGAGGAACAGCGCGGCGAGGATCAGCACGGTGGACGATCCGGGCAGCGGCCCCCGGACGATCCCGGCCAGCACCACGGCGGCCGCCGCGATGACGGCGACGACGTAGGCCCTGGCGACGACGGGTAGCTCGCGCATGCCCCGACGCTACTGACCGCCGCGCCCCAGGGACGCGAGGTAGGCGTTTGCGGCATGTTTCCCGCGACTACGACCGGGACTGG
This sequence comes from Actinocorallia longicatena, assembly GCF_039534125.1. NCBI lineage: Bacteria > Bacillati > Actinomycetota > Actinomycetes > Streptosporangiales > Thermomonosporaceae > Actinocorallia > Actinocorallia longicatena. Next base: position 308,618 of record NZ_BAAAUV010000001.1, on the reverse strand, counting down.
GTGAGCCGGTACCGCGACGGCGTGATGCCGTAGCGGCCGGTGAAGGCCACCCGGAGGGTCTCCGCGGTGCCGAGCCCGCAGCGGGCCGCGACGGCCGCCATGGGCAGCGAGGTCGAGACGAGCAGATGGGCGGCGGCCTCGGTGCGCGCGAGCCGGACGTACCGGCCCGGAGGATGGCCGAGTTCCCTGAGGAACAGGCGGGTCAGATGCCGTTCGCTCACTCCCGCGAGCTCGGCGAGCGCGGCGGTCGCAAGGTCGCCGTCCGGATGGGCGGTGATGTGGTCGACCACCCTTCTGACCAGGCCGTCCGAGGGCGGCGGTGGGGCGGTGAACATGCTCATCTGCGCCTGGTCGCCCGGCCGCTGGAGATAGGTCACCTGTGCTCTGGCGACGGTCCTGGCCAGGTCGGGGCCGTTGTCCTCCTCGATGAGGGCGAGGGTCAGGTCGAGGGCGCTGGTGACCCCGGCCGAGGTGTAGACGTTCCCGTCGTTGATGTGGATCGGCTTCGGGTCGACCCGGACGCCCGGATACAGGGCGGCGAGATGCCCGGCCCACTGCCAGTGGGTGGTGGCCCGGCGGCCGTCCAGGAGGCCCGCCGCGGCCAGGATCCCCGCCCCCGTGCACACCGACGCCACCCGCCTGCTCACCCTGGCCAGCCGCCGGACGTGCGCGACGACCAGCGGGTCGGCCGCGGCGTCCCAGCTGCCGATGCCGCCCGAGACCAGGAGGGTGTCGATCGGTCCTGTGACCCGTTCGAGGCTCTCGCCGGGGTGGAGGGACACGGTGGGACCGCAGTCGATGGGACGCCCGCCGGGCGTCACCAGCCGGACGCGGTAGTAGGACTCGGGGCCGTGCAGGTTCGCCTGCTCGAGGGTCGAGACCACGCAGGCGATGTCGAGCAGCTCCGCGGCGGCGTACCCGACGACGACGAAATGCCGTTCGCTCATGCCCTCACTCTAGGCAGGAACGACCGGTGTCCCAGGATTCCGGACAGACCCGGACGTCTTCCTTGAGGGCGCCCGCGGCGGCTCCGATAGTCGGAGCATGACCCACACAGCGCAGGAGACCAGGGGCGGATGGCCCCGCTTCGCCCTCCACTACCTCGAGATGGTCGTCGCGATGTTCGCCGGCATGGTCGTGCTGGGCTTCCTGGAGTCCGCCGCCGGGCTCGGGATCTCCCACGCCGAGCATCCCGACCTCGGCTACCTGATCATGGCGACGAACATGTCCGCGGGCATGGCCGCCTGGATGCTCTTCCGCGGGCACGGCCGGCGCTCGACGCTGGAGATGTGCGTCGCGATGTACGTCCCGGCCGTGCCGCTGTTCCCGCTGCTGTGGCTGGGCGCGATCGGCGGCATGACGCTGATGGTGCTCGCGCACGTCGCGATGTTCCCCCTGATGCTCGGCGCGATGCTGCTGCGCCGCTCGGAGTACCTGCACTGCGCGGCGTGAACCGTGTTCCACCGGTGACCGGAACGGGCGAGAAGTCCCGGTCCGATCCGTACGATGTCGCGCGTGGTGATGATCGGTTCCGGCCAGGAGGCCGGGCGTTCACAGGGGCCTCCACGCGCGGCCGCGCGGATCCCCTGGGGCTGGCTCGGCCCGGTCCTGGTGACGGTCTTCGCGGGCTTCCTGCGGTTCGACCGGCTGGGAAGCCCGCACGCGATCGTCTTCGACGAGACCTACTACGCCAAGGACGCCTACGGGCTCCTGCGCTTCGGGTTCGAGCACGCCACCCGCAACTACCCGAAGGGGATCGCCGACAGGCTCTTCCTCGCCGGGCGTCCCGGCGGCATGTGGGCCGACGGAGGCTCGTTCGTCGCCCACCCGCCCTTCGGCAAATGGATGATCGCGCTGGGCGAGGCCGTCTTCGGGGTGACCCCGTTCGGCTGGCGGTGCACGGCGGCCCTGTGCGGCACCCTGTCGGTGCTGATCCTGTGCCGGCTGGCCCGCCGGATGACCGGCAGCACCCTGCTGGGCTGCGCCGCAGGGTTCCTGATGGCCCTCGACGGCCTGCATCTGGTGCTCAGCCGCACCGCCCTGCTCGACATCTTCCTCATGTTCTGGGTCCTGGCCGGATTCGCGTGCCTGGTAGCAGATCGCGACCAGGGCCGGGCGGCGCTCGCGGGGACCACTGAGGCGTCCGGTCCCGGGCCATGGCTGTTCCATCCTTGGCGGATCGCGGCCGGGGCCTGCCTCGGGCTCGCGGCGGGCGTCAAATGGTCGGCCGTGCCCTACCTCGCGGCCTTCGTCGTCATGGTGTTCGCGTGGGACCTGGGCGCCCGCCGTGCCCTGGGGTTCCGGTCGCCCCTGGTGGGGGCGGCGCTCAGGGACGGCACGGTGAGCTTCCTGAGCTTGGGCGCGCTGCCGGTGGCCGTCTACACGGCGACCTGGTCGGGGTGGCTGTTCACCGGCGGAGGCTGGGGGAGGCGCGAGCCGGCGGCGAACCCGCTGCTCAGGCCGTTCGAGGGGCTGCCCGGGCTGTGGGAGCACCATGTGCAGATCTGGCGGTTCCACAACCGGCTGACCGTCGGCCACGACTACCAGTCGTGGCCGTGGGACTGGCCGGTCCTGCGGCGTCCCGTCGCCTTCTTCTACACCAGGGACGCGACCGGCTGCGGCGCGGCCCGGTGCTCCCGCGAGATCCTGGGCATCGGCACCCCGGCGATCTGGTGGGCGTCCATGGCCGCGCTGCTGGTCATGGTGTTCCTCTACCTCACCACGCGCGACTGGCGGGCCGGGGCGATCCTCTGCGCCTACGCGGCGGGCTGGCTGCCGTGGTTCCCCCCGGCGTTCGCCGACCGCACCATGTTCCTGTTCTACGCGCTGCCCCTGGTGCCCTTCATGTGCCTCGCCCTCGTCATGACCCTCGGCACGATCATCGGCCCGGCCCGCGGTGCGCCCCGTCCCAGGGCCATCGGGGCCGCCGTCGCGGGCGCCTTCGTCCTGCTGGTCCTGCTCGACTTCTGGTACCTCCACCCGATCCTGACCGGCGGAACCCTGCCCTACGACTCCTGGCACGCCCGCATGTGGATGCGCTCCTGGATCTGAGCGCGGGCCTAAGCTGCGTTCATGGCCAAGTACTACGACGTGCATCCCGAGAACCCCCAGCCGCGGATCGTGGGCCAGGTGGTCGAGCTGCTGCGGTCCGGCGGGCTGATCGCCTATCCCACGGACTCCTGCTACGCGCTGGGCTCGCGGCTGGACAACGTGCAGGGGATCGAGCGGATCAGGGAGATCCGCCGGCTCGACGACGGCCATCACTTCACCCTGGTCTGCAAGGATTTCGCCCAGCTCGGCCAGTTCGTCCAGATCAGCAACTCGGTTTTCCGCGCGATCAAGGCCGCGACGCCGGGCAGCTACACCTTCATCCTCCCCGCGACCAAGGAGGTGCCGCGCCGGCTGATGCACCCCAAGAAGAAGACGGTCGGCGTCCGCATCCCCGACCACGTGGTCGCCCACGCCCTGCTCGCCGAGCTGGGGGAGCCGCTGCTGTCGAGCACCCTGATCCTGCCCGGCGACTCCGACCCCATGACCCAGGGCTGGGAGATCAAGGACCGGCTCGATCATGTGATCGACGCGGTCATCGACTCCGGGGAGTGCGGCGACGTCCCCACCACGGTCGTCGACCTGTCCCAGGGCGAGCCCGAGATCCTCCGCGTCGGAGCCGGAGACCCCGCGCCGTTCGAGTGAGGCCCGCGCAATACCGAGCCCGCTCAATACCGAGCCCGCTCAAAATCGGTGGCCTCCGCCGCGCGCCGTCTGGTTGGGTGTCGGCGTGAAAAATTCCGATCGTGCGGAGCTGCTGGAGCGGCTCGAGGACTACTACGACGCGGTGCCCCGCTCCGCCGCGCGGGCCGAGGACTTCGGGGCGCTGACGCTCTTCGTCCGCGAGCGGGCGGGGATGCCGTACTACGCGCGTCCGGCCAGGAAGGGCGAGGGCGAGGCGGGCGCCGCCGATGTGCTGCGGGTGCGGGAACGCCAGCGGGAGCTCGGGGTGCCGGAGGCCTTCGAGTGGATCGCGGAGACCACGCCGTGGCTGCGGGCGGCCGTCGAGGCGGCGGGCCTGGAGGTCCACGAGCATCCCCTGATGGTCCTCGACGGCGCCGGACCGGCCGCCGACGATCCGCGGGTGCGGATCGTCGACCCGGATGACCCGGTGCTGCCGTCGGCGACGGCCCTGCTCCATCTCGCCTTCGGCGATCCGGGGACGGCGATCGGGGCGGCGGGGGCCGGGGAACTGGCCGCGAAGATCGCTGAGCTCGGGGACGGCCCCGCCGAGGAGACCGGGCGCCGGATGCGGGCCGGGGTGACGGTCCTCGCCGCCGCGACGGAGAACGGTGTCGCCCTCTGCTCGGGCCAGCACCAGCCGGTCGGGACGGTCAGCGAGATCGTCGGGGTGGGCACGCTGCCGTCCCGGCGGCGCGAGGGCATGGCCTACGCCGTCACCGCGGTGCTCGTCGCCGACGCCAGAGCGCGCGGGGTGGAGACGATCTTCCTGTCGGCCGGGGACGCGGACGTCGCCCGGATGTACGGACGGCTCGGGTTCCGGACGATCGGCACGGCACTGATCGCCGAATCCTGAATCAAATTCATATTCGCCTCCCCTTATGCTCGGGAAGTGAGCACTTTGGGGCGGGAACTCGTCGTCAGCGCAGAGGAACACGGCGACAGGGCGGCACTGGTCTTCGAGGACCGGACCATCGGCTACCGGGAGTTCCTGGACCTCGCCCTGCGGGTGGCCGGAGACCTGAGGGAACGCGGCCTCGAGGCCGGTGACCGGGTCGCGGTCATGCTGCCGAACGTGCCGGCCTTCGCGATCGTCTTCTACGGGGTGCAGCTCGCCGGGGGCATCGCGGTGCCGGTCAACCCGCTCTGCAAGGAGCGTGAGGTGGCCCACTACGTGGGCGACTCCGGGGCCCGGTTCCTCGTCGTCGGCGAGCACCAGGCCGGTGCGGAGACCCGGTTCGGCGCCGTGGTGCTGGGCGTCGACGCCTACGCCACCCAGCTCACCGGCGGGCAACCGGCGGAGCCCGCCGAACGCGCCGCCGACGACATCGCCGTGATCATCTACACGGCCGGGATGACGGGTGTGTCCAGGGGGGCCCAGCTCAGCAACGCCAACGTCGGGTCGAACGCCCGGGTCGTCGCCGACGAGCTGCTGGACCTCGGCCCGGACGACGTGATCCTCGGCTGCCTGCCGTTCTTCCACGCCTTCGGGCTGACCTGCACGCTCGGATCGGCCGTCTCCCGGGGCGCGACGCTCGTCCTGGTACCGCGGTTCACCCCGGGCAAGGCCCTGGAGCTCATGCGGCGCCACGGGGTCTCGGTGCTCCTCGCGGTGCCGACGATGCTCGCCGGTCTCCTCGCGTCCGGGCACGAGGGCCTCCCCGCGCTGCGCACCTGCGTGTCCGGCGGCTCCTCGCTGCCCGTCGCCCTGCTGGAGCGGTTCGAGGCGGAGTTCGGGACGCCGGTGTACGAGGGGTACGGGCTGTCGGAGACCTCGCCCGTCGCCTCGTTCAACCATCCGAAGCTCGGCCGGAAGGCCGGGTCGATCGGCACCCCGATGACCGGCGTCGAGATGGACCTCGTCGACGGGGAGATCGTCATCAGGGGCGAGAACCTGATGAAGGGCTACTGGAAGGCCGACGACGCGACCGCGCGCGTGGTCAGGGACGGCTGGCTGTTCACCGGCGACCTCGCCGAGCGCGACGAGGACGGCTACTACTTCATCACCGGGCGCAGCAAGGACCTCGTCATCCGGGGCGGCCTCAACGTCTACCCCGGCGAGATCGAGACCGTCCTGCTCGAGCACCCCGCCGTGGCCGAGGCGGCCGTCCACCCGGTCCCCGACGAGGCGCTCGGCGAGGAGGTCGCGGCCGCGGTCGTCCTGCGCGACGGCATGACCGCCACCCCCGACGAGCTGCGCACCTTCGTCCGCTCCCAGGTCGCCCCCTACAAGTACCCGCGCACCGTCCGCCTCGTCCCCGCCCTCCCCAAGGACCCCGAGGGCAGGATCATCCGCTCCGCCCTCTGACGCCCTCAGGAGGTGGGGCGGAAGGAGCTGCGGTAGCTCGCCGGGGTGGTGTCGAGGGCGTTGTGGAAGCGGCGGCGGAGGTTGACGGCCGAGGAGAGGCCCACGCGCTTGGCGATCGTCTCGATCGGCAGGTCGGTCTCCTCGAGCAGGGCCCGGGTGCTGGCGATGCGGCGGTCGAGGAGCCAGCGGCCGGGGGAGATGCCGAGCTGGTCGACGAAGTGGCGGCTGAGGGTGCGGGGCGACATGCCCGTGCGGGCGGCCATGTCCTCGATCGTCAGCGGCCGATCGAGGTTGGCGGTGATCCAGTCGAGCAGAGGGGCGAGGGAGTCGGGGACGGGACCCGCGGTCGGGAGCTCGGGGTACTGGCGCTGGCAGCCCTCGCGGTGCGGGGGAGCGGAGAACTGGCGGCCGATGCGCATGGCCAGCGCCGCGCCGTGCTCGCGGCGGACCTGGCCGAGGCACAGGTCGATCGTGGTGCCCGAGGCGCCCGCCGTCGCCACGTCGCGGTGGTCGACGTACAGGACGCTCTTGTCGGCGCGGATCCGGGGGAAGCGCCGGGCGAAGTCGGCGGTCAGGTCCCAGTGGATCGCGGCGGTCCGGCCGTCCAGCAGGCCCGCGGCGGCCGGCAGGTAGACGCCCGAGCAGATCGCGACGATCCGCGTGCCGCGCCCGTGCGCCGCCCGGACGGCCTCGACGACCTCGACGGAGACGTCGGGGCCGCCGCACCAGCCCGCGATCAGCAGGGTGTCGGCCTCCTCCATCGCCTCCAGCCCCCGCTCGACGAGCAGGTCGGCGCCGACGGTCGTCGCCACCGGCCCCGGACGCTCGGCGCAGACCTGGAAGTCGTAGTGCTGGGGGATGTCCGGACCGTGGTACCCGAAGACCGCTGAGGCGCAGGTCACGGTGTAGAGCTCCTGGAGCGGGCTGACGAAGGTCACCACGCGATGCTTCATGGCACGAATGTACCCAATGATGGCGTTGCGGGCGCCTGTGATCGTCGTGCCGGATGTCCAGAATAAGGTGTCATGGAGTCCCCGACATGACCGCCGTCATCGACTGCGCCAAGCCGCTCGCCACCCCTCCCACGCTCTGGACCAGGGATTTCTCGCTCTACTTCGGCGCCAGATCCGTCTCCCTGCTGGGTGACGCGATGATGCAGGTCGCCGCCGCCCTCGCCGTCGGAGCCATCTACGGCGTCTCGGGCGTGGGGTACGTTCTGGCCAGCTTCACCACCCCGTTCGTCCTGTTCATCCTGTTCGGCGGGGTCTTCGCCGACCGGATCGGCGCCCGGGCGATGATGGTCGGCGCCGACGTCGTCCGGATCGTCACCCAGGGCGTCGTGGCGGTGGCCTTCTTCACCGGGACGCCCTCGCTCTGGCTCCTGCTCACCTGCTCCTTCCTCGCCGGAACCGCCGCCGCGATGTTCCAGCCGGGCGTCAACGGGATGGTGCCGCTGGTCGCGCGGGACCCGCAGCGCGCCAACGCCACCCTCAAGATCGCCGATGCGGCGGCCCAGCTCGCCGGGCCGGTGATCGCCGGTGTGGTGATGACGATGTCCAGCGCCGGGGTGGTGTACTCCCTGAACGCCGGGACCTACGCCTTCAGCGCCCTGTGCCTGGCGCTGCTGCGGCCGGTCTCCGCGGGCGCGCGGACGGAGCGGTCGAGCGTCCTGCTCGACCTGCGCCGCGGCTGGTCGGAGTTCCGGTCCCGCACCTGGATGTGCGCGGTGATCGTCATCTGGATGTTCTTCGGCCTGCTGGTCTTCGGCCCCTACATCCCGCTCGGCTCCCGGCTGATCGGCGAGCGCCTCGGGGACGCGGCCTACGGCTGGGCGATGGCCGGGCTCGGCACCGGAACGGTCCTCGGCGGGCTGGTCGCAATCCGTTTCCGGCCGTCCAGGCCGCTGGCCGCCGGGGCCGTCGCGATGATCGGGTTCGGGTTCATCCCGTTGTCGGCGGCGCTGGAACTGCCGCTGCCCCTGCTGATGGCGGGACACCTCGTCGGCGGCGCCGCCTGGGCGTTCTGGGCGGTGATGTGGTCGACGAGCGTGCAGACCCAGGTGGCCCCGGACGTCATCAACCGGGTCACCGCCTATGAGATGGCCGGATCGGTGTCGGGCGTCGCGGTGGGCCAGGCCCTGGTGGGGCCGGTCGCGGACGTGGTGAACGCCCGCGACCTGCTGTTCGTCTCGGCCGGAGTCAGCTTCGCGGTCTGCGCGGCCCTGCTGCTGACGCCCTCGGTCCGGCGGCTGCGCGGCATCCGCCCGTCAGGGCCGGAAATGGTCCAGGACCTCGGGGTTGGCCAGTGAGTCGCGGTTGGCGGCCTCGGCCGGGTCGGCGCCCTGAAGGATCTTCCTGACGGGCACCTCCAGCTTCTTGCCCGACAGGGTCCGCGGGATCCCCGGCACCGTGACGATCCGGTCCGGGACGTGCCGGGGCGACAGGTCGGAGCGCAGGGCCGTCTTCAGCCGGGCGAGGAGATCATCCGTGAGCTCCTCGCCCTTGGCGAGCTGCACGTAGAGCAGCAGGGTGCCCTCCGCGCCGAGCCGCCCGGTGTCGATGACGAGACTGTCGGCGATCTCGGGGAAGGCCTCGACGACCCGGTAGAAGTCGCTGGTCCCCATCCGGATGCCGCCCCGGTTGAGGGTCGAGTCGGACCGGCCGTAGATCACGCAGCCGCCGTCGGGAAGGATCTTGATCCAGTCGCCGTGCCGCCAGACGCCGGGGAAGTCGGCGAAGTAGGCCTCCCGGTAGCGCTCCCGGCCGGGGTCGTTCCAGAAGGCCACCGGCATGCACGGCATCGGCTCGGTGAGGACGAGCTCGCCGACCTCGTCGAGCACCGCGTTGCCGTCGGGGTTGAAGGCCTCGACCTTGGCGCCGAGGGCGCGGCACTGGATCACCCCCGCCCGGACGGGCAGCAGCGGCGAGGGCCCGACGAAGCCCGTGCAGACATCGGTGCCGCCGGACAGCGAGCCCAGCAGGACGTCCCGCTTGACGTGCTCGTACACCCAGTCGAACCCCTCGGGCGGCAGCGGGGAACCGGTCGAGCCGATCACCCGCAGCGCCTCCAGCCCGGACGGCTCGATCCCGGCCTTGCGCGAGGCCATGATGTAGGGCGCGCCCAGCCCGAGATGGGTCGTCCGGGTCTCAGCGGCCAGCCGCCACAGGGCGTCACCGGTGGGCGCCCCGTCGAACAAGACGATCGTCGCGCCGAGCATCAGCCCGCTGACCAGGTAGTTCCACATCATCCAGCCGGTCGTGGTGTACCAGAGGAAGACGTCGCCCTCGCCGAGGTCCTGGTGCAGGCTCAGCGACTTCAGGTGCTCCAGGACGATCCCGCCGTGCCCGTGGACGATCGGCTTGGGCAGCCCGGTCGTGCCGGAGGAGTACAGGACCCACAGCGGCTGATCGAACGGCACCCGGTCATAGGCGGGAGCGCCCGGCCGCAGGAACCCGTCGTAGGACAGGAGGCCCTCTCCCGCGGCGCCGAGCGTGACGGTCGCCGTCAGGGTGGGCAGCGCCGCCCGGATCTCCGCGACGACATCCGACCGGTCGAACCGCCTCCCGTTGTAGGCGTAGCCGTCCACGGCGAGCAGGACCTTGGGCTCGATCTGCTGGAACCGGTCGATCACGCTCGGCGCGCCGAAGTCCGGCGAGCACGACGACCAGGCGGCGCCGAGGGAGGCGGCCGCCAGCATGACGACCAGCGCCTCGGGCCGGTTGGGCACATAGCCGACCACCCGGTCGCCCGCCCCCACGCCCAGGGCCAGCAGCCCGGCCCTGGCCCTGGCGACCTGGTCCTCCAGGGCCCGCCAGGTGAGGGTCTCGTCGGGGCCGCCCTCGGTCCGGTAGACCACCGCCACGGCGTCCGGGCGCTCGGAGGCGGGCCGGAGCATGTTCTCGGCGTAGTTCAGGCGCGCGCCGGGGAACCAGCGCAGGCCGTCGACGGGCATCGCGCCGCCGGAGCGGACCGGGCCGTCGCCCCGGTCGCCGGCGACGTCGAAGTGGCGCCAGACCGCCTCCCAGAACCCGTCGAGGTCGCCGACCGACCAGCGCCACAGCTCGTCATAGGTCCGCGGCTGCGACGGCAGCCCGCGCATGAACGCGCCGACCCGCGTCGCATCGGGGTTCGACGGCTCCCACAGCAGCGCGCCTTCGTTCATCAGTCAGACTCCGGGCCAGTTCGGGCGGCGCTTCTCGTTGAAGGCGGCGATGCCTTCGCGCCGATCGGGTGACAGGGCTGCGGTGCGCCAGGCGTTCTCCTCCACGTCGAGGGCCGCGCCCAGGTCGAGGGAGGCCCCGGCGCGCAGCGCCCGCTTGGCGGCGCGGGTCGCGACGGGGGAGTTGGCCGCGATCGTCGCGGCGAGGTCCAGCGCGGTCTCGAGGACCTTGCCCGGCTCCGCGCTCCGGTCGACGATGCCGAGTGCCACGGCCTCCTCGAAGGGCACCCGCCGGCCCGTCAGGACCAGGTCGGCGGCCTTCGCCGGGCCGATCCTGCGCAGGGCGAGCTGGGTGCCGCCGCCGCCGGGGACCAGCCCGACCGACACCTCCGGCAGCCCGAAGACCGCCGACGGATCGGCCACGATGAGATCGCACGACAGTGCGAACTCCATGCCGCCGCCCAGCGCGAACCCGTGGACGGCCGCGACGACCGGCTGCGGAAGATCGAGGACCGCCCCGAACGCCGCCCGGAACAGCGGCCGCTGCCGCATCAGCTCCTCGTCGGACATCCCGGCGCGCTCCTTGAGATCCGCGCCGACGCAGAACGCCTTCTCCCCGGACGCCGCCAGCACGACCGCCCGCACCCCGGTGTCGGCCGCCACCTCGCGGCAGGCCTCCGCCAGCCGCACGGCCATCGCCGTCGACAGCGCGTTGTGCGCCTCGGGCCGGTCCAGCCGGATCTCGGCGACGTTCCCGTGCCGAATCAGCCCGATCACGCGCCGACCCCCAGCTGACGAGAGATGATCATCTTCTGGACCTCGGTGGTGCCCTCGCCGATCTCCAGGATCTTCGCGTCGCGGTAGAACCGGGCGACGGGGAACTCGTTCATGAACCCGTAGCCGCCGAAGACCTGCGTGGCGTCGCGGGCGTTGTCCATCGCCGCCTCCGAGGCCACCAGCTTGGCGATCGCGGCCTCCTTCTTGAACGGTTCGCCCGCCAGCATCTTGGCCGCCGCGGCGTAGTAGGCGGCACGCGCCGTCCAGGCCCGCACCTCCATGTCGGCGATCTTGAACTGGATGGCCTGGTACTTCCCGATGGCCTGCCCGAACGCCTGCCGCTCCTGCACGTAGCGCAGGCACTCGTCGACGCAGCCCTGGGCGAGCCCGACCGACAGGGCCGCGATCGCGATCCGGCCCTCGTCCAGGGTCCGCAGGAACTGGGCGTAGCCCCGGCCCCGCTCGCCGACCAGGTTGGCGGCCGGGACCCGCACGTCGGAGAAGGACAGCTCGTGGGTGTCGGAGCAGTTCCAGCCGACCTTGGAGTACTTCGGCGCGACCGAGAAGCCCGGGGTGCCGTTCGGGACCACGATCGTGGAGATCTCGTTCTCACCGGTCAGCGCGGTGACGGTGACGAAGGCCGTGATGTCGGTGCCGGAGTTGGTGATGAACGCCTTCGAGCCGTTGATCACCCAGCTGTCGCCGTCGAGCCTGGCGGTGGTGCGCATCCCGCCGGGGACGTCGGAGCCGCCGCCGGGCTCGGTCAGCCCGAAGGCCGCCAGCCTCTCGCCCGTGACGAGCTGCGGCAGCAGGGTCCTGCGCTGCTCGTCGGTGCCGTACTTGTAGATCGGCATCGCACCGAGCGAGACCCCGGCCTCGAGGGTGATCGCGACCGAGGAGTCGACCCTGGCGAGCTCCTCCAGGGCCAGGCAGAGGGTGAAGTAGTCGCCGCCCATGCCGCCGTGCTCCTCGGGGAACGGCAGGCCGAACAGGCCCATCTTCCCCATCCCGGCGACGATCTCGTAGGGGAACTCCTGCTTCTCGTACAGGTCCCCGATCACGGGTGCGACGATCTTCTGGGCGAACTCCGCCACGCTCTCCTTGAGCGCGGTCTGCTCCTCGTCGAGCGAGAAGTCGATCATTTGGGGCTCCTTGCGGTGACGACGCGGGAGGGGGAGGGGCGGCCGAGCCGCTCCGCCATCCAGACGCTGGTGGTGACGAGGGCGTCGAGATCCACTCCGTGCTCGATGCCGAGCCCGTCGAGCATCCAGACGAGGTCTTCGGTGGCGAGGTTGCCGGTGGCGCTCTCGGCGTAGGGGCAGCCGCCGAGGCCGCCGGCCGAGGCGTCGACCGTGGTCACGCCGGACTGCAGGGCGGCCAGCGTGTTCGCCAGGGCCTGCCCGTAGGTGTCGTGGAAGTGGACGGCGAGCCGCGACGGCCCGCCGAACGCCGCGATCAGCTCCTGGACGTGCCCCGCCGTGCCGACCCCGATGGTGTCGCCGAGGCTGAGCTGGTAACAGCCCATCTCCAGCAGCCTCCTCCCGGCCGCCACGACCTGGCCGACCGGGACGGCGCCCTCCCACGGGTCGCCGAAGCACATGGAGAGGTAGGCCCGCACCCGCAGGCCCGCGGCGAGGGCCCGCTCGACGGTCGGCGCGAACATCGCGTACTGCTCGTCCATCGACCGGTTCAGGTTCTTGCGGGCGAAGGTCTCGGTCGCGCTGCCGAAGATCGCGATCTCCTCGACCCCGGACTCCAGTGCCCGGTCGAGGCCGCGCTCGTTCGGGACCAGCACCGGGTAGTTCACCCCCGGCCGGCGCTCGGTGATCTCCAGCAGCCGGGCGGCGTCGGCGAGCTGCGGCACCCACTTGGGGTGCACGAAGCTCGTCGCCTCGATCGTGGTCAGGCCCGCGTCGGCGAGCCGGCCCAGGAACTCGGCCTTGACCTCGACGGGAACGATCGCCTCCTCGTTCTGCAGGCCGTCCCGCGCGCCGACCTCGTAGATCGTGACCCGCTGCGGCAGTTCCATCAGGCACCTCCCTCGGGGGTGATCTCGGCGAGCACGGCGTCGAGCGCCACCTGTGCTCCTGTCCGTGCCGCGAGCCGCGCCACGGTCCCCGCGACGCTCGCGGTCACGGTGTGCTCCATCTTCATCGCCTCGACGATCACGATCGGCTGGCCCTCGGTGACGACGTCGCCCTCGGCGACCTTCACCGCCAGGACGGTTCCCGGCATCGGGCTGCGCAGGACGCCTCCGCCCGAGGCCGCTCCGCCGCCGCGCAGCGTCCTTTCCTCCTCGCGGACGGCCCAGGTCAGGCCGTCGCGGCCGATCCAGACCGTGCCGTCCGGCGCGACCGTGGAGCTGTAGCGGTACTGGCGTCCGGCGAACGTCAGCCGTCCGGGGCCGGCCAGCGCGGCGGGGACGGGCGCGGCGTCGCCGATCGCGAGCTCGGCCGAGGACGGCAGCCCCGTGGTCCGCACCAGGAAGGTCGCACCGTTGACCACGAGCTGGTGCGGGGTGAACGCCGGTGCGCCCAGCCGCCAGCCGTCGGCGCGGTCCCAGGGATCGTCTCCGGTGAGCGAGGCCGTCCGCTCCAGCGCCGCCGCCGCCAGGACCCAGCCGGGCACCGGCTCCTCGGCGGTCAGCTCCGGCAGGACCCGCTCGACGAGCCCGGTGTCGAGCTCGCCCGCGACGACCTCGGGCCGGGCGAGCAGCTTGCGCAGGAAGCCGATGTTGGTCTGCACCCCGAGCAGGGAGTAGCCGGCGAGCGCCCGGTCGAGATCGCGGACGGCCTCCGCGCGCGTCTCCCCCCAGACGATCACCTTGGCGATCATCGGGTCGTAGCGGCTGCTGATCGCGTCGCCCTCGCCGATCCCGGTGTCGATCCGGACGTGGTCGCCCGGCGGTTCGCTGAGGGACAGGACGCGCCCCCCGGTCGGCAGGAAGCCGCGCGAGGGGTCCTCGGCGTAGACCCGGGCCTCGATCGCGTGCCCATGGAGCACGGTCCGCCCCTGGGAGAGCTTCGGCCGCTCGCCCGCGGCGACCCTGATCTGCAGCTCCACGAGGTCGTGGTGGGTGACCTCCTCGGTGACCGGGTGCTCGACCTGGAGCCGGGTGTTCATCTCCATGAAGAAGTACTCGTCGGGCCGGTCGGCCGAGACGATGTACTCGATGGTCCCGGCGCCCACGTAGCCGACGGCCTGGGCGGCGGCCACCGCGCTGGCGCCCATCCGCTCGCGCTGCTCTGCCGTCAGGAGCGGCGACGGCGCCTCTTCGATGATCTTCTGGTGGCGGCGCTGGAGGCTGCACTCGCGCTCGCCCATGTGGATGGTCTTGCCCTGGGCGTCGGCGAAGATCTGGATCTCGATGTGCCGGGGGTTCTCCACGAACCGCTCGACCAGGATCGTGTCGTCGCCGAAGGCCGTCGCGGCCTCGCGGCGGGCCGAGGCGATCGCCTCGGGGAGCTCGGCGGGATCGCGCACCAGCCGCATGCCCTTGCCGCCGCCGCCCGCGGACGGCTTCAGCAGGACGGGCAGCCCGACCTCGAGCGCCGCCGCCGCGAGCTGATCGTCGTCGAGACCGGCCTCGTCGCGGCCGGGCACCACGGGCACCCCGGCCGCGGCGACGATCTGCTTGGCCCGGATCTTGTCGCCCATGGCCTCGATCGCCGAGGCCGGAGGCCCGATGAACACCAAACCGCCCTCGGCGCAGGCACGGGCGAACCCGGCGTTCTCCGACAGGAAGCCGTAACCCGGATGGACGGCCTCCGCCCCGGACACGACGGCCGCGGCGATGATCGCGGCGGCGTCCAGGTAGGAGGGGATCTCCACGGCGTCGTCGGCGTTCCTGACGAAGGGCGCGGCGGCGTCGTCGGCGGTGTAGACGGCCACCGCCCGGACGCCGAGCTCGCGCAGGGTCCGCTGGATCCGGACGGCGATCTCGCCCCGGTTGGCGATCAGTACGGTAGAGAACATCTCAGTCACATCCGGAAGACGCCGTAGCCGACGTCGTCGAGCGGCGCGTTGGCCGCGGCGGACAGGGCAAGGCCGAGGACCCGGCGGGTGTCGGCGGGATCGATCACTCCGTCGTCCCAGATGCGGGCCGTCGAGTAGTAGGGGTTGCCCTGCTGCTCGTACTGCTCGCGGATGGCGTCGGCGTCGGTGTCCCCGACGGTCGTCAGCACCGACGCGGCCTGCTCACCGCCCATCACCGAGATCCGCGCGTTCGGCCACATCCACAGGAACCGGGGCGAATAGGCGCGTCCGCACATCGCGTAGTTGCCCGCGCCGTAGGAGCCGCCGATCACGACGGTGAACTTCGGCACCCGCGCGCAGGAGACGGCCGTGACCATCTTCGCGCCGTGCTTGGCGATGCCCCCGGCCTCGTAGTCGCGGCCGACCATGAACCCGGAGATGTTCTGCAGGAAGACCAGGGGGATCGAGCGCCGGTCGCACAGCTCGATGAAGTGCGCGCCCTTGAGCGCGGACTCGGCGAACAGGATGCCGTTGTTGGCGATGATCCCGACCGGATGCCCCTCCAGGTGGGCGAACCCGGTCACCAGGGTCGTGCCGTACTCCTTCTTGAACTCGGTGAAGCGGCTCCCGTCGACCAGCCGGGCGATCACCTCGCGGACGTCGTAGGGGGTGCGCGTGTCCGGCGGGACGATCCCGTACAGCTCCTCGGCGTCGTACAGCGGAGCCTCGGCCGGGACGGTCTCCCACGGCCGTCCGTGCCTCGGGCCCAGGGTGGCGACGATCTCCCGGACGATCCGCAGGGCGTCGGGGTCGTCGTCGGCCAGATGATCGGTCACGCCGGAGACCCGTGAGTGCAGATCCCCGCCGCCCAGCTCCTCGGCCGTCACGACCTCGCCGGTGGCGGCCTTCACCAGCGGCGGCCCGCCCAGGAAGATCGTTCCCTGCTCCCGGACGATCACGTTCTCGTCGCTCATCGCGGGCACGTAGGCCCCGCCTGCGGTGCACGACCCGAGGACGGCCGCGATCTGCGCGACGCCCAGGGCCGACAGGTTCGCCTGGTTGTAGAAGATCCGCCCGAAGTGCTCGCGGTCGGGGAACACCTCGTCCTGCATCGGCAGGAACGCGCCGCCGGAGTCGACCAGCATGATCGTCGGCAGCCGGTTGCAGAGCGCCACCTCCTGCGCCCTCAGGTGCTTCTTGACCGTCATCGGGAAGTAGGTGCCGCCCTTGACGGTCGCGTCGTTGGCGATCACCACGACCTCGCGGCCCGAGACCCGCCCGATGCCGGTGATCATGCCCGCGCCCGGTGCGGCGTCGCCGTACAGCCCGTTCGCGGCCAGCGGCGACAGCTCGAGGAAGGGGGAGCCGGGGTCGAGCAGCCGGTCGACCCGCTCGCGCGGCAGGAGCTTGCCGCGCCCCACGTGCCGGGCCCGGGACTTCTCCGGCCCGCCGAGCGCGGCCGCGGCCAGCCGGTCGCGCAGCTCGCCGACCAGCGCGCGGTTGAGCTCGGCGTTCCGCTTGTAGGGCTCGCCCGCGACATCCGCGCGGGCCGGCAGCACTCCCACCGGCACTCCTCAGAAGTTAATGACCACTAACAAAACAGATGTTAATCACCATTAACCGAGTTCGTCTACACTCGGTCCATGGGGACACCTACCCAGGACCGGCGCGCGCAGATCTTGATCGCGGCCGCGGACCTCTTCGCCCGCCGCGGATACCACGGCGTGTCCATCGGCGAGCTCGGCGCCGCCGTCGGGCTGACCGGCCCCGCCCTCTACCGGCACTTCAGGGGCAAGGAGGACCTGCTGGCCGAGGTCCTGCTGGACATCTCCGTCCGCCTGCACGACGAGGGCGTCCGCCGCGCCGCCGAATCTCCCGACCCCCTCGGGGCCCTGCTCGACTGGCACATCGCCTTCGCCCTCGGCAACCCGTCGCTCATCACCGTGCACGAACGGGAACTCGACAACGTGCCCGCCCCGCAGCGCCGCGAGGTCCGCCGCCTCCAGCGCGCCTACCTGGAGGAATGGGTCCGCGTCGTCGGCGCGCTCAACCCCAGGCCCGAGGATCAGACCCGAGCGGCCGTCCACGCCGTCTTCGGTCTCCTCAACTCCACCCCCTACAGCGCCGTCACTCTGGACCCTGCCGCCATGTCCCCGCTCCTGCGCACCATGGCCAGGGCCGCCCTGCTGGCCTAGGCTGTCGGCCGTGCTGACCCGATGGGCCGTCCCGGTCCTGCTCGCCGTCACCCTCACGGCCGCGGCCTGCGGTTCCGGCGAGGACCCGCCCGAGGCCACCGGAACCGCGCCGGCGACCCCGCTGGCCGCGCGGGCCACCACGCCGCCGGAGCCGCCCGAGCCCGCCGTCCAGCCCAAGCACGCTCCCGCCGCGGCGGTGCCGGGACGGGACCCGCGCTCGGCGGACGTCGCCCGCCCGGACCGGACGGTCGGCGACGGGACTCCCGGAAGCTGCACCTCGGAGGCCGTCGTCAAGGCCGTCGCCGCCGGGGGAGTGATCGTCTTCTCCTGCGGCCCCGACCCGATGACGATCACCATGACGGCCACCGCCAAGGTCAGGAACTCCTCCTCCCAGGTCGTCCTGGACGGCGGCGGGCTCGTCACCCTGAGCGGCGGCGGCAGCCGCCGCATCCTCTACCAGAACACCTGCGACCAGGAACTCGGCTGGACCACCAGCCACTGCCAGGACCAGGCCACTCCCCGGCTGACCCTCCAGAACATCGGCTTCGCCGACGGGAACTCCACCGGCGAGACCGCCGAGGGCGGCGGCGGAGGCGCCGTGTTCGTCAGGGGCGGCCGGCTGAAGGTCGCCGGAGTCCGCTTCACCGGCAACCGCTGCGACCCCAGCGGGCCCGACCTGGGCGGGGCCGCACTGCGTGTGCTCTCCCAGTATCAGGGCCGCGCGGTCGGGGTCTCCGGAAGCACCTTCAAGGACGGCGTCTGCTCCAACGGCGGGGCGATCAGCGGCATCGGGACGTCCTGGCGGATCGAGGACAGCACCTTCACCGGCAACCGGGCGATCGGATCCGGCGCCAACCCCTCCCGCCCCGGCACCCAGGGCGGCGGCAGCGGCGGCGCGATCTACGCCGACGGGAACCTGTTCACGATCACCGTCCTGCGCAGCCGGATCACCGGGAACAGCGCCCGCGAGGGCGGCGGGGCCATCTTCTTCGTGTCCAACGACCGCACCGGCACCCTGGTCCTCGACCACGCGAAACTCAGCGCCAACCCCAGCAAGGGGTTCGAGACGAGGGGATATCCGGGGATCTTCTTCATCGGCGCCGGGGTGAAGGTGCGCTGAAGCAGGGAAGGGGGGTCGTATGAGCGAGAAGAACGGCGACTACTACGACGGCGGCCTCGACCCCGCCGACTCCCTGTCCACCGACGACCTGTCGGCCGACGAGCTGGACGAGGGCATCTCCCCGCCCGACCGCTGGTCGGCCGGGCAGGGGTTCGGCGACACGGCCGACGAGCAGCGCGAGGGGGAGTCCTTCGACCAGCTCCTCCACGAGGAGGAGCCCGACCCGGTCCTGCGGGAGATCGGCGAGGAGGACGCACGGCCGGGAAGGACGTAAGGATTTCAAAATGATCGTCACCGGGTGACTTCGGGACGCGCCGGGTTATCGTTGGGCGCATGGCCGCCCCCCTGGAGCCCGGCGACCCCCGCAGGCTCGGAGAGTACGACCTGGTCCGACGCCTCGGTGAGGGCGGACAAGGCACTGTTTACCTCGGCATCGGTCCCGGTGGCCTGAAGGTCGCCGTCAAGGTGCTGAAGGGTTACACCGACCCGGCGACCAAGCGCCGGCTCGAGCGCGAGTTCGAGGCCGTGAAGAGGGTCAACCCCTTCTGCACCGCCCAGGTGATCGCCTTCCACGAGTCCTACATCGTCAGCGAGTTCGTCGACGGGCCCTCCCTCCAGGAGCGGATCCAGCAGAGCGGGCCGCTGCAGGGCGGTGACCTGGTCAGGCTCGCGGTCGGGACGGCCTCGGCGCTGGCGGCCATCCATGACGCGGGGGTCATCCACCGGGACTTCAAGCCCGCCAACGTGCTGCTGGGCCCCGACGGGCCGCGCGTCGTCGACTTCGGCATCGCCAGGCCCGTCGACGCGGGCACCTCGACCGTCACGTTCGGCACTCCCGGCTACGTGCCGCCCGAACTGCTGCGCGGCGAGGCCATCTCGGCCCGCTCCGACCTGTTCGGCTGGGCCGCGACCATCGCCTTCGCCGCGACCGGCAGGCACCCGTTCAGCGCGGACACCGTCGCCCTCATCTACCAGCGCATCCTCACCTTCGAACCGGACCTGTCGGCGCTTCCGCCCGAACTCCAGCAGGTCCTGCGCTCCTGCCTGGACAAGGACCCCGGCCGCCGCCCCGACGCGCACGTCCTGGTCACCTCGCTGATCTCGCCGTCGCGCAACGCCCACCTGACGACCCCCGCGCCGACGCCGCAGCAGCCGCTGCCCCTCCCGCAGCCGCAGCCGTTCGTCCAGCCCTACGAGCAGGGCCACCCCCAGCGGACCGAGCCCGGTGTGCAGTCCACGCCGATCCCGCTGCCGCGCAACCTCCGGGTGCGGCGCCGCCGGAGGGGCCCGATCGTCCTCGGCGCGGCCGCGCTGGCGGCCGTCCTCGTCGCGGCCGTCCTGCTGTGGCCGGAGGGCGAGCGGGACAAGGGCGCGAAGCCCGCTCCCACCACGCCCACGGCCTCGGTCTCCACGTCCGCCCCGCCCGGGGTGCCCGCGGCGCTCGCCGGAACCTGGACGGGCACCGTCACCGACAACAACAACGGCTCCTTCGGCCTGACGCTCACCGTCAACGCGGGCCTGACCAAGGGCACGTTCGCCGCCACCGGCGGAAGCACCTGCGACCAGCCGATCTCCTTCAACCAGGCCCAGGGCGCCGCCGCCGTCCGCATGAACCTGGAGCCCGCCGACGGCTGCAGCGGCGGCCTGATCCTGCTCACCCTCGACGGCCAGACCCTCCGCTACCGCTACGACGGCGGCGACATCGTCGGTACCGCGAACCTCACGAAATCAGGCTGAATCGGTTCGTCTAGAGTTGGGCCGTGAGCGGAACGATCATCAGCCCGATCCATGACCTCCTGAACGACCTGCACGGACGCCTCCAGGAGGAACGGGGCGGGGAGGTCGCGACCTACATCCCGGAACTCGGGAAGGCCGACCCGGAGTGGTTCGGAGTGGCGGTCGCGACCCTGGACGGCGTCCTGTACGAGGCCGGTGACACCGAGGTGCCGTTCACGATCCAGTCGGTGTCCAAGCCGTTCGTCTACGCCCTCGCGCTCCAGGACCGGGGAATGGAACGGGTCCTCCAGCAGGTGGGCGTGGAGCCGACGGGCGACGCCTTCAACGCCGTCCGGCTCGAGCCGGAGACCGGCCGCCCCTACAACCCGATGGTCAACGCGGGGGCGATCGTCACCTCTTCGCTGGTCGACGGCGCCGACGCCGAGGCCCGGCTGGACCGGATCCTCGCCGGGCTGTCGGCCTTCGCGGGGCGTCCGCTGGCCGTCGACCACAAGGTCCTGGTCTCGGAGGCCGCGACCGGCGACCGCAACCGGGCTCTCGCCTACCTCATGCACGGGGCGGGCTCGCTCCGCTGCGACGTCGACGACTCCCTGACGGTCTACTTCGCCCAGTGCTCGACCCTGGTCACCACCCGCGACCTGGCCGTCATGACCGCCACCCTCGCCGGCGGCGGCGTGAACCCGATCACCGGGCAGCAGGTCGTCAGCGTCGAGGCCGCGGCGGGGGCGCTGACCGTGATGGCGACCTGCGGCACCTACGACTACGCGGGGGAGTGGCTGATGCGGGCCGGGCTGCCCGCCAAGAGCGGGGTCTCGGGCGGCCTCATCGCCGCCCTGCCCTCCCAGCTCGGGCTCGGCGTCTTCTCCCCGCCGCTGGACCCGCGCGGCAACAGCGTCCGCGGCGTCGCCGCCTGCCAGGAGCTGTCGGGACGGTTCGGCCTGCACCTGATGCGGCCCACCGAGCGTCCGGGCCCGGTCTTCCACCGGACCCTGCGCGGCGACACCGCCCACTCCTCCCGGGTCCGCTGCCACGACGAACGCGCGGCCCTCACCCGGGCCGGCCGGGCCATCGCGGTCTACGAGGTCCGCGGGGACCTGGCCTTCAACGCCGCCGAGGAGGTCGTGCGCACCATCACCGCCGACACCGAGTCGGTCCGCTGGGTGATCCTCGACCTGCTCCGCGCCGGGCGCGTCCAGACCGTCGCCGCGACCCTTCTCGAGGCGATGGCCGCCAAGCTCGGCGAACGCGGCATCACCATGGTCGTCGTCGACTCCGAGCAGGGCGTCCCGCTGCCGTCGGCGATCGTCGCGGCCACCCGCGACGCCGCGCTCGAACTCTGCGAGGACGCCCTCCTCGCCGCCGAGGACGCCGCCCGCCACAGCGTCTCCCTGCACGAGCAGGACCTTCTGCGGGCCCTGGACGACGACCTGGTCTACGCGTTGCGCGACTACCTGGAGACCCGTGACTACCAGCCGGGCGAACGCCTGGTCGAGGACGTCGCCGCGCTGGCCTTCATCCTGTCCGGCGGCCTGGCCCGCGAGGTCGTGGTCGGCGGCAGGGCCGTCCGGGAGACCTCGATGGGCCCCGGCACGGCCGTCGGCCGCCTCGCCCTGCTGGACGACACCGGGCACGCCCACCGCATCGTCGCCGAGGGCCCCACCCGCTGCGAGGTCCTCACCACCGCGAACCTCACCCGCCTGGAACGCGAGAACGCCCGCCTCGTCGACGCCCTACGCTGGTCCATCGCTCGCGCCCTCGCGGCCCGTCTCCACCGCGCCGACGCCGAGAACCACGCCCTGATGCGCTAGCGTCGCATCCCGTGGCCGACGACATCTACACCGGAAACGCCAGCGTCGACGCGCTCTCCGACCGGGGGTGGCTGCTCGGGCATTTCAAGCCCGAGGGCGACGCCCGGCACAGCGAGGACGTCGAGATCAAGTGGGGAGTGCACCCGGCGGGCGACGAACGCGCCGAATGGGTCAGGGGCGAGCACCGTACCGCGCTGCTGGTGCTGATCAGCGGAAGGTTCCGGGTCGAGGTGCCCGGGCGGAGCGTCCTCCTCGACCGCCAGGGTGACTACGTGGTGTGGGGACACGGCGTCGATCACTCCTGGAAGGCCGAGGAGGAATCCGTGGTCCTGACGGTCCGCTGGCCGTCAGTGCCGGGCTACGCGGTCAGGAGCGAGTCCTAGACGGTTCCGCGCCAGCCGCCGGACTCGGTGCCCCGCTGCTCGATGAACTTCTTGAAGCGGTCGAGGTCGCCCTTGACCCGGTGCTCGATGAGGTTCGTCTTGTCCCCGGCCTTCTCGACGATGCCCTCCGGCGCGAAGATCATCCTCAGCGCCACCCGGGTGTGCGTCGGGTCGAGGAAGCGGAAGGCCACGACGCCCGCCTGGTGCGGTTCGCCGACGGACTGCCAGGCGATCCGCTCGTCCGGACGCTGGTCGGTGATCTCGGCGTCGAACTCGCGCTTGATCCCGGCGATGCTGGTCTTCCAGTGCGTCCTGGTGTCGGAGAGCTGATCGACCTGGTCGACGCCCTCCATGAACTCCGGGAACTCGGTGAACTGGGTCCACTGGTTGTAGGCGGTGCGCACCGGAACGGCAACGTCGACGGTGTGCTCGATGGTGGTCATCTCTTCGCCTCCTTCGTCGGGTGTGTTCTTCGAGCCGTGCCCGGCGGAGGAGGCCTAAACGTCCGGAGCTTCAGGCTTTCAGAGGCGGGGAGGGCCGCAGCGCGGCGAGGGCGAGCAGGCCCAGCACCGCGCACACCGGGACGATCACCGACACCGACGCGAACTGCCCCGCGGCTCCCGCCCCCGCGAACCCGACGCCCTGGAAGAACATCAGCCCGGTCGTCTGGAGGGCCAGCGCCCGGGACCGCAGCGCCTCGGGAGTGCTCTCCAGCAGGTGGTGGTCCTGGCCGAGGTGGTAGGCGATTCCCGCCCCGGAGACGAAGAGGATCAGCATGACGCCCGCGATACCGGGGGTCAGGGCGTAGCCGAGCAACGGCACCAGGACGACCGCGGCCAGCGGGGCGATCAGCCTGACCTGCCGGGACGGTGACATCAGCCACATGCCGGCGAACTCCCCGACGGTGCAGCCGAGAGGCAGGGCGGCCATCATCAGGCCGAGCCTGGCGGTGTCGAACCCGGCCTCGGCGGCGTAGGGGTTCGCCAGGGCCTCCGGAGCGACCGACAGCATCGAGACCGTCCAGCCGAGCAGGAGGTTGCGGCGCAGCGGCCGCAGGCTCAGGACGTCGCGGATGCCGGACAGGGAGTCCTTCACCATCGAGGTCCCGTCGGAGGGGGCGGGCGGCCGCTCGGACGTGCCGAACCGCAGCAGCATCGCGGCCACCACGAACGCGCACGCCTCCAGCAGCAGGGCCGTGTGCGGCTCGATCACGGTGAGCAGGAGCCCGCCCGCCCCGAGCCCGAAGACCTGGGCCGACTGGGTGACCACCCGCAGCATGCTCCGCGCGGGAACGTAGGCGGGCCCCGGCATGACCTGGGGCAGGGTCGCGGCCCTGGCCCCGCCGAGGATCGGGCTCACCATGCCGATCATGAAGACCAGGAGGAGGAGCGCGGGCACCGGCATCCCCGGGACGGCCATGATCCCCGCCAGCGCGGCCGTGGCCAGCGTGCAGCCGGTCATGAGGCGCCGCAGCGGGATCCGGTCGACCAGGGAGGACAGGAACGTCCCGGCGAACAGGTGGGGGAGGAAGGCGAGGGCGAAGACCAGCGAGGTGAGCAGCGGCGAGCCGGTCTTGCGGTACACGAGCACGGTCGTCGCGAACTCGGCCATGATCATTCCCACGAAGGAGATCACATGGGCGGCGAAGATCGCCCGGAACTCGCGGACGGCGAAGGCGTCGCGGTAGCGCAGGCGGGCCTGCTCGGGAACGGCGGTCATGAGGCGAACTGTGGCCGGATACTCTGATTCACGGTAATGATTCGCTTCGGAACGAATCGGATGCGATGTACGCCCTCAGATTCACCCCGGCCGACCTGCTCCGCTGCCGGTTCGCGGTCTCCACCGCCCTGGAGACCCTGCACGCGGTGCGGGTGCTGCACGATCCCCGGACCCAGCCCATGCACCTGCCCTGGCTGCGCCGGGCGCTGCCGCACCGGCCGAAGTTCACCCGCCTGATCGCCCTCCAGCCGCTGCGCGGCTGGACCCCGGAGTTCCTCGCCCCGGCCCCCGGCGGGCCGATCACCTCGATGGACGAGGAGCTGGCCGGGATCCGGAGCGCCGATCCGGGCTTCGTCCGGGAAGAGCTGCTGCGTTCGGCCGCCGACCAGCGCGAACCCGCGCTGCGCCGGATCGCCCTCGACCTGGCCGAGGACCCGCAGGAGGCCCGCCGGCTGCTCGCCGACGAGCTGGGGCTGGCCTGGGAGCTGATCGTCGAACCGTACTGGCCGCAGCTCTCGGACCTGCTCGACCGCGACATCGCCTACCACGCCCGCCTCCTGGCCCAGGGGGGCCTGGAGAGCCTCGCCTCGGCCCTCGACAACGCCTTCTCCTGGCGCGACGGCACCCTCATGATCGAGCACTTCACCGAGGACTCCTACGAGCTGGAGGGCACCGGGCTCGTCCTCATGCCGAGCGCCTTCATCTGGCCCAACCGGGCGATCGGCACCGGCGGCCCCGGCCTGCCCGCGGTCATGTACGCCGCCCGCGGCATCGCGGAACTGTGGTCGCGCCCCGCCCACCCCCCGGAGGCGCTCGAACGCCTCCTGGGCAGGGCCAGGGCCGCGCTCCTGCTCGACCTCGCCGAGCCCGCGTCCACCACGGCCCTGGCCCGCCGCCACGGGCTCAGCCCGTCCACGGTCTCGGCCCACCTGACCGTCCTGAAGGACGCCGGCCTTCTCGCCCCCCGCCGCGACCGCCGCCAGGTCCTCTACCGCCGCACCTCCCTCGGCGACCTGCTGGTCTAGAGGGCCAGCACCCGGCGTTCGGTCTCAGCGGTGAGGCCCACGGGCGGGCGGTCGGGGCGCTGGGGGGCCCGGCCGCCGATCGAGCGGAGCCAGGTCCAGGTGTCGGCGACGGTCTCGGTGACCGGGCGGCAGCGCAGGCCGGTGGACAGGGCGAGGGAGACGTCGCTTCCGTGCATGCCGTCGTGGCCGGGACCCGGCGGGATCCAGCAGGGCAGCTCCGTCCACGGTTCGACACCGGCGGCGAGGATCGTCTCCGGGTCGGTCCAGCGCAGGTCGGCGTCCGAGCCGGTCGCGGCCACGCAGGCCTCCAGGAGATCGCGCATCGAGGCGTGGCCGACCGGGCTGACCAGGTCGCAGGGGCCGGAGAAGGAGGGGTTGGCGAGCGTCCATGCGGCGAGGTCGCGGGCGTCGACGAACTGGATCCCGCCGTCGGCGGGGCCGGGTGCCAGGACGGGGCCGCCCCGCGCGATGCGGGTCAGCCACCACGGCAGCCGCCCGATGTTCTCGTGCGGGCCGAGGATCAGCCCGGCCCGCACGAAGGCCGCCCGGTCGCCGAACGACTCCTCGACGGCCAGCTCGGAACCGCGTTTCATCACGTCGTAGCCGGACTCGCCGCCGCCGGGATCGCCCTCGACGAGGGGTGCGTCCTCCGCGGCGTCCGCCGGGGTGGGGAAGGCGTACACCGACCGGGTCGACACGTAGCTGTAGTGCCCGGCCCGCCCGGCGAGCAGGCGGGCCGACGCGCGGACGGCCGAGGGCGCGTGCGACCAGGTGTCGACCACCAGATCCCACTCGCCGCGCTCCAGCGCCGACAGATCCGCCAGCCGGTCGCCGCGCAGGGCCGTCACGCCCTCGGGGGCCGGATGCGTGCCCCGGTTGAAGGTCGTGACCTTCCAGCCGGTGCGCGACCCCTCCTCGACGACCGCCCGTCCCACGAACTCCGAACCGCCCAGAACCAGAAGTCTCATGGAGTCCAGCCTGGCTCACCACCGGGACGGGAGGCGCCGGTCCCCGCTGTGAGCGGATTCCGCTCAGCGCGTGACGCGCTCCGGCGGGAAGGCGAGCATGCTGAGCAGGTACCCCGCGATCGCGGCGACCGTGATCGCGCCGGTCCAGGCGTGGACGACCCACACGATGCCGCCGTCGAAGGCCGCCTCGATCGTCGCGAAGTAGACCGACCAGGTGACCAGCGGGATGGCCGTCGCGGTGATCCGCACGCGGAGGCCCTCGGTGCCGACGAAGAACAGGACGAGGTCGCCGAGCAGCCCGGCGGCCAGCACCGACATGTGCAGCGCGAACGGGTGCTCGGGGCCGATGACCGCGATGTCGAGCATCGCGGGCAGCGCGACGATCACGGTCACCGAGCCGGGCTTGAGCTCGAAGTGGCGCAGCAGCATGAGCAGGGTGCCGACGAGCGTCGCGGTGGCGAGCAGGATGCCGAGGATGCCCTGGGTGAAGGCCGCGTCGTTCTCCTGGTAGGCCGCCCACGGATTGCCGTAGGGCAGCGCGAACTGCGCCCAGAACCAGATCATGCTGAGCGACAGCGCGGCCGAGATGACGACCAGCCACGACGCGGTCCGCTCGCCGGTCGCACGGGCGTGCACCCACGGCCCCGAGGCGATGAGGAAGCCGGAGACCATCAGCCCCAGGTGGGACGGGCTGAAGAGGGCGACCGCGTCGTTCTCGATCCCGAAGAGCTCGTGCCACACGAGGTCGAAGCCGCCGAAGCCGCCGAACAGCAGGGCACCGGCGAACGACTGGAGGTAGCCCACCGGCAGCGACTTCAGCGGCGGCCGTCCCGCGCGCACCCCCCGCAGGGAGGCGAGGCCCAGGTAGGCCATCGTGCAGAGCACGCCGGTGTAGAGGAGGGCGTGCCACGGGGTGAAGAAGCTCGTGTCGACCTTGCCGTGGTTGTGCGCCCAGGCGTCGATGTGGGCGCCGACGGCGACCCAGGACGCGAACAGGACCGTCCCCCAGGCGAACGCCGCGCCCGGCACCGCCCGCTCGGACGTCTCGGCCCGGCTGTCCACCGCCACGGTTGTCTCCTTCGAAGTCGGCTCCCTGGGAGTTCGTCCGCTGCGACTTTAGGGCAGATTCGGGTGGGATTTTTAGATCTTGTGCCATATTTCGGACACGAATCCCGCATCGCTGACCGGTACAGGCCAGCCGCGTCGGGTGATGTTGTCACGGTCCTTGACCGCTGGTCATAGTGCTCCCTGTTGAAAGTTTCAACCGCTGGGAGGGGACACCATGAAGAAGATCGTCATCCATCGTTCGGGCACGGTCGCGCTGCACGGCAAGGCCAGCGCGAAGCACGCGGCGTGATCACAGACGCCTGACCCGGTACTCGCGCAGGGTGTGGTGAAGAGCGCGGGTGCCGAGGTCGAGGCCGCCGGGCCGGCTCCTGCCGTGCCAGGCGGTGGTGTGCAGATCGATCGCCTCGGCCAGGTCGGCGCGCAGCTCCGCGGGATCGTGGACGGTTCCGCGGAGCCGGAGGGCGCCGTGCCTGGCGAGGCGGATCGCGGCCTCGAGCTCGTGGAGGACCGCGATGGCGTCGGAGCACAGGGGGGTGGCCCGGCGCAGGGTGCCGGCGGCTCCGTCGAGGGTCGCGATCGTCTGGCGGACGAGGTCCTGGTCGGTCTCGCCGGCGACGATGTGGGGCTGGGAGGGCAGCAGCGACGCCTGGAGCGGGCTGCTGGTGAAGCCCCATCGGCCGGTGCCCGTCCAGAGGCGTCCGACGCTGTCGAGGAGCGTCCCGAGAGTGCCGGAGGAGTCCTCGAAGACGTGGCGGTCGAGGACCGCGGGCACGTCGAGGTCGCGGTTGGCCGCACCGCACCAGGCCGTCGCGCCGCCGTAGACCAGCGGCGGGTAGGAGACGGACGGCGGCTGGAGATGGCCGTTGTCACCCCAGTCCGCGACCAGGTACCCCGACGCTCCGCGCGCCAGCCCGGCCACCGACGCGTCGGCCATGTTGCCGTAGGCGTTGTCGACCCGGCCGACCAGGGAGTTCCAGGTCGAGGTCCCCGGCGTGACCCAGAACGGATGGCCCGCCGCGGCGAACGGCGCGACGGCCGGTTCGAAGCCCGCGCCGTGCACCGCCAGCGGATCGCCGCCGGTCAGCGCCTCGAGCACGGGACGGTAGCGCTCGGGCAACGGGGGAGGGGCCTCGGTCCTCGGCGCGGTGTAGGTCCAGGGCAGGGCGATCGTCCCGGCCGGCAGGGCCTCCACGGCGGCGGGGTCGGACCGCAGCATGTCGCCCCAGAACAGGACCTCGCGCCCCTGCTCCACCAGGGGGCCGGCGATCCGGTGCAGCTGTTCGAGGTAGAGCGCGGACCGTCCCCTGGCGGCCGCGTCCCCGGCGCTGGCACCCAGCCCCAGGTCGACGGGCTCGTCACAGTTGATGTTGACGGTCCTGGCGGAGAAGTTCGGCAGGAGCTCGGCGAGGAGCCCCAGGACGAATCCGGCGCTCTCCGGACCGGGCCGGAGCGTCGACGGGGGCAGCCGCAGACCCCCGAATTCCGTCCCCTCCGGTGACTCGGCCATCCCCCTATACGGCTCGTGCGATAGCCAGCGTTCCATGTGGCCGAAACAGTTCTGGTTGGCGACCAGAGTGACCCCCGCGTCGGCACAGCGCTCGTCCAGCCAGCGAAGATCAGCGGGGGTGATCGGGGAGGCGGCGCGCCAGACCCGCTCGTGGTCGCGATAGGCGAAGGTGTGCTCGGTGTAGAGCTGCAGATGGTTGTACCTGGCCAGGGCCAGCAGCTCGACCAGCCGGCCGAGGGTCGTCCGGGTCGGCACCCGGCCCCTGCTGACGTCGAGCAGGTAGCCGCGGACGGGGAAGTCGGGGCTGTCGCGCACCCGCAGCCGCGGCCAGCGGCCGGTGCACTGCGCGCGGATCTGCTCCAGCAGCGCCAGCCCGTACCGGAGCCCGGCGTCGTCGCCGTGGCGCAGGACGAGACCGTCGACCGCGAAGGACTCCGGCGCCATCCCCGGCGTGCGGCGCGGTTCCGGAACGCGGTCGAGCGCCGGGCCGAGGCCTTCGGCAAGGGACAGCTCACGCGGGCGCGGGAACAGGATCACAGGAGCATCCTTCCCGGTCAGCGGCGTGGCAGACCGTCGATCGCCGAGATGAGGAGGTCGAGGCCGAATTCGAAGTCGCTGTCGGGGTCGTGCGCCGTCAGCTCCTTGGCGTAGGCCGTCACGTGCGGGTAGAGCACGGGATCGAGTTCGGCGAACGAGGAGGCGGCGTCGGGCAGGTAGTCGAGCATCTTGACCATGTCGAGCTCGCGCAGCTGAGCCCCGAGCGCGTAGGCGATGAGCGCCCGCATGATGCGCACCGACGTGGCACCGTCGAACCCGGCGGCGTCCGCGACGGCCAGGGCCCGCTCCACGGCCTTCATCCCGACGGGGAACTCGACGCTGTGCGTTGTGACGATCGTCATGCAGGCGGGGTACTCGTGGGCGATCCCGCGGAAGGCGTGCACGAGGCTGCGCCCCCGGTCCTTCCAGTCGAGGTTCTCGTCATCGGGAAGGTCGAGCCCCGCCATGACGTACTGCGCGATCCCGCTGAGCAGGGCCCCCTTGTTGGGCACATGGTTGTACAGCGACATCACCGCCACACCCAGCTCACCCGCGACGGCCCGCATCGACAACGCCGCCTCCCCCTCGCGCTCGACCAGCGTCACCGCCGCCAGCACGATCCGCTCCCTGCTGAGCACCCGCTGACCTCCCGGACGCACGCGCCCTGACCTCGTTCTTCACCGATCGACGTTCCGAATGTATGCCACCCCGTCTTCGCGGGCATCTCGTGGCGGTCCTCGGCGAAGCGCTCGAACACTTCCGGGGCGGGGGTGCCTCCGGTCAGGGGGTGGGGACGGGGGTCGCGTCGATGTCGACGGAGGTGGGGGAGGAGCCTCGGACGACGAAGCGGATGCCGAGGACGGTCGCGGTCGAGCCCGGGGTGGCGGGGATCGCGGTCTCCAGCCAGGACGGGTCGACCTCGCCTCGTCCGGGGCCGACGTCGTGGGCGCCGATGGAGTGGATGACGACCGCCGGGTTCACGCCGGCGTCGTCGGCGGTGGCGGTGCGGTACTCGACCGTCAGGTACTGGTTCGGGTGGCGTGGCCGGCGGATGACCGCGAGCTGGGCGTCCGGCGGGGAGGAGGTTCCCGCGAGGGCGAAGACGCGGGCGCCGCCACCCAGGAGGCCCCTGATCTGGGTGACCCGCCCGGAGACGCGGAAGGGCACGCTGTGGCGGAGGAGGGAGGCGGCGGAGACCCGGCGCTCGCTCCGCCAGAACCCCGCAGGGTCGCGGATCATCCCGGCGGAGATCGGGGGGACCTGCACCGCGTGCGACTGCGGACCCGTGTAACCCATGACGCAGTAGGCGTCGTTGTAGAGGCTGCCGAACGGGTCCGGCGGCGGGATCAGCGGGCCGAACGCGTGCTGGAAGCCCAGGGTGTGGCCGACCTCGTGCTGGAGGAAGGCCAGCGAGGCACCGGCCAGGTCGAAGGCGATGTCGCCGCCGGTCGCGCCCGCGTCGGTCGGACCCGTCGGCACGGCGACGATGAGGTGGTCGTAACCGTCCAGGGAGATTCCGTTGTCGGCGAGGTAGCCGCGGGCGGCGTCCAGGGTCCTGTTCCGGCCGCCGCGACCCTGCGCCTCGGCCTGGGAGTACTCCTCGAAGGGGTAGAACAGCGGCGTCACGATGTCGAACTGAAGGTCGACCAGGCCACAGGTCGCGCGGTGCCAGTAGTTGC
This sequence comes from Actinocorallia longicatena, assembly GCF_039534125.1. Taxonomy (NCBI): domain Bacteria; kingdom Bacillati; phylum Actinomycetota; class Actinomycetes; order Streptosporangiales; family Thermomonosporaceae; genus Actinocorallia; species Actinocorallia longicatena. The sequence continues at coordinate 277,924 of NZ_BAAAUV010000001.1, read as the reverse complement.
GGACGCTGTACTCGTGGTCGACGAACACCTGCCTCATCAGATCGCGGCTCCAGGGCAGGTTGCCCGTGGCGTCGGGAAGCACGGAGCGGAACAGGAACGTCGCGATCGCGAACCGGTGGGAGACACGGTCCGCACCCCCCGTGGAGAAGGGCAGGCTGTAGGGCCCGCTGTCGCTCAGATAGTGCGGATTCCCATCGTGGCAGACGCCACTGCCGAACCCGCCGTACACGAGGACCTGGCAGCGGCTGCACCACCGCCACCCGTCCTGCGCGCCGTAGGGGGCGTCGCCGAACGGGACGCTATAGGGCCCGCTGTCGTTGAGGTGGTGCGGCTTCCCGTCATGACAGATGCCGCTGCCGAACCCGCCGTACACCAGCACCTGGCAGCGGCTGCACCACCGCCACCCCTCCTGCGCCCCGAACGCGGTCGCACCAAAGGGGACGCTGTAGGGCCCGCTGTCGCTCAGGTAGTGCGGATTCCCGTCGTGGCAGACGCCGCTGCCGAACCCGCTGAAGACCAGGGACTGGCACCGACTGCACCAGCACCATCCCGCCTGAACCGCACTCATCCCGTCCCCCTGCCCTCGTTCCGGCCTCCATCGTGGGACCGGCCCGGCACCGACGGCATGAGTAACCCCCTACCCATCGGACGGAGGGGTGAGAACTTGACTTCCGCCGAGTGAATGCGCTGTTCTAGCGCGAGTGATCGATATTTCGGGTCCGGCCTCGTGAAGGCGCCCACACAGGCTGACCTGTGGGAGGTTCTGGCCGCGCGCCGCGAAGGCGTCCTGGCGACCATCGGCGAGAACGGCCTGCCCCACCTGTCGAACGTCTACTACGCCGCCGACCCGGCACGGAGCCTCCTCCGCATCTCCACGACGATCCGCCGGATCAAGGGTCGCAACCTGCTCCGCGACCCCCGTGCCGTCCTGCACGTCCCCGGCGCGGACTTCTTCACCTTCTCTGTAGCCGAGGGCCACGTGACGACGTCCGTCGCGAAGACCCCCGGCGACGCCGCGACCGACGACCTCCACGACCTCCACACCCTCCTCGACGCCGCAGGCGACCGCCCCGCCTTCGACCAGAAGATGATCAGACACGGCCGCATGGCCGTCCACCTGACCGTCACCCGCCTCTACGGCCAGATCTTCACCGGCCGATAACTCCGCCACCGAGTGAGAAGCAATGACGGCTTCGACGATCAAAGCACTCCTGTTCGACCTGGACGGCACGTTGGTCGACCATGACGCGGCCGCCGAGGTCGCACTCATCCAGGCTCTCCAGGCGACTCCCGGCCTGCACCACGTCGACCACGCGCTCGCGCGACGCCGCTGGAAGCAGCTTGCGGAACTGGCGATGGACCGCTACCTGGCCGGAGAGATCACCTTCACCGGACAACGCCGCCTGCGTGTCACCTCTTTCGCCGCCGAACTCGGCCTCGGCACCTGGGCCGCCCCACGAGCGGACGTCTGGTTCGCCGACTATCTGCACCACTACGAATCCGCCTGGCGCATCTATCCCGACGTCCGGACGGCGCTCGACGCACTCACCGAACAGCATCGCCACCTGCGGCTCGGAGTGCTCACCAACGGCGACGCCGACCAGCAGCGCAAGAAGCTCCTCCACGTCGGACTCGCCGCCGAACTGCCGGAGGTCATCGCTTCCAGCGAAGTCGGAGTCGCCAAACCCGATGCGGAGATCTTCCACACAGGCTGCGCCCGGCTCCGCCTCGCCCCCCAAGAGGTCGCCTACGTCGGGGACCGGCTCCACACCGACGCCATCGCGGCCACCGATGCCGGGCTGCGAGGCATCTGGCTGAACCGCGACGACGACTCCGCGCCCGCAGGGCCGCCGGTCATCCGGACCCTCGACGACCTCCCCGTTCTCCTGGCCGGCATCGCGGAATGAGAGCCGATGAGGACATTCGGAGCCGGTAACGCCGACGCCGCGTTCGATGCCCGGCGCGAAGCCCGCCCGAAATCATGGATGGTCGCGTCCGGGGGGTATCTGTTACGTTCGTCGTACACCGTACGTCTGAATTGTGGGAGAAGTCAGTGTCGACTCATGAGCTCTACACCGGACCTGTGCCGCGGGAGACGTGGAACGTGCCGCTGGCCGGGGACGCCCGGTTCACGTGGGAGTACGACGACGGACGCGAGAAGCTGCTCGGGCTGTACCAGAAGGGCAAGGACAAGCAGTGGGACGCGGCCAAGCGCATCGACTGGTCGCTCGAGGTCGATCCCGCCGACCCGCTCGGCCTTCCCGACCAGGCCAACGCCATCTACGGCACCAAGTACTGGGAGCGGATGAACGACAAGGAGCGCGGCGAGATGCGCCTGCACCTGACGTCGTGGCAGTTCTCCCAGTTCCTGCACGGTGAGCAGGGGGCGATGATCACCGGCGCGCGGATCGTCGAGACCGTTCCCGACATGGACGCCAAGTTCTACTCCGCTACCCAGACCATGGACGAGGCCCGTCACGTCGAGCTGTTCGGCCGCTTTCTCCAGGACAAGCTCCAGCTCGTCTACCCGATCAACGACAACCTCCAGGCGCTGCTCAAGGACACCCTCGGCGACGGCCGCTGGGACATGCCCTACCTCGGCATGCAGGTCCTGATCGAGGGCCTCGCGCTCGCCGCGTTCGGGCTCGTCCGCGACATGACGACCAAGGAACTGCCCCGCCAGCTCCTCACCTACGTGATGCAGGACGAGGCCCGGCATGTGGCGTTCGGCCGGCTCGCCCTCCGCGACGCCTACAAGGACCTGACGGCCGCCGAGCGCAAGGAGCGCGAGGACTTCGTCATCGAGGGCTGCTACCTCATGCGCGACCGGTTCCAGGCGAAGGAGGTGTGGGCCAACTTCGGCATCCCCGCCGACGACGCCGAACGGCTCGTCCAGGAGTCGGAGTACATGAACATGTTCCGCAGCCTGCTGTTCAGCCGGATCGTCCCGTGCGTGAAGGACATCGGGCTGTGGAGCGAGCGGATCCAGTCGGCCTACGACGACATGGGCGTCCTCGACTTCTCCAAGCAGGACCTCGAGGCCCTCATGGCCAACGACGAGGACCTCGCCGACAAGCTCGATCGCGAGCGCTTCGCGGCCGAGGAGACCGAGCGCCGCGAGGAGGTCGCGTCGGTGATCGCCGACGCAGCGCTCTAGGTGCGCCCCTGGAGGACCCTCTCGGTCGTCAGTCTCGGGACCGTCCTGGTCGTGCTCAACCAGACGGCCATGACGGTCGGCCTGCCCGTGGTCGTCCGGCATTTCGACGTCGGCGCGCTGGGGGCGGGCTGGATCGTGCTGTCGTTCATGCTCACCCAGACGGCGCTGATGGTCGTGTTCGGGCGGCTGGCCGACGTGTTCGGCCGGCGCGGGACCTACCTGGCCGGGTTCGTGGTCTTCACGGCCGCGAGCCTGGCCGCCGGGTTCGCCCCGGACGTTCCGGTGCTGCTCGCGATCCGGATCGTGCAGGGCGTGGCGGGGGCGATGATCCTGGCCAACGGCACGGCGATCGTCGCGCACGCCTTCCCGGCCGAGCGCCTCAGCCACGGGCTCGGCGTCTACCTCGGAGTGATGACGGCGGCGCCGCTGCTCGGCCCCTCGGTCGGCGGGTACCTTGCCTCGAAGCACGGCTGGGCGTGGCTGTTCTGGTTCAATGTTCCCCTCGGGGTCGTCGCGATCGTCTGGGGCGTCGTGGCGCTGCCGAAGGTCCCGCCGGGGGAGCGCGAGCCGATCGACATCGCCGGGGCGGTGCTCCTGGCGGGCTGGCTCGTCGGGCTGATGCTGCTGCTGTCGGAGGGCGGGGCGGGCGGCTGGACGACCCCGACCGCGCTGTGGGGCTCGCTCGGTTTCGTGGTGCTGCTCCCGGCGTTCGCCGCGCGTCAGCTGCGGGCGCGGGTCCCGCTGGTCGACCTGAGGCTGTTCGCCGACCGCTCGTTCACGCTGGCCAACCTCGCGGCGCTCACCAACGTGCTCGGCCGGATGGGCAGCGTGTTCCTGGTCGCCCTCTACCTCCAGTCGGTCAAGGGGATGACGCCCGCGCAGGCCGGGATCGCCGTGCTGCCGGGCCCGGTCGCGAGCCTGGTCGCCTCGCCGGCCGGCGGCTGGCTCGGGGCGCGCTTCGAGCCGCGCCGGATCGCCGTTGGCGGCGCGGTCCTGGCCTCGGCGGGCCTGCTGGTCCTCGTGTTCGCCCTCACCCCCGACGCCCCCTACTCCTGGACGGTCGCCGGCCTGGTCCTGAGCTCGATCGGCAGCGCTGTCTTCTACGCGGCCAACACCACCAGCGTGCTCAGCACCGTCCCGGCCGACCGGCTCGGCGTCGTCAACGGGCTCCGCCTGACCCTGCACTTCATCGGGATCTCGCTCAGCACGGCCCTGTCGCTGACCCTGGTCACGTCGGCGCTGCCCGCGGCGGACCGCGGCGCCCTGTACGCGAGCGGCGTCACCGGGCCGCTGCTCGGCTCCCTGTTCGAGGGCTACCACCGGGCCTTCCTCGCGCTGTTCGCCGTGTCCGCGCTGAGCGTCGTGGTGTCCCTGCTCAGCAGCAGCCGGCATCGGAAGGACGCCCTCGCGGTAAAAAGTGGGCCATCGGCCGGGCGAGATCCGGCCCGCACCTCGGCATGATCTTCGTGGCGCGGGTAGGGGGACCTGAAGAGACGCTGCGGAGGCTGACGTGAACGAGATCGTTGTTGGTGTCGACGGATCCGAGCCGAGCGGCGCCGCCCTGGACTGGGCGGCGCACGAGGCTCAGCGGCGCGGGTCGCGGCTGAGGATCGTCCACGCGCTGCCGCCGTTGAGCGAGGAGAACGAGCTGCCGGCCGCCGAGGAGCGGGCCCGGCGGGCGGCGCCGGGAATCGAGATCGTCACCGAGCAGGTCACCGACGGTCCCCAGGAGGCCCTGATGGAACGGGCCGGCTCCGCCGAGCTGGTCGTGGTCGGCACGCACGGGCACGGCTCGGTCGCCAGCCTGATCGTGGGCTCGGTGGCCGCCGGTCTCGCCGGATCCGCGCCCGTCCCGGTGGTGCTGCTCAAGGACGACGCCTCACTGCGGGCCGAGGGGCCGGTGGTGGTGGCCGTCCCGGAGAACCCGGTGGCCGAGGTCCTGGACGCCGCCGCGCACGAGGCCGACCTGCGCGATCTGCCGCTGCGGATCGTCCACACCTGGTGGGAGCCGCCGGTCGAGGGCTTCGGAGCCCCGGCGCCGATCATGCCGCTCGATCCGGCCCCCATCATCGACGCCCTGCGCGAGCGGCTGGAGGCCGAGCTCGAACCGTGGCTGGGCAAGCGCCCCGGCACCACGCTGACGGTCGTCCAGGGCCATCCGCGCGACATGCTGATCGAGCTGTCCGGCGAGACCGGCCTGCTGGTCCTCGGACGCCACGAGAAGCCGGGACGCCACCTGCGCGCCCTCGGCTCGGTCACCCGGTCGGTGATCCACCGGGCGGACTGCCCGGTGATGGTCGTCGGCGTCTGACCGGCACGCCGCCTAGCGGAGGATTCCCGCGAGCATCTTCACGGACTCCTTCGGCTGGGCGGCCTCGAGGCAGAGCCTGTCCATGAGCTGGGTGTAGCGATCGAGCTCCCGCACCTCGTGCAGATAGAGGGCGCTGGTGAGCTGCTCGAGGTAGACGATGTCGGGCAGGGTCGCCTCGGGGAAGCGCAGGATGCTGAACGCTCCGGAGATCCCGCCGTGCCCGCCGGCGTTGAACGGGATGATCTGGAGGGTGAGGTTCGACCGCTCGGTGAGCAGGAGCAGATGCTCGACCTGGGCGCGCATCACCGACCGCCCGCCGATCGGGCGGCGCAGGGCGTTCTCGTCCACGACGGCCCACACCTTGAGGTCGCCGGAGTGCAGGCGCTGCTGGCGCAGCATCCTCTCGTGGACCTTGCGGTCGAGGTCGGCATCGGAGATGTCGGGGTCGCCGAGGCGGACATGGGCCCGCGCGTAGTCCGCGGTCTGGAGCAGAGACGGGACGAACTGCACCTCGAAGGCGCGAATCCGGGTCGCCGTCTCCTCCAGTGACATATAGATCTCGGCGCGCTGTAGCGGCTCGAGTTGCCACGCCGTAGGAGCGTTCACACCACAAACCTACCCGCACGTTGTGAATCGGTGGTTAATAGACCAATTCGGTTATACCTGTGTGGCCGGTGGTTCTGTAACACGGAAGGAGGGCACCCGGGACGGCTGAGGGCGGTCGGCGGCCTCGAGAAGCGGTAGCACCCGGGCCTTCACCAGCTCGGCGAGCGCGATCACGCTGGTCGTGCGGACCACCGCGGGAATCCGGTTGAGGGCCAGCAGTGCCTCTTGGAGCCCCTGGTGGGAGGGGGCGGCGACCCGGCAGTGCAGGTCCTCCTGGCCGGTGGTGGCGTGCGCCTCGAGCACGGCGGGCAGCGCGGCCAGATGCTCGGTCACGTCGTCGAGCGCGCCCTGGGAGATCTGGAGCGTCACGAAGGCCAGAACGGGGTATCCCGCCTGTTGAAGGTCTACTTCCGGCCCGTAGCCGCGGATCACTCCGGCGGCCTCCAGCCGTTCGAGCCTGGCCTGGACCGTCACCCGGGAGGTGCCGGTGAGCCGGGCGAGCTCCAGGTATCCCGCGCGAGGGCTGTCGGCGACGGCCCGCATGAGCAGGATGTCGAGCCGGTCGAGGCTGGTTGGCTGATCGGTCACTTCAGACCACCTGAATCGAGCTTTGCTTAGCAAAATGTCTAGCTGAACACACCCAGCTTGTCATCGAGGGCAGATCAGGGTCAAGGTGGGGCTGTTCAGCGAGGAGAGGCACATCATGACTTCCATGATCAATGAGGATCAGCTCGTCGGGGCCGTGGCCCACGACTTCTCGGCAGACGCCTTCCCCGTGCGGGGGCTCGACCATGTGCGTTTCCTCGTGGGCAACGCCAAGCAGGCCGCCCACTACTACTCGACCGCGTTCGGCATGACCTGCGTGGCCTACCGGGGACCGGAGACCGGCAGCCGGGAGGCCGCCGAGTACGTGCTGACCTCGGGCAAGGCCCGGTTCGTCATCACCGGCGAGGTCCGCGCCGGATCGGCCGTCGGGGCCTCGGTCCTGGCGCACGGCGACGGAGTCTGCGACCTCGCGCTGTCGGTCCCGGACGTCGACGCCGCCGTCGAGCACGCCCGGCGCACCGGCGCGACCGTCCTCGAGGAGGCCCACGACGTCGCCGACGAGCACGGCACCGTCCGGATGGCGGCGATCGCCACCTACGGGGAGACCCGGCACACGCTGGTCGACCGGTCGAAGTACACCGGCCCGTTCCTGCCCGGTTTCTCCGTCGCGGCCCCGCTGTTCGCGGCGAAGCCCGCCCACCACCCCAAGCGCTACTTCCAGGCCATCGACCACTGCGTCGGCAACGTGGAACTCGGCCGGATGGACGAGTGGGTCGGCTTCTACAACCGCGTCATGGGCTTCACCAACCTGAAGGAGTTCGTCGGCGACGACATCGCCACCGAGTACTCGGCGCTGATGTCCAAGGTCGTCGCCTCCGGAGACCATCGGGTGAAGTTCCCGCTCAACGAGCCCGCCGTCTCCAAGCGCAAGTCCCAGATCGACGAGTACCTGGAGTTCTACGGCGGTCCCGGCGTCCAGCACATCGCGCTCGCCACCGGGGACATCGTCGCCTCCGTCCGGGCCATGCGCGAGATGGGCGTGGAGTTCCTCGAGACGCCCGACAGCTACTACGACACGCTCGGTGAGTGGGTCGGCGACACGCGGGTCCCGGTCGACACCCTGCGCGAGCTGCGCATCCTGGCCGACCGCGACGAGGACGGCTACCTGCTGCAGATCTTCACCAAGCCCGTCCAGGACCGTCCGACGGTGTTCTTCGAGCTCATCGAGCGGCATGGTTCGCTGGGCTTCGGGAAGGGCAACTTCAAGGCGCTGTTCGAGGCGATCGAGCGGGAGCAGGCGCGGCGGGGGAACCTGTAGATGTCGCATTACCGGCACGTCGGGGACATCCCGGCCAAGCGTCACACCCAGCACCGCCGTCCCGACGGCGGCCTCTACTACGAGGAACTGGTCGGCGAGGAGGGGTTCTCCAGCGACTCCTCCCTGCTCTACCACCGTGGGGTGCCCTCGGCGCTGTCGGACGCCCGGGTCTGGGACCTGCCCGACGACGGTCTCGTCCTCAACAGCCCGCTGATCCCGCGGCACCTGAGGCTGCACGAGCTGTTCAAGGACTCCGCGGACGTCGACGCCGTCACCGGGCGCCGCGCCGTCCTCGGCAACGCCGACGTGCGCATCGCCTACGTCGTCGCTGGGGAGTCCTCACCGCTGTACCGCAACGCCGTCGGGGACGAGTGCGTCTACGTCGAGTCCGGCACGGGCGTCGTCGAGACCGTCTTCGGCGCGCTGCACGTCGCGGACGGCGACTACGTGATCATTCCGCGCGGCACGGTCCACCAGTGGGTGCCGACGTCGGAACTGCGGCTGTACTGCATCGAGGCCGCGAGCCACATCACCCCGCCGGGCCGGTACCTGTCGAAGTACGGGCAGTTCCTGGAGCACGCCCCCTACTGCGAACGGGACCTGCGGGCGCCGTCCGAGCCGCTCGTCCGCGAGGGCGAGCACGTCGAGGTCTACGTTCGGCACCGCGGCGGCGGGACGGTCCACGTCCACGCCACCCACCCCTTCGACGTGGTCGGCTGGGACGGCTGCCTCTATCCCTACGCCTTCAACGTCCGGGACTTCGAGCCGATCACCGGCCGGATCCACCAGCCGCCGCCCGCCCACCAGGTGTTCGCGGGCCGCAACTTCGTGATCTGCAACTTCGTGCCGCGCAAGGTGGACTACCACCCGCTGTCGGTGCCCGTGCCCTACTACCACTCGAACGTCGACAGCGACGAGGTCATGTTCTACTGCGGCGGGAACTACGAGGCCCGCAAGGGCTCCGGGATCGGCCAGGGCTCGGTCTCCCTGCAGCCCGGCGGCCACACGCACGGCCCGCAGCCCGGAGCCGTCGAGCGCAGCCTCGGCGCCGAGTTCTTCGACGAGCTGGCCGTCATGGTCGACACCTTCGCCCCCCTCCGGCTCGGCGCGGCCGCCGCCGGCTGTGAGGACCCCGCCTACGCCTGGACGTGGAATGTTCGACGCTGAGACCCTGCCCTACGGCGTTTTCACCGCCGCCGACCAGCCCGGCGTCAGGCGCGTCGGCGTCGCCACCGGGGCGGAGATCATCGATCTGTCCGCCGCCCGGGTGCCGCACGCGGGCCTGTTCGCCGACGGTTCGCTCGACCCGTTCCTGGCGGCGGGCCCCGATGTGTGGTCGGAGGTCAGGGCCGCCCTGCTGGCCGGGGTGGAGGGACCGTGCGTCCCCTTGGCAGGTGCCGTCCCGCACCTGCCGTTCACGGTCGCCGACTACGTGGACTTCTACGCCTCGGAGCACCACGCCTCGAACCTGGGACGGCTGTTCCGGCCGGGCCAGCCGCCGCTGACGCCCAACTGGAAGCACCTGCCGATCGGCTACCACGGCCGCGCGGGGACCGTCGTGGTCTCCGGCACCGAGGTCAGGCGCCCCTCGGGCCAGACGAAGACGGGGGAGTCCCCGGTCTTCGGCCCGTCGGCCCGGCTCGACATCGAGGCCGAGCTCGGCTTCGTCGTCGGGGTGCCCAGCGCGGGACCGGTGTCCGTGGACGACTTCGACCGGCACGTCTTCGGCGTCTGCCTGCTCAACGACTGGTCCGCCCGCGACATCCAGGCCTGGGAGTACGTGCCGCTCGGCCCGTTCCTCGGCAAGTCGTTCGCCACGTCGGTGTCGCCCTGGATCGTCCCGCTCGAGGCCCTGGACGGCCTGCGCGTGCCCGTGCCGTCGCGGGAGACCGACCTCCTGCCCTACTTGAGGGAGACCGCGGACCGCGGCCTCGACCTGCGCCTCGAGGTCCGTCTCAACGGCCATGTCGTGTCCCGGCCGCCCTACGCGAGCACCCACTGGAGCCCGGCTCAGATGCTCGCGCACATGACCGTCAACGGGGCGACCCTGCGCACCGGCGACCTGTTCGCCTCCGGAACCATCAGCGGCCCCGAGCCCGGCCAGGCCGGCTCGCTCATCGAGCTGACCAGGGCCGGAGCGGAGAAGCTGACGCTGCCGGACGGCACCACCCGGGCGTTCCTCGAGGACGGCGACGAGGTCGTCATCAGCCTCGCGACGCCCGGCGGAGCCCACCTCGGCGAGGTCGCGGGGCGGATCACCGGCTGAGTCAGGTCGCCACCAGGGACAGCCGCGCGGTGACGGCGCTGGAGAACACGTCGGTCACCTGGTGGAGCTGGGTGGCCGAGGCCTCCTCCACGGTCACCTCGGGGCCGAGCGCGATGTGCTTGTCGAGCACGAACCAGCCGGGGACGACATGGTCGGCGCCGAGCGAGGACAGCACGGGGCGAAGCGCGTAGTCCAGGGCCAGGACGTGCGCGGGAGTGCCGCCGGTGAGGACCGGCAGGACGACCTTGCCCGCCAGCGCGAACTGGGGGAGCAGGTCGAGCAGCGCCTTCAGCAGCCCGCTGTAGGCGGCCTTGTAGACCGGCGAGGCGACGACCACGCCGTCCGCGTCGGCGAGGGCGGCGATGACCTCGGCGATCCTCGGGTCCGAGGTGTCGGCGGCGAGGAGCTCGGCGGGCGGCAGCTCGCGGACGCGGACCTCCTCGACGGTGTGACCGTCCGCGCGCAGCCGCCCGGCGAGGTGCCCGGCGAGGGCGGCGGTCTTGGAAGTGGCGGACGGACTGCCCGAGAGAACAAGGATCGTCGACAAGGGGGCCTCCGTTATTTCATGTATTTCCTACTGACTTAGATGGATATTAGCTCACGGTTCGGCCACATGCCAGACCGTTCGTGCCCGTTGCGTTGCGCGGCGAGATCATTTTCGGTACATGTCATGGCATGGCAACTGTGTCCGTGACAGGACTGTTGAAGGGGCTTCGCCTGGTGCGCTCGGGGCTGGTGAGCTGCGTGGTGATCGCCACGATGCTGGCACCCGTCAGAGCGGGAGCGGCCCCCGGCGAACTGTGCGGACAGTACGACACCCGCGACGTCGAGAACGGTTACGTCGTCCAGGCGAACCGCTGGAACTCCACCGGCGAGCTCTGTGTCACGACGCCGGGCGGCCCCGCGTTCACGGTCTCCAAGAGCACCCTGACGAACGGGAACAAGGCCGACGCCGCGCGCGGTCCCGGCGGCTACCCCAACATCGGTACCCGGCCGGACGACCCGCGGCTGCCCCTCCGGATCGCCGACCTCGGCGAGGCCTCGACCTCGTGGTCGACGAACTCGCCGGACACGGGCATGTACAACGCCTCCTACGACCTGTGGTTCCACCCCGACAAGAACGCCTGCGGCGGGGTGATCACCGACAACCGGTCGCTCGAGGTGATGGTCTGGCTGAAGAGCCCCGGCCTCGACCTGCCCGCGGAGTGGAAGTCCGGCGACGACGTCACGATCGGCGGCAACCTCTACGACGTCTACCACTTCACCGGGCCGACCGGCCAGTTCGCCCTCATCTACCACCTGAGCACGCCCGCCTCCTCGGTGACCGACCTGAAGCTCGCCCCGATCGCCGTGGACGCCGCCGAGCGCAGCCCGCTCGACACCACCGGCGTCCTCTGCCGGGTGCAGGCGGGCTTCGAGATCCACGAGAACGCCCCCGAGGGCCTGGCGACGACCGCCTTCTCCTTCGACCCGAAGGGCACGACCACCCCGTCGCTGCTGCCGAAGCTGGCCGAGCCGAGCTGGTCGGAGGAGTTCGACGGCGCGGACGGCTCCGCGCCCGACAAGAAGCTCTGGACGGCGGGCACCGGCGACCACGGCACCCTGCAGTACTTCACCGCGGGCAACGCCGAGATCGTCAAGCGGGGGACCGGCGGCTACCTCGCGCTCACGGCCCGCAAGAACACCGACGCCGCCTACGAGTGCGCCCACCGTCCCGGCGGGCTCGGCGCGGGGACCTGCGCCTACACCTCCGCCCAGCTCTCGATGACCAAGGACAGGGCCGTCACCTACGGCCGGATCGAGGCGAGGATCAAGCTGCCCGGCGGTACGGGCGTCCTTCCCGCCTTCTACCTCCTCGGCACGGGCGGCCGCTGGCCCGACGACGGCGAGATCGACGTGGTCCAGAGCCTCGGCGACGCGGGCTGCCTGCTCTGCAGCACCCTGCACGGGCCCGGCGACTACGCCAGCGCCGGCAAGGTCTCCTCCGGCCTCACCAACGACCAGGTCTCGGAGGACTTCCACGTCTACGGGGTCGAACGCTCGCCCGAGCAGGTGCAGTTCAGCATCGACGGCCGGCCGACCCTGACGGTCAGGAAGGACCAGGTTCCGGCGAAGAGCTGGGTGTTCGACAAGCCGATGTACCCGCTGCTGTCGATGCTCGTCGGCGGTCCCGCGGCCAGGGATCCGCTGCCGACCACGAAGTTCCCGCAGACGATGCTCGTCGACTACGTCCGCGCCTACGCCGCCCAGGCCCAGGAGGCGCCGGAGCCCGGAGCGACGCCCACGACCCCGCAGGACCAGGACAAGCCCGCACCCGGCCAGCAGCCCCAGGGCCAGACCGTGTTCACCGACGGCTTCGGCGACGGCGACGGCTCCGGCTGGCAGGTCACCAGCGGCCAGTTCGTCCGCCGCGGCGGCGTCGGCTGGACCAACAGCCCGATCTTCCGCGCCAACACCGTCCGGCACGACTTCACCGACGTGTCCGTCTCGGTCCGGCTGCGCCACCTCGGCAACACCGGGGGCGGCGCCGCGACCGACGGCATCCACATCTGGCTGCGCCACGTCGACCAGTTCAAGCTGTACGTGGTGTCGGTGAACCGGCGCGACAACCGCATCGTGATCAAGAAGAAGCTGCCCGGTGGTCCCGACCCGGCCAACGGCGGAACGTACTACGAGCTGGGCAGCGTCGGCTACCAGGTCCCGGCGAACCAGTGGCAGAGCTTCACCGCCACCAGCAAGACGGTCGGCGGGGCGGTGCAGATCAGTGTCACTCAGGGAGGCAAGGTGCTGTTGACCGTCTCCGACAAGGGCGAGGGCGGCCCGCCGATCCTCGAACCGGGCGCGGTCGGGCTCCGCTCGGACAACACGACCTTCGAGGCCGACGACTTCCAGGTGCGTCCCGCCTGAACCTGCACGTCGACCAGCGCGATGAGGACGACCGCGGCCCCGGCGATCTGCGCCGGGGTCAGCGCCTGCCCCAGCCACGCCCAGGCGAGCGCGGCCCCGAACAGCGGTTCCAGCGACATGTTGACCGCGCCCAGGGTCGCGCCGACGCTCCTGATGCCCCAGGAGTAGAGCAGGAAGGGGATCAGCGTGCCGAAGAGGCCGATCAGGACGGCGGTCGTCAGATGGGAACGGTCCACGGCGATCGCGGGAACGCCGTGCGGCACCTGGTAGACGATCCACAGCACCGCCGAGACGCCGAACGCCCAGGTGTTGGCCGTCATCGCCCCGCAGGCCTTCACCGCCCGCTCGCCCAGCAGCGAGTAGACGCCGACCGCGACGGCCGTCAGCAGGCCGTACACGACGCCGAGCAGGTCGATCCGGTCGAGCGGTGCGGTGGGGAGCTCCACCACGAAGGCCACGCCCCCCAGGGCCAGCGCGATCCCCAGGACGACCCGCCGGGACGGCCGCCGGCGGGTGACGATCGCGGTCCAGCCGAGGATGAAGGCGGGTGCGAGGTTCTGGAGTACGAGCGCCACGGCCACCGGCAGCCGGGAGATCGACAGGAACAGGGCCGCGCTGGCGACCGCGACGCCGAGCCCGAACCCGACGACGGCCGGCCACTCCGAGCCCACCCTGAGCCGTTCGCGGCGCAGCAGCACGATCAGGAGGAGACCGGCCGCGGCCGTCCACATGCGCACCGAGACCAGCTCCAGGGGGGCGACCCCGTGCTCGAACAGGTCGCCCGCCACGGTTCCGCCGACGCCCCACAGCGCCACCGCGAGGAGTACCGCGCCCAGTCCGGCCCGTTTCGTGTCCATTTCGCGAGCGTAACCGATAAACTGGATAGATGGTTAGTCATGCGGGGAAGCGCCAGGACGCTCCGGGCGGCCTGGAGGAGGTCCGCGCCTTCGTCAACACCTGGGACCTGGAGCGCGGCACGGACGTGCTCGCCGACCTTCCCGGCCTGGCCGCATGGTCGGGGCTGACCGGGCTGGGAGAGCCGGACCGGCTGCGGGCGGTCGAGGTCAGGGAGGCGCTGCGCACCCTGGCGGGCCTCAACACCGGCCAGGAGGCCGATCCCGCGCACGCCGCCGTCCTGGACGCGCTCGCCGCCGACGCCGACGTCAGGATCCGCTTCCCCGGCGGGCTCCCGGCGCCCCGCCCGGGCACCGGGTTGATCGCCGTGCTCGGCGGGCTCCTGGCGGCCGTCGGGGTCTCCGTGCTGGAGGGGACCTGGGCACGCCTGCGGGTCTGCCCGGCGGCGGACTGCCGCTGGGCGTTCTACGATCACTCGCGCAACCGCTCCGGCGTCTGGTGCCAGATGGCGGAGTGCGGCAACAGGGAGAAGGCGCGCGCCTTCCGCCGGCGCCACGTGGCGGAGACCCGCTCCGCCGGGGACGATGCGTGATTCGGCATAACCATGCGCACAGGCCGCTTCGCCCGGAATCCTGCTGAGATGCAAGTGATCGAGGGCCCCCGGCACCGCAGGCCGGGACCGAAGCGGCGCGGGCCCCGGCCCGTGGTCGTGGCCGGAACCATCGTCTCCCTCGCGGCGGGACTGTACCTGCTGCTCGCGGACGACCCGGAGGCACGTGACCGGATCCCGCAGACGGCGCAGAGCCCCGCGGCGGTCGTCCCGGATCCGGTGCCGGAACCCGAGACCACCCCGCCGCCCGCCCCGCGCGCGATGCCACCGGCCGGCTCGAAGTCACCCGCCCTCAGGCCCAGGTCCGCCCCGGCCAGGACCGTTCCCGGTGCGAAGATCACTCCAGGGGTCGTCCCCGACGTCGTCGGCCTGCCCGTGGCCCGCGCCGCGACCCTGCTGCGCGCCGCGGGCTACGGCCACGCCGTGGTCTGTGAGAACGGCGCCGTCCGCGACGCGGTCCGCAGCCAGCAGCCCCAGGCGGGCCGCACGTGGACCCCCGGCGGGGAGGTCGCCCTCTTCGTCCGCGAGGGCCGCTGCCCCTGACGGTCTCAGCAGGCCGGGGTGCGCGGATGGGCGAGCAGGAAGGCGGTCATGGCGGGAAGGACGTCGGGCCAGGTGAAGTCGGGGATGTGGCCCATCCCGTGGCCGGAGGCGAAGACGACCGGGGCACACGCCGAACGGTAGGTCTCGACGGTGAACGCCGGACGGGAGCCGTCCGGGCCGTGCCAGGCCAGGCCCGTGGGAAGCCGGGGGACCGACAGGTCGAGCCGGCCGTCGTCGGCCCGGTCGTTCATGCCGAGCCACCGCAGGAGCTGGAGACGCCCCGACGCGTAGGGATTGGTCTGGTCGGCGGTGCCCCAGACGATGTAGGCGGGGACCGGCCGGGCCCGCGCCCCCATCTCGGCGTGGGCGAGCGCCCCCGTGACGTCCGAGCAGACCCACCGCCCGCAGCCCGCGACGAACCCGGCGGCCGCGTACACCTCCGGATAGGCGGAGACGAGGTTGGCCGTCATCCCCGACCCCGCCGAGTGCCCGGCCGCGAACACACGCGCGGCGTCGATCGGATGGCCGTCCTCGACCTCGGCGGTCACCGCGGCGATCTCCGCGAGCTGCCCCGCCCCCCGGCGCCGGTCGCCCACCCAGTCCCAGCAGCCCTCCGGACCGCCCTGAAGCGGAAGCAGCACGGCGAACCCCGCCCGCTCCCCGAACTCCTGCAGCCCGTAGGCCGCCGGGTCCGCACCGCACCCGTGCAGGAACACCATCAGCGGAACGTCCCCCCGCCCCTCCGGCACCGCCAGCAGATACTCCATCCCGCCCGCGGACCGGTGCCGCGTCAGCGGACCCTCCGCCCCCACCGCGGGCCCCGGCACGAGCAGCACGAGCAGCGACATCCAGGCGAGCAGCACTCTCATGCCCAGATCATCGCCCGTGCGGGCCTCGCCCGGCGTGAGTACGCCCCTACTCGATTTCCGCTCGGGGATGGCGGAGGCGAACCGGCCGTTTCACGGAACGTGCAGGACCGGGTGGAGGAGATCCCGGTTACCGGGCGGCCTGAGCGACCACGCCCGTGCCGAAGCCCGTCCTAGAGTGAAGGCGTGAGCGCCCCGTTTCCGCCCGAGTGGCTGCCGGTGCTGCATCCGCGGAGGGGCGGGGCCGTTCCGCCGGTGGTGCCGGGCCGTGAGGAGAGCGGGCTCGGATGCGTGGATGCGGCCCGCATGGTGGTCGCGCTCGAAGGGGCCGGAGGGGGAGGGTTCCGGCATCCCCGGTTCGCGCTCGCGGTGCGGGCCCGGATCGCCGCGGCAGACGAGGACGTCCATCGCGAGGTGCTCGAGACGCTGGCCGGGCTCCGGCACCGGAGCAGGGCCGAGGACACCCTGATCGCCTACCTGGCCCCGAACGAGACGGCGTGGGTCGACGAGGTCTGCGCGGGGCCGCCGGTGAACGCCCACCTCAGGTCACTGATCCATCTGATGGTGCACACGCCGGAGCAGACCAGGGCGCCCGGCTTCGAGGTCACGTGGCCGGGGGATCTGATCGACCCCGCCAAGCTCGCCACCCTCGCCGAGGGCCTCGGTGAGCATCTGGCCGTCCTGCTGGAGGAACGGCTTCCCGGTCTCACCCGGGTCCGCCATCGCGCGCTGCTGTTCCGAGCGCTGAGCCATCTGCCCGGCGACCGGGCCTACCGGCTGCTGCTGCGCTACCACGGCGACCGGGAGGGGTCGGCGGAGCTGCGGGAGGCGACCCGCAGGTTCCCGGTCCGGGCGGCGCGGCTGCTCGGGGACGATCCGTCGGAGGCGGCTCGCCATCTCCTGCACTTCCACCTCATGGCCTTCCCGGAACTGCAGGACGACCGGCTCAGGGCGCGGGCGGGAATGCACGGGCGGCTTCCCGTGGCCCGGCCCCGGGATCTGCCCGGCCTGCTCAGGGCGTCCGGGGGGCCGGTCCGGATGGAGGAGTGGGCCGACCCCGGAGTCCTGCCGCGGATCCGCGTCCGGGGGAGAGGCGCGGTGCTCCCGCAGGACGCGGTCCGCGAGGTCCAGGCCCTGCTGGCGAGCGGGCGGGGCGACGCGGTGCGGGAGGCCGTCGACCGTGCCTCGCTCGCCGGATTCGGCTGGGCGCAGTTCGAGGCGTGGCGGGCGGTGGGCATGCCGTTCAGCGGCACGTGGGCGCTCACCTGCCTGGGCCGGATCGGGGACGACACGACCGCCCTGCGGCTGGCCCCGATCATCCGCGACTGGCCGGGGCGGCGCTGCCATCCCCAGGCCGTCGAGGGGCTCGGCGTGCTGGAAGCCATCGGCACCGGGACGTCCCTGCGGCTGCTCGCCGAGATCGCGGTGCTCGCCCGGTTCAAGGTCCTGAGGAGACGGGCGAGGGAGCGGCTCGCGCGGGCGGCGCAGGGCCTCGGCCTGACCGCCGACCAGTTGCTCGACCGGCTCGTCCCGGAGCTGGGCCTGGCCGCGGACGGGACGGTCCGGCTCGACGGCGCCGTCCTGGACTTCGGGCCGTTCCTCCGCACCTTCGTCCCGGGCACCCGGCCGCTGCCGGGTCCGGCGTCCGGCGGGCCTGCGGGGGAGCGACGGCTGGAGGCCGACGTCCGGCTCGTGGCAGCCGCCGAGGCGCGCAGGCTCGAACGGGCCATGATCGAGCACCGGCTCTGGACGCCCGAGGAGTTCCGCGCCCTGGCCGCGCACCCGCTGACCGGGCCTCTCGTCCGCCGTCTGGTGTGGAGCTGCCCCGCCGGAGAGTTCCGCGTCACCGGGAACGGCGCCTACGAGGACCTCCGGGGAGCGGCGGTCGTTCTGTCCGGGCCGGTCGACCTGCCGCATCCCCTCGGCCTCGCCGTCTTCGCCCGCGAGTGGTGCACGGCGCTTGCGGGCGTGCCGCAGCCCTTCGCCCAGCTCGAACGGCCCGTCGCCCGGCTGTCCGACGCCGAGCGCGACGCCTCCCATCTGCACCGCTTCGAAGGCCACCGGGTCCCCGCCGGCCGGCTGCTGTCCCTCAAGAACCGCGGCTGGCGCAGCGGCGAACGCCGCGACGGCCTCGAACAATGGATCTCCCGGCCCCTGCCCGGCGGCGCCCACCTGGTCGTCGAGTTCGCCCCCGGCATCCCCCACGCGGGACACCGCCCGCCCCAGCACCTCACCCGTATCCGGATCACCGATCGTCCGTCCCCGCAGGACGGGCCCGCCCCGGCGTTCGGCACGCTGGACCCCACGGCGGCCTCGGAGGTCCTCACCGACCTGGCCCGGCTCACCGCCCGCCCCCAGTGACGGCTCAGCCGAGGTCGCCGACCGAGATGCGGAGGGTGTGCAGGGCCCGGGTGAGGGCCGCGGCCTGGTCGGGAGTGAGGTCGGGAAGGGCGAAGTCGGCCTCGTGCAGGGCCGCGGTCGCCTCCTCGATGACGCGGCGGCCGTCATCGGTGATCTGGGCGAGGACCACGCGACGGTCGGCGGGGGAGGGGGTGCGGGTGACGAGGCCGCGCTTCTCCAGCCGCGAGATGACGTTGGTGACCGAGGCCGGGTGGACCATGAGGCGCTGCCCCATCTTGCCCATCGGCAGGGAGCCGGTCCGGCTGAAGGCGAGCAGGCGCATCGCCTCGAACGCGGCGAAGGTCAGGCCGTGCGGCCTGAGGATGGCCTCGATCCGGCTCAGGAGCAGCTGCTGGACGCGCATCACCGAGGTCACGGCCGCCATGTGGTCGGCGTGGTCGGGCCAGCGGTCCTGCCACTGGCGGTAGGCCTCGGCGAGCGGATCGAACGTCACGTGATCACCGTAGTCCTTGACGGGGCGCGTCATGGGAAATACTTTAATGCCTAACTATTGGACTTCAAAGTATCTCTCTACCGGACCTGGAGATCTCGATGGGACTGCACAAGCCCGTGCACCCGGTGCGGTTCGTGACCGCGGCCTCGCTGTTCGACGGCCACGACGCGGCGATCAACATCATGCGCAGGATCCTGCAGTCCCAGGGGGCGGAGGTCGTCCATCTGGGCCACGACCGATCGGTCCGCGAGGTCGTCGCCGCGGTGATCGAGGAAGATGCCCAGGGCGTCGCGGTCAGCTCCTACCAGGGCGGCCATGTCGAGTACTTCGAGTACCTCGCGCAGGCCCTCGCCGAGGCGGGCGCCGGCCAGGTCAAGATCTTCGGCGGCGGCGGGGGAGTGATCGTCCCGGACGAGATCGCCCGGCTGTCGGCCGCCGGAGTGCGGATCTTCTCTCCCGAGGACGGCCAGCGGCTCGGCCTGCCCGGAATGATCAACGAGCTGATCGCCTCCTGCGACGTCGACCTGAGCGCCGAACCGGCGGCCGCGGACGCCGTCCTGTCCGGGGACCGCCACGCCCTCGCCCGCACCCTCACCTGCCTCCAGGCGGGCCGCCCCCTCGACCCCGCCCTGACGGCGGGACAGCGGCGGGTGCCCGTGCTGGGGATCACCGGCACGGGCGGATCGGGCAAGTCCTCCCTGACCGACGAGCTGATCCGCAGGCTCCGCCTCGACCAGCAGGACAAGCCGCGCGTCACCGTGCTGGCCGTCGATCCCACCCGGCGGCGCGGTGGCGGAGCCCTGCTCGGCGACCGCATCCGGATGAACTCCCTCGACGGCGACCGCGTGTTCTTCCGCTCCCTGGCCACCAGGGGCGCGCGCGAGCTCCCCGAGAACATCGAGGCGATCATCGAGGCCGCCAAGGCGACCTCCGACCTGGTCGTCCTGGAGACGCCCGGCATCGGCCAGGGCGACGCCGCGATCGTCCCCCTGGTCGACGTCTCGCTGTACGTCATGACCCCGGAGTTCGGCGCGGCCTCCCAGCTCGAGAAGATCGACATGCTCGACTTCGCCGACGCCGTGGCCATCAACAAGTTCGAGCGCCGCGGTGCCGCCGACGCCCTGCGCGACGTCTCCCGCCAGCTCGTCCGCAACCGCGAGGCCTTCTCCGCCCGGCCCACCGACATGCCGGTCTTCGGCACCAGCGCCGCCACCTTCAACGACGACGGCGTCACCGCGCTCTACCAGCACCTCAAGGAGCTGCTCGGCGGGCACGGGCTGCCGCTGGAGCCGGGGGTCCTGCCGGAGGTGGACGTCAAGGCCTCGACCCGCACGGCGCAGACCGTCCCGGCGGCGCGGGTCCGCTACCTCGCCGAGATCGCCGACACCGTCCGCTCCTACCACGCGGCCACCGAGACGTCGGCCGCCGCGGCCCGCCGCGCCCAGCACCTGGACACCGCCCACCGGGAGCTCGCCGCGCTCGGCGACGCCGCCCCCGCGGCCGAGCGGGTCGAGACGCTCCTGCGGGCCGCCCGCGCGGACGTGCCCGCACCGGACGCCGAACTCCTGGCGGACTGGCCCGCGACGGTCGAGGCCTACGCCGGGGACGAGCAGGTCGTGACCGTGCGCGGCCGCGAGATCCGCACGGCGCTGACCCGCGAGACGCTCTCGGGCAACCGGGTGCGGCGGGTGTCGCTGCCGCGCTTCACCGACCACGGCGAGCTCCTGCGCTTCCTCCGCGCCGAGAACCTGCCGGGACGCTTCCCCTTCACCGCCGGGGTCTTCCCCTTCAAGCGCGACGGGGAGGACCCGGCCCGCATGTTCGCCGGCGAGGGCGACCCGTTCCGCACCAACCGCCGCTTCAAGCTCCTGTCCGCCGACGCCGAGGCGACCCGGCTGTCCACGGCCTTCGACTCCGTCACCCTGTACGGACGCGACCCCGACGAGCGTCCCGACGTGTACGGCAAGGTCGGCACCTCGGGGGTCTCGGTGGCGACACTCGAGGACATGAAGGCCCTCTACGACGGCTTCGACCTGGTCTCGCCCACCACCTCGGTCTCGATGACGATCAACGGCCCCGCGCCGACGATCCTCGCCTTCTTCCTCAACACCGCGGTCGACCAGGGCCTCGACCGGTTCCAGGAGGAGAACGGACGGGCGCCGTCGGAAGGCGAGGCGGCGGAGATCCGCATCCGGGCCCTCCAGACCGTGCGTGGCACCGTCCAGGCCGACATCCTCAAGGAGGACCAGGGCCAGAACACCTGCATCTTCTCCACCGAGTTCTCGCTGCGGATGATGGGCGACATCCAGCAGTGGTTCACCGAGCAGGGCGTCCGCAACTTCTACTCGGTCTCGATCTCCGGCTACCACATCGCCGAAGCGGGCGCGAACCCCATCAGCCAGCTCGCCTTCACCCTCGCCAACGGCTTCACCTACGTGGAGGCCTACCTGGCGCGGGGGATGGCCGTCGACGACTTCGCGCC
Source organism: Actinocorallia longicatena (assembly GCF_039534125.1). NCBI lineage: Bacteria > Bacillati > Actinomycetota > Actinomycetes > Streptosporangiales > Thermomonosporaceae > Actinocorallia > Actinocorallia longicatena. The sequence continues at coordinate 256,603 of NZ_BAAAUV010000001.1, read as the reverse complement.
CAACCTCTCGTTCTTCTTCTCCAACGGGATGGATCCCGAGTACACCGTCCTCGGCCGGGTCGCCCGCCGGATCTGGGCCGTCACGATGCGGGACAAGTACGGCGCGAACGAGCGGGCCCAGAAGCTGAAGTACCACATCCAGACCTCGGGACGATCGCTGCACGCCCAGGAGATGGACTTCAACGACATCCGCACCACCCTCCAGGCGCTGACCGCGCTCTACGACAACTGCAACAGCCTGCACACCAACGCCTACGACGAGGCCGTCACGACCCCGACGGAGGAATCGGTCCGCCGCGCCCTCGCCATCCAGATGATCATCAACAGGGAGTGGGGGCTGTCGATGAACGAGAACCCGCTCCAGGGCGCGTTCGTCGTCGACGAGCTCACCGACCTCGTCGAAGAGGCCGTGCTGGCGGAGTTCGAGCGCATCAGCGAGCGCGGCGGCGTGCTCGGCGCGATGGAGACCGGCTACCAGCGCGGCCGGATCCAGGACGAGTCGATGCTGTACGAGCAGCGCAAGCACGACGGCAGCCTGCCCATCATCGGCGTCAACACCTTCCGCAACCCGGCCGGGGAGACCGGCCACGGCCCGGTCGAGCTCGCCCGCGCGACCGAGGCCGAGAAGCGCTCCCAGCTCGACCGCGTGCGCGGCTTCCAGGAGCGCCACCGCGCCGAGTCCCAGGACGCCCTGCGCCGCCTGAAGGAGGTCGTCCAGAACGACGGCAACGCCTTCGCCTCCCTCATGGACGCCGCCCGCGTCTGCTCCCTCCAGCAGATCACCGAGGCCTTCTTCGAGGTCGGCGGCCAGTACCGCCGCAACATCTGATGCGGGTCGTCTCGCTCGTGCCGTCGCTGACCGAGAGCCTGGCGGGGAGCGGGTGGCTGGTCGGGGCGACGGACTGGTGCTCGCATCCGGCCGGGCTCGAGGTCGCGCGGGTGCGGGGGACCAAGAACCCCGATCTGGAGAGGATCATCGGGCTTCGGCCCGATCTGGTCGTGGCGAACAAGGAGGAGAACCGGCGGGAGGACGTCGAGGCGCTGCGGGGCGCGGGGGTCGAGGTCCTGGTCACCGAGATCACGACGGTCGACGAGGCCTTCGCGGAACTGCGCCGGCTCTTCCGTGACGGCCTGGGCCTGGCGCCGCCCGGCTGGCTGGCCGAGGCCGAGGCGGCCTGGGATCTGCCGCCGCCCGATCGGACGCTCACGGCGGTCGTCCCGATCTGGCGGCGCCCGTGGATGGTGGTCGGGAGCGGCACCTTCACCGGGGACGTGCTCGCCAGGCTGGGGGTTCGGAACCTTTACGCGGACCACCCCGATCGCTATCCGAAAGTAGGCATCGAGGCCCTGAACCGGACGGAACCGGACCTCGTCGTGCTCCCCGACGAGCCCTACCGTTTCACCGAACTTGACGGGCCCGAGGCATTTCCCGGCATACGCTGGTGTCTGGTCGGCGGCCGTCACCTCACCTGGTACGGGCCGTCCATGGTGGAAGCTCCAGCCCGGTTGCGCGCTGAGTTGTTCGGGTGACCGGTCTCCCTTTCCGAGGAGGTCACATGTCCGTCCTGCTAGCCATCGGTACCGTGAAAGGCCTGTTCCTGGCCCGCTCCGAGGACCGGCTCACCTGGGACGTCAGTGGTCCCCATCTGCCGTTCTCGGAGATCTACAGCTTCTGTTTCGACTCCCGCCGAGGACGGCTGCTCGCGGGCGTCAGCAATCCGATCTTCGGCCCCGGCCTGGCGATCAGCGAGGACCAGGGCGCCACCTGGAAGGAGGGCGAGCAGACCGCGATCGCCTTCCCCGAGGACACCGGCACCTCGCTGGAGCGCGTCTGGCAGATCACCGTGGGACCGGACGGCCGGATCTACGCCGGCACCCAGCCCTCGGCGCTGTTCACCTCCGACGACGACGCCGCGACCTTCACCTTCGGCCGGGCCCTGTGGGACCACCCGCACCGCCCCGAGTGGGGCGAGGGCTTCGGCGGCCAGGCCATCCACACGATCCTGCCGCACCCCGCCGACCCGGAGAAGGTCCTGGTCGCGATGTCCACCGGCGGCGTCTACAAGACCGAGGACGGCGGCGCGTCCTGGACGGCCCACAACACCGGCATCGAGGTGGTGTTCCAGCCGGAGCGGTTCCCCGAGTTCGGGCAGTGCGTCCACAAGGTCGCCAGGGACCCGGAGAACCCCGAGTGCCTCTACCTGCAGAACCACTGCGGCGTCTACCGCAGCGACGACGGCGGCGACACCTGGAACTCCATCGCCGACGGTCTGCCCGGTGACTTCGGTTTCGTCATGGTCGCCCATCCGCGCCGCGGCGGCGTCATCTACAGCTTCCCCATCAACGGCGACGAGAACGGCCGCTACCCCGTCGGCCACCGCTGCCGCGTCTACCGGTCGCAGGACGCGGGCGAGACCTGGGAGGCGCTCACCGAGGGCCTGCCGGAGGAGCCGTTCTACCCGACGATCCTGCGCGACGCGATGTGCGTGGACGACGCCGATCCGGCCGGGGTCTACTTCGGCAGCAGGTCGGGTGAGGTGTTCGCCAGCGCCGACGAGGGTGACAGCTGGGTCCGGGTCGCCGCGCACCTGCCGGACGTCACGTGCGTGCGGGCGGCCGTCATATGAGCGTCACGGTGATCCTGCCGAGCGCGCTCCGGGCCGAGGCGGGCGACGAGGGCCGTCTCACCGTCGCGGCCGCCGGGACGGTCGGAGCCGTGCTCGCCGAGATCGCCGAGAGATGGCCCCGCCTGGCCCGCAGGATCATCACCGAACGCGGTGAGCTGCGGCGCTTCGTCAACCTCTATGTCGACGGCGACGACTGCAGGGCCCTCGGCCGCGAGGAGGCGAAGGTCCCGGACGGCGCCGAGATCATGATCCTTCCGAGCGTCGCGGGCGGCTGACCTCCCGGCCTCTCCACGTCATCCCTGTGGCACGGGGAAGACATTGTCGGCGAGGGGGAACCAGCCGGTCCATTGGTCCGGATGTTCCGGGCTGGGGTAGAAGTTCGTCCAGACGCGTCCGCCGCCGTGTCCTTCGTCTGATCCGACGAGGTAGAGGCTGGTTCCTCCTGGGGTTGTGCTGATCGCTGTGATCGCGGA